>JBDSFG010000126.1:0-20157 GCA_039919615.1 Ginsengibacter sp. | reverse complement strand
GCCTGTAAGAAGTGTTATAACAATTGATGAAAAGATAAGATTTGCATTGAGTGAAAAACTGATGTCTTTCCCGGTAATTTCCTTAAAGGCAGGCAATAACAATACAACAAATAACAGGGCAATCATTAAAGATAACAATGCCATTAGTATTGACTCGCTGATGAATTGAAATATTAATGATCCACTGCTGGCGCCAACCACTTTTTTTATACCTACTTCCTTCATACGACGGGAAGCTTTAGCGGTTGACAAATTCATGAAGTTGATGCAGGCGATGAGTAAAATAAAAACGGCAATGATCGAGAAAAGCTTTACATATTCTATTCTGCCACCGGATTGTACTCCGTTTACAAAGTTGTTATACAAATACCTGTCAGAATATCTTTGAGTAAAGAGATCGCCTTCATAATTAACCATGTCATCTCCTTTATATAGAGATTTGATCTTTAACCTGGTGAAATCCTTTATTTTATTGTTGAATGCATTGATGTTACTTCCCGGCCTCAGTAGTACATATGTAGAAACCATATTGCTTCCCCAGAAAGTAACATCCCCCATTCCACCAGCGTTTTTCGCGGCATATAATTCGAAAGGAAATATCACATCAAACTGATCGGATGAATTGGATGGAGGTGACTTAAAAACTCCCGCAATTTTGTATACGTTACTGAAATCAACGTCATCATCTTTGAAATCCCACTTAATGGTTTTGCCAATAACATTTGTTGTATTGAATAATTTTAATGCCGTCTTATCAGATAAGAAAATGTTTGAAACATCAGCTAACACAACGCTTTTGCTGCCACTAATAAGTGGATAGGTAAAAACGTCGAAAAAATTTCTTCCCACCCACGCCGGCACCGTTTTTATTTTCTTGTTGTCGTAAGACAGAATACCAGGGCTTCGTTCCTTTTTTACACAGGCCGCCACTTCAATTTCCGGAAATTCTTTAGCCATTGCATCTGCCAGTAATCCCTGTGTATTTTTGCTAATATTAACAGCGCCGGTACCATCTTTATTTCTCTTTAAAACCTCGTAAAGACGGCTATCATTTTTATTATACTTATCAATACTTAATTCGTCGCTTACCCATAAATAAATTAGCAACGTACACGCCAGGCCGGTAGATAAACCAAGCAAGTTGAGAAAGCTGAATTGTTTGTCTCCAATAAGATTTCGCCAGGCGATTTTGAAATAATTTTTAAACATAGCTATACATTTTATTCAGTTCTTTGCTTCCTGCTTCACGTTGCTCGCAGTCGCAATGACATGCTTCACTCTGTTCGCAATGACTTTACAGGATTTGCTATTGCCGCTTTTATAGCCTGGAAGCTTACCGTAACAATAGCTATACTGATTGCGAATACTCCGGCAATTGCAAATACCCACCACTGCATTTCAATGCGATAGGCAAATGCCTGCAACCATTTATTCATAATATAATATGCCAGTGGGGTGGCAATGAATATGGCAATGACCACCAGCCGTACAAAATCTTTTGACAACATGGTGGAAATGCCGGGTACTGTAGCGCCCAGCACTTTTCGTATGCCTATTTCTTTAGTCCGTTGTTCTGCCATAAATGTTGCCAGGCCAAATAGTCCCATGCAGGCAATAAAAATGGCCAGTATGGCAAATACGGTAAAGAGGTTACCGGTTTTTTCTTCACCGGCATAGAACCTGCTAAAATCATCATCCATAAAACTATATTCAAAAGGCAGGCCACCGGACACTGCCGACCATTTTGATTTGATTTGAGATAATAATGACGGCAGGTTTGCTCCACTGATTTTTACAGTAATGCTACCCCTGTCCTTTTTGTACATAAATGCAAGTGGCTTTACCTGCTCCCGTAACGAACTATAATTGAAATCTTTTACAACACCGATAACATGATATTCCGTTACGTTGTTGGTTTGCGGGTCGGTAATCCTGTAAACCTTCTTATTCAGGATGTCTTTATTATCCCAAAACCTGGCGGCTGACTCATTGAGGATAATGGCGGAACTGTCCGTACCCATATCTTTCGAAAAATTCCTGCCCTCCACCACCTTCATTTCCAGTGTGGGAATATAATTTTCATCAATGTCCCAGCTTTGCATGGAAATAGCCTCTTTGGTATCTAATGAAACATCAGGAAAGAAAGAATCATTGTTCCTGTTATAGTTTACGGGCAAAAAGCCGGAGACCGTTGCCTTTTGTACACCGTTAAGTTGCAATAATTCATTTTTAAAAGCATCAATTTGTTGTCCAAGCTGACGGGTGTTATTGATGATGAGCATTTGTTGCCGGTTAAAGCCAATATCTTTAGACCGGATAAATTTTAGCTGGTTATAAATTACCATCGTGCCCGTAATTAAAACAATGGAAGCCGTAAACTGAAATACTACCAACGCATTGCGGAATATTGATTTTTTAACCCGCTGGGCCGATACCCCTTTTAACACGGCGACAGGTCGAAAAGAAGAAAGATAAAATGCCGGGTAAAGCCCCGCCAGGATACCTATGATAATTACCAATGCCACTGCTATTAGCGCAAAGGCCGGTTGAAAAATAACCGAAAGATTTATCTGTTTGCCAGATAGATTGTTGAAAGAAGAAAGGCATGCTGTGGCTATGACTAATGCAATGATCATTGCAATGCCGCTTGTGAGTACCGCTTCCGATAAAAATTGTTTTATCAGGCTGCTTTTTAATGACCCGAGTACTTTCCTTACGCCTACTTCACGGGCTCTTTTGGCAGAACGTGCCGTAGCCAGGTTCATAAAATTGATACCGGCAATTATCAAAATAAAAAAGGCGATCGCAGAAAAGATATAGACATATTGAATATTCCCACTGCCGTACAGTTCTCCTATCTTATCGGAATGCAGGTGAATAGCAGGCAAGGCTGTGAGGCTGGTTTTAAAATAGTCACCCTGGGCCTTAAACTCTTCCAATGATTTATTGATGACAGATTTGAGATCCGGTCCCAGTTTTCTGTCGAGCATATTATTTAATTCATCATTTAGCCGCTTACTGTCCGTACCGGGCTTTACCAATAAATAGGTATTATAATTTTGATTCCCTGCCCAGGTCTTTTCTTTAGCATCGGCAGATTCTATCATTGGCAAAAAAACAGTAAACTGAAAGTGAGAATTGAAAGGAATATCTTTTATTACACCTGTTACTTTACGAAGCTCTTTGTTGTTGATCAATAACGTTCTTCCGGCAACATCGGTCTCATTAAAATATTTCCTGGCTACTGTTTCCGTAATCACCATTGAATTGGGTTCTGTCAGTGCCGTTTTAGGATCACCCGAGATCATCGGTAAGCTAAACACATTGAATAAAGAAGCATCCGCCCAGGCTACGTTGCCCTCGCGTATATTTTCATTTCCCTTTTTTACAAGCAATCCTCCATACCATCTCAACCTTGTAAAATCTTCTACTTGTGGAATGTCATTTTTTGCTGTTTCACCAAACAATGGATTGGCCACTGCCAGGTCCATGTGATTATTGCCAAACCTGATCTCCATATTTACCCGGTATATCCGATCTGCCTTTTCGTTAAAGCGGTCGAAGCTGAGTTCATCCTGAACATATAGAAAAATAAGCAGGCAGGCAGCCAGCCCAATAGCCAGGCCAATGATATTTATAAAAGTATATCCCTTGTTTCTAAGGAGATTGCGCCAGGCGATTTTAAAATAGTTTTTAAACATATTGGCAGTTTTATTCAGTTCTTAAACTCTTTACAGGATTTGCGATAGCTGCTTTTATTGCCTGAGAACTTACCGTTAGCAATGCAATGGCAATAGCAATCAATCCTGCAGAAAGAAATATCCACCACGAAATAGCAATGCGATATGTGTACTCCTCAAGCCACTTATTCATCGCCCACCAGGCAATCGGAGATGCAATAACAATAGCAATGATTATCAACTTCACAAAATCTTTTGACAATAATGCAGCGATCCCGGTAACAGAAGCGCCAAGTACTTTGCGTACGCCAATTTCTTTAATTCGGGCTTCAGCCATGTATGTTGCGAGGCCAAACAAACCAAGACATGAAATAAAAATGGTAAGCCCTGCAAACAACGCAGCCAAAGTTCCCTGGCGTTGTTCATTGTCGAATTTCTGCGCATAGGCCTCGTCTACGAACTTATATTCAAAAGGATATTCCGGGTTGTACTTTTTGAAAATGGTTGCTGCTTTTTTTAAATTATCCGCAGTAGAGTTATTTCCATTTAGTTTTATCTGCATCACATTGAAACTCATAAAGCTGCTTTTTGCACCACATATCAGCAGCGGCCTTGTAGGTTCATAAGGGTTGGTGAGAATAAAATCTTTTATAACGCCTACAATATGCCAGTCAATGCCAAGGTCACTTACTCTCTTGCCAATTGGCTCTTTGAACTTCATTATCTTCAGCGCTGATTCATTTACAATCAGCCCCGTTGAATCAGTAGAAAATTTTTCCAGGTCAAAATCACGGCCTTGTATAAACTGAAGACCTGCAGTAACGCCCAGCCCTTCGTCTGCTAAATACCTGTCGAAAGATGTATTATCATTGGGATCCTTTCCTTCCCAGTTCTGCCCCCATCCATCGCTCCACCTTTCAGTAAGTGGAGAGTTTGTTTTTGTAATTGATTTGGCAATCCCGGAGGTTAACAATTCATTTTTTATCAATGTGTAATTCTTAGGTATCTCACCCGTCATAAATTGGTAAACAAGATTCTCTTTGTCGTATCCTGTCTCCCGTTCACGGGCATAGTCTATCTGTTGTTTTATAATGATGGTGCACACAATAAGAATAATGGCAAAAGTGAATTGCATTATAACCAGCGCTTTTCTCGGTGTTACTAATGCATTTGCCTTTTTAAACGTACCCTTCAATACCTTAACGGGCCGGAAAGATGAAAGGAAGAATGCGGGGTAACTGCCGGCCAATAAACCAATGAACAGGATAAACCCGATAAATGCAATCCATGTATAACTGTTAGCAAAGTCTATGAATAGTTTTTTTTCAGTAAGCTGGTTATAGGCGGGCAGACTTACTTCGACTATAAAAATAGCTACAACACCTGCCAGCAAAGCTATAAATACAGACTCCCCAATAAACTGAATGATAAGAGAACTTTTCCGGGCACCCACCACTTTTCGTATCCCTACTTCCTTCGCCCTTTTTTCACTTCGTGCTGTACTCAGGTTCATAAAATTGATACATGCGATCAATAATATAAACGCGGCTATAATACCAAATAGCTTTATGAAGGTTATGCGTCCTCCATAATCTTCCACGCCGTTTGTAAAGCTTGAATACAAACGCCAGCGACTAACCGGGTAGAGGAATAATTCCCATTTCATCCTTTTTGCGTCATCACTATATTTTTGTTTCAGCCCTTTTATTTTAGGGGCAATCGAGGCATAGTTTGCATTGGGCTTCAACAACACATAAGTAGGTGTACTGTTATCGTTCCAGCCCAAATCCTGACCCACCCCGTATTTTTTATTGGCTATGGATATTAGAAACTCAAAATCGAAGCTGGTGTTATTGGGCAAATCTTTTACTATGCCTGTTACTGTAAAGTCCCCTTCATTTTTAAGCCTTACCACCTTGCCTATAGCATTATCATTACCAAATAAACTTTTAGTGGCTTTCTCAGTAAGTACGATAGAATGCAAATCGTTCAATGCGGTGGCGGCATCGCCCTCCACCAAAGGGAAGCTGAACATTTGCAGGAAACCGGTATCCACCATGTTCCCGTATTTTATTAGCTTTCTATCGCCTGCTGAAAAGAGAACACTATTATTGCTAAGTAGCCTTACAGCACGTTCTACTTCAGGCAGGTCTTCTTCTAATACGCGAGCTAATGGAGCGGACACGCCATTGTCGCACGAGATCTCGCCATTAAATGCAACGCGGTTCCATATCTCGTATATCCTGTCTTTATTTTTATGAAACTGGTCGTAGCTTACTTCATTTTGTATCCATAGTAAAATAAGTATGGCAGCAGCCATGCCAATGGCCAAACCCGAAATATTGATGAAAGAAAACCCTTTACTGCGCCACAGGTTACGAACAGCGATTTTGAAATAATTTTTTATCATTGTCTGAACTTTTATTTTTTTGATCAAATGATTTTCATGATTCTTTTTTTCTTCATCTCCCCCTTTAGGGAACGGGGGTTATTCCGTTCTCAAACTCTTCACAGGGTTTGCTACTGCTGCTTTTATTGCCTGGAAGCTTACTGTTAATAATGCAATAACAACTGCTGAAGTACCTGCCACACCAAATACCCACCCTTTTACCTCAATATGATAGGCATATTCCTGCAACCATCGATTTGCTGCCCACCATGCAATTGGGAAAGCAATAGCATTGGCAATAAAAACCAGTTTCAAAAAGTCTTTTGATAACAATGAGGCAAGATGGAATACACTTGCTCCTAACACTTTTCTTATTCCAATTTCCTTTGTACGCTGATGTGTTGCCAAATGGGAAAGGCCAAACAGGCCCAGGCAACATATTAATATTGAGAGCACCGCCGCAATACTTGTTACTTTTTGCCAGCGTTCTTCCTGCAAGTATTCTTTCTCATTTATTTCATCTAAGAAACCTGATTGAAAAATCGCCTGGGGCATTGCTCTTTTGTAAGCTTCTGCCCAGGCAATCATTGCTTCATTTTGTTTGCTTTTTTCAAACTTCACCAGAATATTATTTCCCAGCCAATCACTCATGGTCATTACCATTGGTTGAATGCGTTCTTTAAGTGAACCGAAATGATAATCCTTCACTACTCCGATAATGGTCTTTGTTTCTTTCTCGGGACCATCAGTTAAAATAATATTTGTTCCCAAAGCGGCTTTAAGTCCCGCTACTTTTACGAATGCTTCATTTACAATAACGCCGTTCGTTTTATCTGTTTGGAAAGCTGTTGAAAAATTACGACCTGCCTTAAGTTGTATCTCCATTACTGGTAGATAATTTTCATCAATCACTTTATTCATCACCTGAATATGATTATCGCCTATCGCAGCATCAACAGTAAAGCTGCGATCTCCTCCAAAAGATATTTGTTCAATTGAAGGTTCTTTCGCCAATTCATTTCTTAAAAATTCCTGTATTGGTTTGGTTTCCCTGTTGCCGGGTATATTGCTACGAATAATTTGATAAGGATTATAGCCTAAATCTTTTGTACGTACGTAATCCATCTGGTTGTAATAAGTGATTGTTGCGATCACAAAGAAGACAGCCAGTGAAAATTGTACAACAACCAGGCTTTTCCCGAATACATTACGCCCCGTTAATTTTTGTTTATTGTATAAGGCCTGCGATGGTTTAAAATTGGAAAGAATATATGCCGGATATAAACCGGTTAATAATACAATCATCATAATAATAATTGCTCCATAAAAAACCAATTGTTTATCTAACGCTTCTGCCCGTAATATCTGCTTGCCTGTTAACTGATTAAACAATGGCAGTGATAAGTTGGTAATAAGGACAGCCAGTGCAAATGCTGCCAAACATAAAAGTGCAGACTCTACCAAAAACTGCAAAATGATTTGAATTTGACTGCTGCCTGTTATTTTGCGAACACCTACTTCTTTGGCTCTCTTCAAAGAGTTGGCAATGCTGATATTAATAAAATTAATACCCGCCATAAGTAAAATAAAAATTGCAATCCCTAAAAACAGGTAAGAGAAAACAGGATTGCTGCCATTGATAACCCCGCCTTCGCGACTACCCCTGCTGTTGTATAAAGGCTGGAGATGTATATCAGTAATCCTTTGCAAGCCATAACTGATCTGACGGTCGTATCCAAAACTTTTTTTATTTTCTGCTACTTGTTCTTTAGCGTAAGCAGCAAAAACCTGGTTAAATTTTTGGGCAACTACTCTTATATCAGCCCCCGGACGCAGTACTACGAAAGTGCCCAAATAAGCATTTAGCCAGTTGGTATCATCAAAAGAAAGCTGGATGAATTTTAATGGCAGTAACATATCAAACCGGATGGATGAATTTTTTGGTTGGTCCTTAACAACGCCGGTTATAATCATTGGCTTTCCCAAACGTTTGGCGGATGGATCGGCATCTAGTTGAAGTTGTTTGCCTATCACATTTAGGCTATTAAAAAATTTGAGCGCTGTGCTTTCCGTAATAACAACGTTATTGATATCTTTTAAAACTGTTTTTGCACTCCCATGTAATAGCTCAAAAGAAAAGATGTCGAAAAAGTTTTCATCCACAAACAACTGTTGTAAATGGAGCGTTTTATCAGCTCCCACTACATCGCCGAAAATATCGCCACCCATAACTCTTACAAATTGCTGTACTTCCGGAACTTCATTTTTAAATGCCGGCCCTTGTACCTGGCCGGTGCCACCTATATTTTGTAGCTTATCACCTTTGTTAGGTATTATGTTAGTAGTAATACGAAAGAGATCAGGGTTATGTGTATGAAATGTATCAAAGCTCTGTTCATCTTTTACATAAAGCACAGCTAATAACATGCAGGTAATACCGGCTGCCAGTCCCATAACATTAATTGCCGAATACAATTTATTTTGCCATAGGTGGCGAAAAGAAATTTTGAGATAACTTTTAAACATTGTTTGAACTTTGCTTATTGATTTAATGTTTTTTTCCTGACTTAGAATAATCATTGGAATCTGATTAATCATTGCTCAGATATTTTTATTCTGTTCTCAAACTCTTCACAGGGTTTGCTATCGCTGCTTTTATTGCCTGAAAGCTGATGGTGATTAATGCAATCATTAATGCCATTAAACCTGCAACCAAAAATATCCACCAGCTAATCTCAATCCTATATTGAAAGTTTTGCAGCCAACTATTCATTGCCCACCAGGCAAGCGGAAAAGCTACGACACAAGAAAGGGCAACAAGCTGCAAAAAATCTTTTGATAACAATGTCGTGATACCGGTAACGCTTGCACCTAATACTTTTCTTATACCAATTTCTTTTGTCCTGCGTTGTGCGGTATATGCGGCTAATCCAAATAGCCCCATGCATGATATGATGATTGCCAGCGATGCAAATACGCGGGATAATTTGCTGATCAGCATTTCGCTTAAAAACATTTGATTGAACTCGTCATCTACGAATTTGTATTCTAAAGGATAGGCGGGATTATTTTTTTTCATCACTGCAGTTATTTTTGCCAACGCATTTTCAAGGCCACTTTGCGGCGCTATTTTTACATATAGTAAAGAGGCAGCTGCTGGTATATCATAAAACATTACCGGGGCTGATTGTCCGTACATATCACCATATACATAATCTTTTACTACACCGGTAACACGCATTTCAAAAGACCCGTTATCACTTTGTCGCTGTAGCGTTTTGCCTACAGCACTTCCTTTGCCCATTAGCTTCTCCATTGATTCGGTAATTATAACATTCATAGGTTGCGTTGAATCTTTAGGCAAGTGATTCTCTCCAAACTCAACAACATCTGCAGGCTGAAAATCTCTGCCCCGGACAATCTGCATGCCAGTAGTGGATATAAATTCGTTGCTTACCAATCGTTGAGAAATTACAATATTGCTGTTAGGGTCTTTCCCCTGCCAGGAAATACTGGTAGTGTTATTGCCGCTTCCGATAGTTGTATGATCTGCCAGCGCTGCGTTTTTTACAACACCCGTATTTATTAAATCCTGTTTTAATGCAGGAAAATCTTTTACAATATTTCCCTGGGCGGATATTTCCAAGAGGTTGTTTTTGTTATAACCAATGTCCCTGCTTTTTACATGCTGTATCTGCTGATAAATAATGATGGTGCTTATGATAAGAACAATTGAAACAGCAAACTGCACTACCACCAAACCTTTTCTAATAATAGATGCACTTCCCGTTTTCAATTTTATTCCTTTTAAAACAAATATGGGGTTGAAAGATGATAAATACAATGCAGGATAACTTCCGGCAACAAGCCCACAGATTATGGTAAGTGACAACAATGCAATGATGTGATACGGATTATTCAATCCCAAAAAAAGATTTTTTTGCACCAATGAATTGAATGCCGGCAAAGCCAACGATATAATAACAACTGCAACAAGGGCTGCCAGTAAAGCCATAAACATTGCTTCTCCGATGAACTGAACAACGAGGTTTTTCCTTCCTGACCCTAATACTTTTCTTACACCAATTTCTTTTGCACGCTTCTCGCTGCCTGCAGTAGCGAGGTTCATAAAGTTGATACATGCAATAAATAAAATGATCCATGCAATAATGCTGAATAAACGCACGAATAAGATTTGACCGCTGCCTGTTTGTGTTCCATTATCAAAATCGTTACGCAAATGCCAGTCATTCATGCTAAATAAAAACACATGCACGGATGATTTATCCTTCTCATTTTTTTGTGTCGTAAAATCATAATAAGGATTTAATAAACCTTTGTTAATAGACACCGCATCAGTTTCGGGCTGCAATTCGACATAAGTAGTCAAACCAAATCTAAACCAGGTTGCTGCTCCTGGGTTAGCATCATACCAAACTTTAAAAGGAGCGAGCCATTCAAACTGGATGGTAGAATTTTCAGGCAGGTCTTTTAAAATGCCGCTGACAACATAATCCTGCTTGTTGTCCATGCGAATTGTTTTGCCAAGGATATTTTTTTCATCACCAAAAAATTTCTTCGCAGTTTTTTGGGTAAGTACAATAGAATGTAATTGCGCGAAAGCGCTGCCAGCATTGCCTTGTATAAAGGGCAATGTAAACATTTTGAAAAAAGAAGGCTCTACATATTCGCCTGAAGCATTCACCGACTTATTACCAATGGTAAACAGAAATGATGTACCATCTTCGGTAGTGCGGCATGTATTTGCAATGCCGGGTATCGTGGCCTGCATAGCGGGCGCCATTGGCCCCGCCGTTGAAGAATGCGTGAAGACACCATCGTCAATTTTTGCATTTGTTTTTACAATGAAGATGTGGTCTTTCTTTACATTGTTGCTATCAAAACTAACTTCATCTTCTACCCACAAAAAAATAAGCCCTGCGCAGGCAATGCCTATTGCAAGACCAAATATGTTGAGGAAACTGTAACCTTTATTTTTCCAAAGATTGCGGAGGGTTGTTTTGAAATAATTTTTGAACATTGTCTGAATTAGGATTTTTATGATTTTAGGGTTATTTAATTTCCGATTTCCAATTTGTTATTCCATCGCATTCATATCCCTTCTTCATTCTCTTTAGGGGATAAGGGCATCACTCCGTCCTCAAACTTTTTACCGGGTTTGCTATTGCCGCTTTTATTGTTTGAATGCTAAGTGTAATTAATGCAAGCAATAACATTCCTAAACCTGCTAACAAAAATATCCACCAACTCATTGCCGTTTTATATGCATAATCCTGCAGCCATTTGTATATTGCCCACCATGCTAAGGGCGCTGCAATTAAAAATGCAATGCAAACAAGTTTTATAAAGTCTGTTGCTAAAATGGAAAGGATGTTTGTTACTGATGCACCAAGAATTTTCCTGATACCGATTTCTTTTGTACGTGTATTAACAGTGTACATTACAAGGCCTAATAAACCAAGGCAACTGATAAAAATTGCGAGGGCTGTTGCCCATGATAACAAGCTTCCAGTTTGTTGTTCTTTCTCATACATGCTTGCAATAGTGTCATCATAAAACTTATAATTAAAATCTTCGGCAGGGTACATTTGATTGAATGCTTTTTGCATTTGAATGATGGCATTGTGCCATGCAGCGCTTCCCGCATTTGTTTGTTTGAACCGAACATGAAATTTTTGTCCATTGCTGCCAGCAAATACAAGCGGAAATATTTGTGCATGCATTGACAGCTCATGAAAATCCTGCATCACTCCAACTATTGGCATTTGCTTACCGTTAAAGCTTAAATATTTTCCAAGTGCATCACCAGGTTTTTGAAAGCCCAGCAATTTAGCATACGTATCATTAATGAGAAATTCTCTGAAAGTATCACTGGCAGCAACATTTCGCCCCGCCAGTAATTTTATTTTATACACATCAATGTATTGAGGATTGCCCCATCTTAACTGAACCTGCGCCTGCACGTCTTTTTTTGGTGGGTACGATACATTGGTAAAAGCTACCCCTTCATCTGCCGGAGAAAAAAAGCCTGAGCTTGCAACTTCAACCCCTGGAATTGCATTAATACTATTTAAAAGTTGGTTTGTGTGATCGGCAACTGTATCCCGTGGTGCATCAAACGTAATGATGCCATCTTTATTAAACCCTAAATCAGCGTTTAATCCATAATTAATTTGTTTGCTTACCATTATAGTGGCGATGATGAAAAATTGTGCAACAACAAACTGCGAAACAGTAAGTCCTTTTCGTATCCATGCATGTCTCGTTTCACCTTTGCTTGCAAATGATTGATTTTTTAAAACTGTGGCAGGCTTATAACCTGATAATATTAAAGCCGGATATATTCCTGAAATAAAACTTACAAAAATTGTGATGGCAACCAGGAATAAGAGAGCAGACGATTGTTGAAGAAAGCTAAAATTTAAGCCAGGCGGAATAAAATCTTTGAAGATATTAAACAACAAAGGCGTTAAACAAATTGATATAACCGTAGCAATACAAGTAATGAAAAAAGTTTCGCCCAAAAATTGAAATACCAATTGCTTTTTTGAACTGCCCATTGTTTTGCGAATACCAATTTCTTTTGCACGTTGTGTTGCATTAGCGGTTGTAAGGTTGATGAAATTGATGCAGCCTAATAATAAAAGGAAA
The DNA here is from genome assembly GCA_039919615.1 of Ginsengibacter sp. Lineage (GTDB taxonomy): Bacteria > Bacteroidota > Bacteroidia > Chitinophagales > Chitinophagaceae > Ginsengibacter. Next base: position 7,416 of record JBDSFG010000126.1, on the reverse strand, counting down.
GCAGCAATAACAAGCAACCCATTTAGTGTTGAGAGATTCGCTGTTCTTCCGCCAACACTTGCATAAAGATGATTAAAGTGCACGTCGTTCAAAGGTTGCAGATGAAAGCTCATTGTGTTAGCTGCATCCCTGTTTGCGTCCTTATTATATTTTGCAAGAAGTGTTTTTAATTGCGACTCAACTTGTGGGGCTTTACTGCCTGCAGAAAGTTTTACATATAATTGCGAATAAGCCATCCAATCATTCCAAACATTCATCATAAACTGATCCTGCAAATGGGTTTGTGCAATGGTGGCATAGGAGATAAATTCAACTGCATTAAATGCAGTTTGTCGATTCAAATCTTTTACAATGCCTGACACATTTACGGTAATATCGTCGTTATAATTTATTTGCTTACCGATAATATTGCTTGCAGTGAGCGTAGGGAAATATTCATGTGCCCTGCTTTCAGTCAACACAACATTAAATGGATTTTTTAAAGATGCGTTTGGTGTGCCTGCAATCCATTTGTATGGCAGCAAATAAAAATATTGCGGATTTATAAAAACAATATTCGGTTGCTTTTTAAATACAACGGGCTGATTCTTTGTTTTTGAAATAGTAACTTTTGCAGTAGCATCGCCCTGGAACTGCATTACAGGAACTGTAAATTCTACACCGGTAACTTCATTTTGTATGGCCCTGGCTAACGGAGCTTGCACAGCGGCGCTGTGACCTTCATTGCCAGCAAACTTTGCATCGATCACCACGCGATAAATTCTGTCACTGTCTTTTTCAAATTTGTCATAGCTGAATTCATAGTACACAATTAAAAAAATAATTAATGAAGCGCTTATGCCGATAGATAAACCAAGCACATTGATAATTGAAAAAGATTTATTGCGCCAAAAATTTCTGAAGGCTGTTTTGAAATAATTTTTTAGCATTGTCAGAATTAGTTTTTTTTTGATTGAATGATTTTGTCGGTTTTTTTAATCACGATAGTTAATCATGGCTCAGACTAATGATGAGCCTGTCGAATCATTCCGTTCTTAAACTTTTTACCGGGTTTGCAATCGCTGCCTTTATTGCCTGGAAACTCACTGTCACCAATGCGATAAAAACTGCGATACAACCTGCTAAAACAAATATCCACCAACTAATATTTATCTTATATGCAAAAGCCTGCAGCCATTTATTCATAGCCCACCATGCTAATGGCGAAGCGATAAGTACTGCTGTAGAAACTAATTTTATAAAGTCTTTTGATAACAACATTGTAACCTGGCTAACAGTAGCGCCTAATACTTTTCGTATGCCGATTTCTTTAGTGCGTTGCTCTGCAGAGAATGCTGATAAGCCGAATAATCCAAGGCAGGCGATCAGTATTGCGATAATTGTGAACCACAATACAATGTCTGAAGTCAGTTGATCTTTTTGATAATTGCGTTGAAAATCCTGGTCTAAAAAAGAATATTCGAAAGGTACGGCAGGATTTAATTTCGCCCATGTACGTTCAATCTTTTTTAATACAGCTGCATAATTATTTGTGTTGAGGCTGGCAATAAAATAGCCATACCTGTTTGAAAACATTGTAGTGGTAAATCCATGAGGTTGAATTTGATTATGCAGGCTTTCGAAATTAAAATTCTTTACAACCCCTACGATCTGCATAGCGCCCTTAAAATTGCCAATATCAAATTGTATTTTTTTACCAACAGCATTTGTTACATCATAGCCCAATTGCTTTACGGCAACTTCGTTGAGTATGATACCGGCAGAGTCAGCAGTGAAGTCTTTTGAAAATGCTCTTCCGCTTAATAACTGGAAACCCAGGGTTTCTATATAATCATTTTCAACAGCAGTAATATGTACGTCTACATTATCTTTTGTTGATCTTCCTTCGCCGAAAAAAAGCATGTCATTTAAATTAACTACTCCCGGATAAGCAGAACCACTTGTTACTGATTTTACTTCCGGGTATTTTAGTAATTCATTTTTTAACGCGGTATAGTTGTTTTCGCTGTTACGATAACTTGCCTGCAGCGGCAGTACTAATTTTTGATTTTTATTAAAACCTAATTGCTGATCTTTTATAAAAGTCAACTGCCGCCATATAACAATTGCGGCAAACACAAGACAAATAGAAATGGTGAATTGAAATATTACCAGGCCCTTACGAAGCGCTGTGGCAGAAAAGCTATTTATTATTTTTCCTTTAAGTACAGCTATAGGTTTAAAAGCTGATAAGTAAAAGGCAGGGTATAACCCGGCAAATAATCCTGTTAATAATGTAAGGCCAACGATCCAAAATATAAGATTGTCGTTATCAAAAAAACTAATATTCTTTTGAGTAAGGTTGTTGAAATAAGGTAAAAGAATTTGCACCAGTAACGAGGCAATAACGAGCGACATAATACACATCATAAACGATTCGCCAAGGAATTGCCAAACCAATGATTTTTTTTCGGCACCCATTACTTTTCTTACACCTACTTCCTTTGCACGCTTTTCCGAACGTGCAGTAGAAAGGTTCATAAAATTAATGCAGGCAATAATAATAATGAATGCTGCTATAGTGCCGAGTATATACAGGTAGGTGATATTTCCGTTAGAACCAATTTCATTTCCAACAGAGGAATGTAGATAGATGTCTTTGACGGGTTGAAAAAAAAGGGTATTCTTAAAGCCCATTGCTTTCATGTCAGCACCAGCTTTATCATCAAAATAAGACTGAACTTTTCTTTCAGCCAGTTTTGCATCAACTCCTTTTTTTAATTTTAGATAAGTAAAAAAAACACCGTTACCAACTAAAGCGGTTTGTTGCTTTACCCAGTTCCACATATCATTATTTCGCATGGAAAGAAAGTAGCTGGCGGGAATATGTGATTTGTATTCGCTACCATCAAAAACGGCCTTTATCGTATAGTTAAATTCACCAAAAGGTGTATTGATCAAAAGAGGTTTACCAACAGGATTTTTATTACCAAAAAATTTATGAGAAATTTCTTCTGAAATTACAAGGCTGTTAGGTTCATTTAAAGCAGTTGCTGCATTTCCGTAAATAAAATTATAAGTGAATAACTGAAAAAAAGTTGAATCAACATAATAACCGTTAGATTCAAAAAACTGTTTTTTCTCAGAACCACTTTCATACTTCAATAACATTCTTGCAATGTCAGGAAACGTCATTAGCCTTGTTGCTTCGTCTACTTCCGGTAAATTATTTTTTAAAGTAAAAGCAAGTGGCCCGGAGGTAGCAGCCCATGTTTCTCCTTTGTTATTGATAGCTGCAATACGGAAAATTCTGTCACCATTTTTCTGATGTTTATCATAACTGCTTTCATCAAAAATATAAAGCATGATCAGCAGGCATGATGCTAAACCTACTGCCAAACCGAAGATGTTGATGAACGAGAATGCTTTATTCCTCAGCAAATTTCTCCAGGCGATTTTGAAATAATTTTTTATCATAACTATACTTTTATTCTGTTCTTAAACTTTTTACCGGGTTAGCAATGGCCGCTTTGACAGCCTGGAAACTGATAGTAAACAATGCAATCCCTAAAGCAATTAATCCTGCTAAACCAAAAATCCACCACCCTATTTGCACCCGGTATTCAAAATTTTGCAACCACTCATGTGTTGCCCACCATCCGGCAGGCGTGGCAATTAAGAATGCAAGAATAATCAGACCCATAAATTCTTTGGATAGTAAGGACGTGATTTGCATTACAGATGCGCCCAGTACTTTTCTTATGCCGATCTCTTTTGTCCTCTGATGAGTTGCAAGTCGGCTAAGTCCAAATAGTCCAAGGCAACATATTATTAAAGAAAGCGCCGTAGCAATGCTGATGATTTTTTCCCAGCGTTGTTCCTGCTTATATTCCCGTGCATTTAACTCGTCCAAAAAATTATATTCATAAATGGCATCTGGAATTGCTTTTTTATAAATCGTCTCAAAAGCCTGCAAAGCTTTTTGCTGCTGCGATTGATCGATTTTTAGAAAGATGGATCCGCTGTTTTCCGGTTCCTGGTACATAACCATCGGTTGAATCCGCTCTTTTAAGGAACCGAAATGAAAATCCTTTACTACGCCGACTATATCAACGACACGCTTCGAATCATAATATTGCGAATCAAGCTGCAATGAAATCCCAACCGGATTGAGGAGCCCTGCTTGTTTTACAAATGCTTCGTTAACAAGCGCCTCGCTTTTTGTTCCGTATGAAAGATTTCTTCCTTCTTTTAATTGAATGCCTAATGTCGAAATATAATTTTCATCAATCCTGCGATACGTACTCTTAACAGTACGATTTTGTATGTAAGTATTCAAATCGCCCATTGGGCCACCAAACGAAATCTGGAAGATGGAAGGCTCCTTCGCAATTTCATTTTTTAGAAAATTCTGGATGGGTTTATATTCCCGGTTTCCTGCTATATTGGTTCTGATTACCTGGTTCGGTTTATAACCAAGATCTTTTGTCTTAATAAATTTCATTTGGGAATAAAAAACAATAGAGGTCACGATTAGAAAAACGGATAGAGAAAATTGAATTACAATGAGGCTTTGGCCAAAAATATTTTTACTGGAAATCTTCTGTCTATTATACAGTGTTTCCGCAGCTTTGAAATTGGATAAAATATAAGCAGGATAAAAACCTGTGAGCACTATATTGGAAATGAGTAATAAAAAGAACCATATTGACAACGTCATGTCAAAATCCTGCCATGCAATTTGTTTATCTGTGAGTTTATTAAAAACCGGCAAGATGGTTTGGGCAAGCACTAAGGCTAAGACAAAAGATATTATGCAAAGTATAGCTGACTCACCGACAAACTGAAGTATGATCTGAAATTTGCTACTTCCTGTAATCTTCCGAATACCTACTTCCTTTACACGCCTCATCGAATTGGCAATGCTGATATTAACAAAATTGATACTGGCCATTAGCAAAATGAAGAAGGCAATACCCAAAAACAAATAGGAATAAGCAGGCTTGCTGCCATTCAATACGCCGCCTTCGGAAGAGCTTCCATCTGCAGTGTACGAATGCAGATGAATATCTGTTATTGGTTGCAATCCGTAACCAATCTTTGGATCGTGACCCGTTTCTTTAATTTGTGCAGGAGCATTTTTTGAATAGATATGATTAAACTTTTCTATTACTTTTTCTATATCAGCGGCAGGATATAATACAACAAATGTTCCCAGGTAACTATTGAGCCAGTTTTTATCATCAAAGCTTAATTGCAAAAAACGAAACGGATGCAGTATTTCAAATTGAATAGAAGAGTGTTTGGGTAAATTTTGTACGACACCGGTTATGACTAATGGCTTACCCAATCGCTGCGCCGATGGGTCAGCTTCCATATTAAATTGCCTGCCTATAACATTGGTTGAATTAAAAAATTTTAAAGCAGTAGCTTCTGTGATCACTACCGAATTCAATTCTTTTAAAGCCGTTTTAGGATCGCCATGAATTAGCTTAAAACTAAAAACATCAAAAAAAGAATCATCGGCATATAACAAATTCAACTTCAATAATCTTTCATTGGCCCGGTAGTCCGAAAATATACCTCCACCTAATAAACGTGTATATTCTAATATTTCCGGAACCTGTGCTTTAAAAGCTGGTCCTTGTACCTGTCCGGTGCCGTCAGTGATGTGTGGCTTATCACCTGCGTTTTCAACCGTGTTTGCAGTAATACGATAGAGATCAGGATTTTTTTTATGAAACTGGTCATAGCTACGCTCATCTTTCCAATACAATATAGCAAGCAACATACAGCAGATACCGACAGCCAGGCCAATGATATTGATAGAGGAAAGGATCTTATTCTTCCAGATATTTCGAAAAGCGACTTTGAAATAATTTTTTATCATAATAATATTTTATTCTGTTCTTAAACTTTTTACCGGGTTAGCAATAGCTGCTTTTATTGCCTGAAAGCTAACTGTCAATAATGTGATGGTCAATGCACCTATCCCCGCTGCAACAAAAATCCACCAGGATATTTTTGTTCGGTAATCATAGCTCTGCAACCATTCGCTGAGAAAATAATATGCAATTGGAATGGCGATAAAGCAAGAGAGAACTACCAAGAAAACAAAATCTTTCGAAAGCATTTGCCACAGGTTTATTACAGAAGCGCCAAGCACTTTGCGAATGCCAATTTCTTTGGTGCGTTGTTCTGCTATAAAAGATGCTAACCCAAATAAGCCCAGGCATGAAATAAAAATGGCCAGTATGGCGAAGAAAGTGGCGAGGTTGCCGATCCGTTCTTCATCGGAGAATTTTTGAGCATACTCTTCATCTGTAAATTTGAATTCGAAGGGACTTGCCGGATTATATTTTTTAAACACCGGTTCAATTTTAACGAGGGCTTCTCTTAAAGGAATTCCGGTTTTTATTTTTACGATAATCAGGCGTACCCAATCGGGACTTAAGTGGAAAACGGTAGGGATAGTAGGTTTAAAAGGTGATTCCATTACCATGTCTTTTATTACTCCTACAATTACATGATCCTTGTCAAGCCATTTCATCTTTTTACCGACGGGATTTTTCATGCCTGTAACTTTTACGGCTGATTCATTTAAAATAAATGCGCTGGTGTCGTTGAAATTCCTGGAGAAATCCCGGCCCTCTGTAATCTTCCAGCCTACAGTTTTTCCAAAGTCGTGTGTAACGGCAATTGTACCAAAAAGCGGATCGCTGTTTGGATCTTTTCCTTCCCAGTTCAAACCGTTGTTATTGGACCATACCTGGGTGACCGGACTATTTGATTCAGCCATATCTGCTACAGTGCCGGTTTGTACCAGGTCATTTCTCATTGCATCATAATGTCCATATATTTCCGGTGTATTCATTACCACTGAAATAAGTCCTTCTCTTGCATAGCCCACCGGGCGGTTTTTTGCAAATTGTACCTGGCGGTAAACAATGATCGTTCCTATAATGAGTGCAATAGATACTGTAAACTGAACCACCACCAATACTTTACGGGGAAGCGCCGCAAAGCGTCCTACACGGAAAGTTCCTTTTAATACTTTAACAGGTTCAAAAGCTGATAAATAAAAAGCGGGATAGCTGCCACTAATGATTCCTGTTACACATGCAAATCCTATTGTCATTAACCAGAATAAAGGAGTGGTCCAGGGAATAGCCATATTTTTATCCGCTATGCCATTAAAAAAAGAGATTGATAATTGAGCTATGGATATGGCGAGCAATAAAGCAAGAAATGAAATTAGAAGCGACTCGCTAAGAAACTGGCCGATAAGCTGTATACGCATCGAGCCAATCGTTTTGCGAATGCCCACTTCTTTAGCACGCTTCTCACTTCTTGCCGTACTCAGGTTCATAAAGTTGATACAGGCAAGCAGCAATACAAACACGCCAACAATTCCGAACAGCCATACAAATTGAATGC
>JBDSFG010000115.1:0-2756 GCA_039919615.1 Ginsengibacter sp. | reverse complement strand
ATGGATGGTTTGAGTTACATAAACGATTTGGAAAATTGAAGATGTCTGAAATTCTTTCTGCTGCTGTAAATTATGCCCGCGACGGATTGCCGGTTGCAGATGAAGCGGCTTATTATTATTCGCAATTAAAAGATATGTATGGAAGCTCTCCAAATGTTTCGCAAGTGTTTATGCCAAATGGTTCAGCGCCAAAACGAGGCGACGTTTTTAAAAATCCACAGCTTGCCAATTCGCTTGATAAAATTGCAAAAGAAGGGCGGGATGTTTTTTACAAAGGCAGCATAGCAAAAGCAATTGATGGCTTTATGAAAAAGAATGGTGGTTTTCTTACTTATAAAGATTTGGCAGATCATACATCAGAGTGGGTGGAGCCCGTGTCCACCACCTATCGTGGCTACCGGGTTTGGGAACTGCCACCAAACGGGCAAGGCATTACTGTATTGCAAATGCTCAATATCCTGGAAAAATTTGATTTTAGTAAAACCAGTTTTGGAAGTGCGCAACATATTCATCTTTTTACAGAAGCAAAAAGACTGGCGTATGAAGACCGGGCAAAATATTATGCAGATATGCAGTTTTCGAAAGTTCCCGTGGATGCACTGATTTCAAAAAAATATGGTGACGAAAGAGCTAAACTGATTGACATGGATAAAGCATCTCTGAGTGTTATTGCAGGAGACGATAAAGCTTTGAAAAACGGTGAAACAGTTTATTTAACGGTGGCTGATAATGAGGGAAATATGGTATCACTCATACAAAGCGTTTGTTCACTTTTTGGTTCCGGGATGCTTCCTGACAGCCTTGGCTTTTTTTTACAAAATCGCGGCTTATTATTTACATTAAAGGAAGGGCAAAATAATACTTATGCTCCGCATAAAAGACCTTTTCATACCATCATCCCCGCATTCGTTACAAAAGACGATCAGCCCTATATGAGCTTTGGTGTTATGGGTGGTGGTTTTCAACCCGAAGGGCATGTAGAAGTATTAATGAATCTGATTGATTTTGGCATGAACATACAGGAAGCGGGAGATGCACCAAGAATTGATCATGAGGGTTCTTCTGAACCTTATGGACGTGCCGGTAATGGCGTCGGTACTCTTTATCTGGAGTCAGGGTTTTCTTACGAAACCATTCAATCTCTGCTAGCAATGGGCTACAAAGTTGCATCAAGCAAACCAGGCTTTTTTGGGGGCTATCAGTGTATTCAGTTTGATGCAAAACAAAAAGTATATCACGGTGCTTCTGATCCCCGCAAAGATGGAATGGCAGCGGGTTATTAAAGCTCCCCTTTTTGGCGGGCGTCCCCACCCGACATTTTATGGACTAATATTATCTTAGAAATAATATGCAGCCGTCTTTTTAAATATTCAGAAGACAGAAAAAGTTATCAATCTTAATCCTCAGGGAAGGTTAAGATATTTACGCAGCAATAGATAAATTGTGATTGAAGAATGTCAGGTGGAACAGCCGCCGGAAAGAAGGGAAAGCCCTATTAAGTGAATAAAGAAAAAGACTTTAAAGCATTAGTAACATTAGTAAGAAAATAAGTAGAAATATTTTTCATGCAAAGCACAAAAACATTCAATAAAAAATACTTCAAAAAATTACCCTTACGGTTAATATTGCTGTTGGCTCTTTTTGCAGGCACATTGTTCTTATTTGTTTTGATCGTACATGAAGTGCTTTCAGAAAAAGAAGAAGCAGTTGATAATTCCATATTTAATTTCCTTTCTGCTAATGTTATCAGTAACCGCCTTACCGGCTTTATGAGGGGAGTAACATACTTTGCTTCAGCTACATTTTTACAAATAGCCTATGCTGTGTTAGTGCTATTATACCTGTTTATGAAAAACTGGAAGAGAGCAGTTGAAATTGCTGTTATCGGCATCGGAGGCTTTGCAGTCAATTACTTTATGAAATTATCCTTTCATCGTGTGAGACCACCGCATCCATTAATTGAACGCTTACAAAACTTTAGCTTCCCCAGCGGTCATGCAACATCAGCATTTATATTTTATGGGCTACTCACTTACCTGGTATGGAAAACAAATATTCCCAAATTGTACAAATACATTGCAGGTTCCATACTCATTTTATTCTCCTTATTAATAGGGTTTAGCCGGGTATATTTAAGAGTGCATTACCCGAGCGATGTAGTGGCAGGGTTTTGTATTGGATTTGCATGGTTGATAATAACTGTTTGGCTAATGGAACGCTTAAAGAAAAAATCTGAAAAGGAACTTAATCAATCACAAACATGAAGACACCTTTGAAGTGGGCTTTTGTACTTGGCTTTCTTGGCTTTGCTACTTCATTTGGCGCTCATATAGTGGCGGTAAATCTTCCTTTCTATGCAGAGAAAGTTGGCATCGGTTTAACCATGATTGGTTTGCTAATAGCCATTTATGATTTTGCGGAGATCGTTGCCAAACCTGTATTTGGAGGCTTGGCAGATAAAAAGGGAATGAAGAAAGCGCTTTATCTCGGCATCATTATTTTTATTCTTGCATCGTTGCTATATACTTTTGTTCCCCCAAAATTTTTAATAGTCGTTAGATTTTTACAAGGGTTAGGCGGTGCGGCACTTTCTGCTGTTTCGCTTGCTATGGTGGGTACGCTATACAAAGACAACAAAGGAAAAGCCTTTGGTATTTACAATGCAATAAAAGGATTAGGATATGTTGTTAGCCCTGTTATCGGCGGCGCAATTGTAATGAAGTCAAATTTTGCAGGTATTTTTTATGCCTGTGCTG
>JBDSFG010000112.1:0-6047 GCA_039919615.1 Ginsengibacter sp. | reverse complement strand
CACTTACCAACGGCAAACAGCGATGCAGCCAACATCATTTTAATAAACCGCCGTATGCCGAACGGCACGTACGGTGGTGTGAGAGGACAGGTAGCCAATTAATGGCTACCTTCCTACTCGATTTTAGGTCAATAAGCTCGATATAAAAAATTCGTTATTTATTTTTATTTTAAGCCCGCTCTAAAATAAAAGATAAACTGGGAGACCGCTTCTTTTGAGCTACCGCTTTGCAAATAGGTGAAAACGACGGAGTGAGTTTTAAAACTAGAGCTAATGGAAGAGGATAGTAGAAATTGCGAAAGAAGACCTGAGAGAATAGCTGCTTCCCAAAACTTTTTAAAAATTGCAGATCTTCAACTTCAGAATAGATTATTTTTGAAGAAAATATTTAAATGGATATTCCAAAAGATCAGCCTAATCAGCTTAATATAGAAATTTCAGAAGAAATTTCAGAAGGCGTGTACGCAAATCTTGCTATTATTACCCATAGCCATGCTGAGTTTATTGTAGATTTTGTTAACGTAATGCCAGGTACGCCTAAGAGCAAGGTAAAGAGCCGCATAATTCTCACCCCAACTCACGCAAAACGTTTTATGAAAGCTATGATTGATAATGTAAAAAAATTTGAAACTTCCAATGGAACTATACAGGATATAGAGGCTGTGGAATTGCCCTTTAATTTTGGAGGGCCAACGGCACAGGCATAACTTATAACAATTGCATGTGGAACCTTAAACTCTCTTTTTGAGGGAAAATTTATGACAGCTCTATAACATACCTTCATCTGAAAAACTATAATATCCATCTTCACTTACAATTATATGGTCCATTATGCGGATGTCAAAATATTTTGCTGCCTCTTTGATCTTAAATGTTAGCTCTTCATCCGCTTTACTCGGCTTTAAATTTCCAGATGGATGATTATGACATAATACAAGGGAAGTAGCATCGGATTCTAACGCTTTTTTTAAAATAACCCTCGGGTCAGCAACCGTACCTGTTATACCGCCCTTACTTATAATTTCAAAATTATTTATCTTATTAGCTTTGTTTAAGAATACCACTGCAAATACTTCCGATTGATTATCTTTTAAAGTGATTCTAAGATATTCTGCAATATCATTGCTTGATTTTATAACAGATTTTAAAAGTGATAGGGAAGCTTGTCGCCTCCTCCCGAGTTCAAGTGCTGCAGCTAGCGTAATAGCTTTAGCTTCACCAATTCCTTTAATTTTCATAAACTCTTTTACAGAAAGTTTTCCGAGTTCATTTAAGTTATTTTTTCCGAGAGCTAATATCTCTTTGGCAAGCTCAACAGCGCTTTTATTTTTACTTCCGGTATTTATTAAAATTGCCAGTAACTCTGAATCACTAAGTGCACCTGCCCCTTTAGTAAAAAGCTTTTCCCTCGGCCTGTCATCAACAGCCCAATTCTTAATGGAAGTGGATGAGTTGTTAAAAGTTTCCATGCAAAGCAGTTAATACATAACAATATTAATTATAATTTCGCCACACCAATTAATTTCCTCCAACTAAGCTGTTGTCAATGCATCCAAACGTAAAAATATTTTCAGGTACAGGCTCTCAATATCTTGCAAAGCAAATCGCCGTCCGTTTTGGAGAGCAGTTAGGGAAGATCAATATCAAAAAATTCAGCGACGGGGAAATTGGCGTTGAATACCAGGAAAGCATCAGGGGACAATTTGTTTTTTTAGTGCAAAGCACTTTTTCTCCCACAGATAATTTAATGGAATTGCTATTGATGATTGATGCTGCAAAAAGAGCATCCGCCTATAAAGTAATTGCTGTAATTCCTTATTACGGCTATGCAAGGCAGGATAGAAAGGATAGGCCAAGAGTAGCTATTGGATCTAAACTGGTAGCAAATATGTTAACTGCTGCAGGCGCCGACCGTGTCATAACTATGGATCTTCATGCACCGCAAATACAGGGGTATTTTGATATACCGGTAGATCACCTGGATTCTTCTGCAATTTTTATTCCTTATATAGAAGAGCTTAATCTGGAGAATTTGACTTTTGCTGCTCCCGATGTTGGCAGCGCAAACCGTATCCGTGAGATAGCGAGTTATTTTGAAGTTGAGATGGTTATTTGTGACAAACATCGTAAGCGGGCCAACGAAATACACAGTATGGTTGTAATAGGGGACGTTACAGACAGAGACATTGTTTTAATTGATGATATATGCGATACTGGTTCAACGCTCACCAAAAGTGCCGGTCTTTTAATAGAAAAAGGCGCAAGAAGTGTTCGTGCATTTTGTACGCACCCGGTACTAAGTGGTAATGCCTATGAGAATATTGAAAATAGTGTTTTACTTGAATTAGTAGTTTGCAATACCATACCCACTAAGCAATTATCTAATAAGATAAAAGTAGTATCTGTCGCTGAATTATTCGCCATTGCTATCCGGAATGCTTACGAAAATAAAAGCATCAACAGCCTTTTTTTACGCAGCAAAATGTTAAACAAAAATTCCGGTTAATTTTTCTACATCGAACTTTAAATTGTTTAATTCAAAGCTGCCAATCCAGATATTTTATTACCTTTGCGCCTCAATAAAAATTTAGAAATGAATACAATTACCATCGAAGGACAGCTCAGGACCGAATTTGGCAAAGCAGCCACCCGCCAGCTTCGCTCTGAGGAAAAAGTGCCAGGTGTAATTTACGGAGGTGCTAAAGAGATTAATTTTTATGCTCCTGCGACTGCCTTTAAAAGCATTGTTTATACTCCTGATTTTATGCTTGCGGAAATCAATATAGAAGGATCTGCTTACAAATGTGTTTTAAAGGAAATGCAATTTGATAAAGTTTCTGATCTTTTACTTCATGTAGATTTTCTTGAACTGGTTGAAGACAAAAAAGTAACAGTAACTATACCTTTAAAATTTACAGGTGTTCCTGCAGGTGTTAAAGCAGGAGGTAAGCTGGCTACTAAAATGAAGTCTTTAAAAGTTAAAACCTTACCAAAGTATTTGCGTGAGAATATTGAAATGGATATTACTAAACTGGAATTAAATGAAAATCTGCGGGTACAGGATGTGGTAGCAGAAAATATGGAGATATTAAATTCTCCCCGTATTCCCGTTGCATCAGTTAGTATGACACGGCAGTTAAAACAAGAAGAGGCAACTGCTGTTAAAGCGCCAGTCGCTGCTGCATCTTCGGCCCCTGCAAAAGGAGCTCCTGCTGTAACTAAAACTGCTGCTCCTGCCAAAAAATAATATAAAATTGTTTATTATAATACCCCTTTTTTTAGGGGTATTATAATTTTATACGGCATCAAAAGGTTAGTATAAACTTTACTTACCTTTGCCCCCTTAATTTTTTAAAATGGGAATGGATAGAAATAGTGTGATTGGATTTGTTTTATTGGCCTTATTATTTTTTGGATATTTTTTTTATACTCAAAAGGGACAGGCTTCGCTGGAGAAACAAACGCAGCATGTATTGGACTCTACTGCCAGGGTTAATGCCAGGATAAATAAAGCTGTTACTGCAAAAACTGCTGTTAAAAGAGATTCAGGTTTTTTATCAGCTTCAGGCGGATTTCAACAGGATTCTTCGTTAAAGGAGCAATTAATTAACCTGGAAAATGATGTGGTTAAAATTACTTTCACGAACAAGGGAGGCCAGCCTAAAATTGTACAACTTAAGAAATTTGAAACTTTTGATCATAAGCCGCTCATTCTTCAAAATGGAGCGTTTAATAATATATCCTATGTTATAAATACTGGTAATAATCAAACGGCTCATACCAATGATCTTTCTTTTAATGTAACTTCTCCAACGTCCGTAAATGGAATTCAAACTTTAGTTTTTTACCTACAAGACGGTTCCGGTGAACGTATTGAACACCAATTCTCATTATCTCCTGATGAATACATGCTGAATTTTTCAGTTAACCTTAATGGAGCTGATAAAATAGTTTCGCAAAATACTATAAGCTTAACCTGGCAGGCACAAGCTAACCAACTTGAAAAAGATGCCGGGCATGAAAAATTACAATCACACATATCATATGTAAAAGATGATGATTATGATTTTGAAGCAATTGGCTCGGGCGATAGTAAACAATTTAATCAGCCTGTAAACTGGATAGCGCTTGCTCAACAATTTTTTGTAACCTCTGTTATTGCAAAAAATAAATTTCAACATGCTGATGTAAAATGGCTGGTACCTGCTGATACAAACACCCACGTGATCGCTCAGGCTACAGTAAATTTCAAATTAAATGTTCCGCAGGGATCACTCGCCAGTATACCGCTGCAACTTTATTATGGCCCAAGTGATTATAAAATATTAAAATCTTACGGCAACCAAATGCACAATATTGTACCCTTAGGAAGTGGAATATTTGCCTTTGTAAAATATATAAACCGTGGATTTATTTTGCCCGTATTCAATTTTATGGGAAGTAAAATAGCAAGCTTTGGATTGACCATTGCGTTACTAACCATAATAATCAGGTTGCTAATTTCTCCTCTTACCTATCAGAGTTATTTGAGTGGCGCCAAAATGAAATTATTAAAGCCGGAAATTGATGCTTTAAAATTAAAACATGGAGAAGATAAGCAGGCATTTGGAATGGAACAGATGAAGCTATTTAAAAGTGCAGGCGTTAATCCTTTAGGAGGTTGTATACCGGCATTGCTTCAAATACCTATATTCTTTGCATTGTATAATTTCTTTAATTCAAATATTGCCTTGAGGGGCCAAAGTTTTTGGTGGGCTTCAGATTTATCTGCATATGATTCAATTTATGATCTTCCTTTTCATATTCCCTTTTATGGCAGTCATATAAGTTTGTTTACCATTTTTGCGGTTGTTACAAGTCTCTTAATTTCTTTGTATGGAATGAGCAATATGCAGGATAATAGTAATCCTGCGATGAAATATCTGCCTTATATTTTTCCTGTAATTTTATTAGGTGTTTTTAACGCATTGCCTTCTGCGCTTACATGGTATTACACTGTTTCCAATGTAATTACATTATTAATTCAGTTTGTAATTCAGAAATATATCATAAATCATGAAAAGGTTTTGGCCAAACTCCAGGAAAATAAAAAGAAACCTGTTGTAAAAAGTAAATGGCAACAGAAGATTGAAGCCATGCAGGAAAGTAATAAAAAACTGCAAAACCTTCAATCAAAGAGTACACAACCTAAGAATGCGCCACCACCTAAGAATACCCGGAAAATCAAATAATGCTATAAATCATCCCCTGCAACCTTTAAGTTAACGAAAGTGTCTTAACTTACAATTCTACAATATGTGCAGTTTTAAAACCAGGATCACAATAGTTATTTCAATCTTATTGAATATACTTATTGTAAACGGGCAGAAGATAATGTCAGAGGGATCATTAATTTATAATATTTCCATTCAAACCGGAAGTAAAGAACCAAACATGGCTGATATGCTTGATGGCGCCACAACAACTATTTATATTAAAAATAATCAGACAAGAAGCGAAATGCTTAGTGGCCTGGGAAGTGAAAGTACAATTCATGACTCAAGAACCGGCGCCGGGGTCATATTGAAAGATTATAGCGGACAAAAATTAATGATCAGTTTAACAAAAGATGACTGGGAAAAAAAGAATAAAAAATATGAAGGTATAACCTATGATATAACCAATGAAACAACTTCGATAGCCGGATACAACTGCATAAAAGCAATTGCTAAACTTGAAGACGGCACGTCATTTATTGTTTATTATTCGCCAGACTTAAAAGTGGCTAACAAAGAGTATGATTATCCTTTTAAAACCTTGCCTGGCCTGGCTATGCAATATGAATGGCAGTCTGGTAAAATGAAGTTTAAATACGTTCTTTCAAAAGTAAGCTTCGACCCCGTTCCCTCTTCAAAATTTGATATACCAAAATCCGGTTATAGAACTTTAAGTTACGCTGAAACACAAAAGGCCAGATAAAATCTCTTTGCTTTCTTACGGGGATATGCAATAGCAATTATAACAACAGAAATTTTGCTGTAATGGAATAATATAATTGTGATAAGTTA
>JBDSFG010000088.1:0-5544 GCA_039919615.1 Ginsengibacter sp. | reverse complement strand
TCATTCACTTTATTTTCCCGGCTAAACACATGAACTTCAATATTGGGATTGTAATTTATTTTTAATTTATTTTCTTCGGTGTTCGTATAACCGGCTTTTAATGAAATATCCTGGTACTTCCTCCGTACCTCATCTTTCGAAAATGTATGTGAACTGTGGTCGTAGCCATATAAAAAATATTGGTATTGATTGATTCCTACGCTTCCATAGGTTTCATTGCCGGGCGTAAAAAAACTTCCGGTTGCTTTTAATTTAAGTTCACTAAAATCCTGGTGTACAATTTTTCCTTTTGATGAAATATAGCTGCCATACAAATTGAACAAAGAGGTCTTGCCATCTCCAAAACTAAAAGCTCCATTAAGATAAGGTGTTGTGAGATTTCCAAAGCCCGCTTTCAAATAGTTTCTTATGCCTTTTTGCAGCCCGGTATCCTGGCTCAATGCCAGGGGTTTCAAGCTTGTGGGCTGATGTGAAAAAAATAAATTCTGGGCAGGTATGTTATACGTTAATTTGCGGGCAAAGGTATCTGATGCAAGGGGAGATGCTGATAAATTTATTTTAACCACATCTTTTAAAACAGGTTTATAAGATGATGTGATGTCAATGGTCTGGCTTTTGGTTGTATCACGCTGACCATAACAATTAAAAATGAAAAGTGAAAAATGAAGAACAAAAATCACCTTCAGGTATTTACAGCGTGCTTGGTTTAAGACTGCCATTTATAATTTTTAATTTTACATTTTTAATTTGAAAACTATCCTCCAATTTTAGAGTCAGCCTTTTCTTCTGCTATAGCTTTTTCAAGTTTCTGTTGCGCCTCGGCTTTTAGTTCTGCTATAGTTGTATTATCTGACACACTTTGATAGGTTGCCTTTGCATTAAAATAATCTTTTTGTTGCATGTACACATCGCCTAATAAAATGTAAGCTTTGGCAACCCAATAGTCATACGAACCAGTAACCTTGATAACTTCCAGGCCAGCCTTTTCGGCTGCACTTAAATTATTGAGTGTGAAATAACAATTAGCAATTTCGTAACGGGCTTCTGCGCCCCAGGCAGATTTGTTTATTGCTGCAACCGATTTATATGCTGTAATTGCTTGTTCGTATTGGTTGGCTAACTGAAGGGATTTTCCTGATACAAGGTTTGCAATGGCCTTATCGTCTGTACTCAAGCCTTTGCGGATAAGTAACTCTTTTGCAGCATTATTGGCCTCTGTATAATCTTTAGTTTGATAATACGTGCGAATCAACCCCCGTAATGCTTCCAATTGATTTTCCTGCGTAGTTGCTAGTTCCTTAAGCCGGATAAAATATGTTTTTGCATTGGCATAATCCTGCAGTTCAAAATAAGATATCCTTGATGCAGCTAAGGCGGCTCGTTCAGCATATTTACTATTACCTTTTCTAATTACTTCTTCATAGCCGGTTACAGCATTTTTAAAATCTTTGCTTTTTACATAGCACTCACTCTTTAAAAAATGGGCTTGTATGGCAAAAGATCCATCCGGATATTTACTTAGATAATTGTTGAATCCTGTAATAGCATTTACACAATCACCATTATTATACTTTAGTTCTGCAGCAGACCAGGTTAAAGAATCTGCTTCCGAAACCGAAATATTTTTACCAGCCTTTTTTAATACCTCTACATAATCGTTGGGGCGTCCTTCTTCAACGTAAATGTTTTTCATATTCTCCAGTGCTTCATCTGCTTCAGCCGATTGAGGGTATGTATTAATGAGTTTTTGATAATTATTTAAGGCTTCATTGTTACTGTTCATGTTGTAATAAGCAAGCCCTAACTTTAAATAAACCGATGGCTGCAAGGCTCTTGGATTACTTAGTGTTAATATGTTATTTAAGTAAGTTATGGCGTCTCTAAATTTTTCCCCGGCCATATAGGTGTTGGCAATTTCCATGTTTGCGTCTGCAATAAGATCGCTTAAAGGATACTGGCGGGAAAGGGTATTTAATATTTTTATTTTTTCAGAAGAACTGCTTATCCCCGTGATCAGCGCTTTTTGAAAAAGTGCATAGTCACTCTGAGGTAATGCGTTGTTCAGAATATTATCATACATGCCTTTAGCCTTACTATAGTCCTTAAGCATGAAATAACTATCAGCAGTTCTTACATATGCATCTTGTTCCAAAGGTGACGATCGTGCAGAAATTGTTCGTGTAACCTGGTCGAAGAAATTTAATGCCTGTTTAAAATTTTCTTTTTTCAGCAAGCTGTATCCTAAAACATAATTTGCAGCCTGTGGTGTAGCCTCACCTTGCGAAATGCCTGTTTGCAAATAGGTATTCATGAACCGGGCCGCATCATCATATCTTTCCTGGCGGTATGAAATTTCACCTTTCCAAAAATTGGCGTAGGGCAATACTTTTTCGGCATTCGGGTCTTTAAGTATTCTATCCAATAACTCATTAGCTGGTGTTATTAGCTGATCATTTATGAATTCTGTTGCTTTGCCAAATAAGATTTTAGGATAAACTTTTTGCATTGCCGGCGTTGGCTTATCAAATGATTCATACATAGCCAATGCATCGCTAAAACTGTTCGTGTTTGCTAATATGCTTATTAAGATCTCTTTTGCTTCGATGGCATAGACGGAGCCTGGGTATAAATCAATGAAACTTTTTATGTCGTTCAGGGCTATATCCTGGTACCCTAATTCATAAGATAATTTAGCATAGTTAAACCTTGATATCTCTTGTTGCTTACGGTTGCTGGAATTATTGGCACTATAGTGAAATGCATTTCTTGCATTTACTTTTTGATTAGTCCTCAAATAAAGATCTCCTAATAAATACATTGAATTCTGGCCAAGTGAATCTTTCTCATTACTTAATTGTTTAAAGCCTTCAATAGCTTTATCCACCCGGTTAGTCTCATAATAACAATAGCTTAATTCATACAGCACATCTTTGCTCACCTTGTCACTGGTGTTAACATACTCTTCCAGCAATGGCAGGGCTTTTGCAAAATCACGCTTCTCAAAATAAATTTGTCCTATAAGTAAATTCAATTCCTTTTTATAATATAAGTTTCCCCTGTTCAACACCTCTTCGCCATAGCGTAATGCTTCATCTTTTTTCTCCTGGAAATAATAGATCTCAGCGATATAATAAGGTACAAGGCCCCGGTATTCCTGTTGATCTTCAACAATTTTGAAAGACTTCAATGCCTCCGGGAAATCTCTATCCCTATAACTTAAAAAGCCATAATAATAATTAGCAGCATAATAATATTTAGTATCACGCAATTGATGAACCTCATTAAATAAAGGTTTTGCCTGCTCAAATTTTTTCAAATTAAAATAAGAGTAACCAAGCTCAAACTTAGTATTTGCTATTTCTTCATTACTTAAATTATCATATCCCGCCCTTTCATAGTAAGTAATTGCATTGCTATAATCTTTTCTTACAAAATAATACCTGGCTAACTGATAGCCCATGATCTGTTGCCTGGGCTCATTGTTTGCAACCTCAATAAAACTCTTAGCCAGAACCTCAGCAATTGGCTGATCTAATTTTAATCCGCAAACAATGTAATAATATTCAACGTCCTGGTTAATATACAAATGGCTGCTCTGGGTATTTTCAGGATATTTTTGTTTAATATCCTTTAATAGAGGGTAAGCCAAAGTATATTGTTCTTTAATAAAAAAATCTTTAGCCTCTTTAAAGCTCCTCTCAGGATCTGTTATATTAAAATTTGGTTGGGAAAAACATGGAAGTGATAATATTAAAAGCAAAATAAAAAAGAGGCGATTCATTTACCGGAGCATTTTATTATTGTGTAATAAATTAGAAATATTTTACCGGCTTTTCAATACCACTTAAAAAATCTAAAATGTTTTATGTACATGCCAGCGAAAGTACAAACACCATTCCATTTTAAACTTTAAGAAATGTTCATTAACTAAAAGGCTTTAAATTGCACAAAACAATGTTAACACAATTATAAAATAAAAATTATGAGAGCATTATATTCAACAAAGTACTCTGCAGGAGCTGTAAACACAGCACTTTTTATATTGCGTTTAGGGTTAGGGATTTTAATAGTAAAACATGGGTATGATAAGATTTCCAATTTCAGTTCTCTTCAATATAAATTCATGGACTTTTTACATTTAGGAAGCAAAATTTCTCTTGTGCTTGTAATTTTTGCAGAATTTTTTTGTGGTATTCTCATTATACTGGGATTGTTTACCAGATTTGCATGCGTACCATTGATCATAGCAATGTGCGTAGCGCTTTTTGTTACTAACGATGCTGACTTCTTTGGCAAAGGCCAGGCATCTGCTTTATACCTTACCGGATTTATTGCTCTTTTATTTGCAGGTGCCGGAAGAATTAGTGTAGATAGAATGATAGGAAAGTAGGAGCGGTGGCCTCACCAAACCCTTCCCTGGTGAGGGCTTAAAATGTGGTGCATTTTTTTTAGATATTAGATTATTGGCAGCAAGAATATTGTACAATAAAAAATTAGATTTTTGTTCACTTCAGAGACAACCATAAGAATTCATTACGCATTAACAGACCAGATGGGAATTGTGTATCATGGCCATTATGCACAATTTTATGAAATAGGTAGAACGGAGGCGATAAGGATTTTAGGTTACAGTTATAAAGAGATTGAGGCGCTCGGGATAATTATGCCTGTAACAACGATTCACAGCAAATTTTTACGCCCCGCAAAATATGATGATCTCATTACAGTTAAAACCATATTGAGAGAAATGCCTCAACACCATAGGATAATTTTTCATAGTGAGATATACAACGAAGCAAATGAGTTACTAAATGTTGGTGATGTCACTCTATACTTTATGGAAGCAAAAACCATGAAGCCCGTTCACATGCCGGAAATATTACGAGAGGAAGTTGTAAAATATTTTGAGACTTAACTTGTTTAAAAAAAATTAGGCTTAGGGCTCTCTTTTAAAGAGCGGTTTTAAAGCTCCTCTACTTTGAAGAGGGATTTAGGATGAGGTCTTTAGGTTCTCAAGCCCTGTAATGATCCCCCTTCCAGTTCACAATTGTTTTTTTAATTTCTTCACCTTTCAAATTTTCAGTGGCTGCCCGCTCTGAAAGAATTAAAAATTCGGTATCATTTGCAAAACGTAAGGCTATAATTTGCGAGGTGGTTAAGCGGTTATCTAATAATTTACCTGTGAGTATAAAATGACGAAGATTTTCTTCAGACCGTATTGCTCTGTCCTGGGCTTTTAATGCAAAAGATCTTCCATAATAACATAGTAAAAGTGCTGATATGCTAAGCACTCCGATTGTTATAGCGATTAATCTTCCATGTCCCGTCAGGTAAAAAGCCGTATAGAAAATCCAAACAGATGCAGCTATACAAGCGAAAATCATTGGATAGAGAATAAAATGATATAGCGAAATAAATCGCCTGTGAGTTTTATAATTTTGAGTTTGCATAACCTTCTTTTAATTATAAATGTAGTTTTTACTTTAATACATCAAGCAGCTTCCACATTTTTTCTTTTAATGCAGCGCCACTGCCATTAAAATT
>JBDSFG010000087.1:0-31414 GCA_039919615.1 Ginsengibacter sp. | reverse complement strand
GAGGTCTTTTTTAGGAAATAGGTTCATTCGACCCTGATACCTGATACCTGACACCTGATACCTGACCTGATACCTGATACCTGACACCTGACACCTGACACCTGACACCTGACCCCTATTTCACATGCAGTCTTACCCCTTCGCTATGTGCAGTAAATTCGGGTGCATACATACATTGAATGGTTGTAACGCCATTGCTGAAATTACCGTTGTGTGTAACAAACAAAGAATACTCAAAAACGTAAGTGCCTTTTGGAACATAGTTAAAGAAAAAGTTTGTGCTGGCATCTTTGGTACTTTCATAATAGCCAAGCCCGCCCTGGTATTTATATTCGCTGATAACATTTGTTGGTTCCATGCATGCAGCCCTCATGTCTTTCATGTGTACATATTCCATGTCACGGTCTGCTCTTAGTTCTATGCGCACTTTTATTTTATCGCCCACTTTTACTTCACCCCGGCCCTCTCCAAAGGAAAGGGGGAAGAGAACCGGGCCGCGGTCGGTATTTTTTTCGATGAATAATTTTTTATTGAGCTTAAGCGGCGTTTCTGCAAAAGTTATTTTATCGAGATTTTCGAAATACTGCCAATAGACGGCACCCCAGGAAGCTTCTTCCAAAACTCCGCCCGTGGGGGAGGCTTTTGGAAATTCTTTTGCTGTTGAAACGGTTACTGATATATTGCCCATATCTGTCGTTACTTTATCTCCATCAATTTTCCTTTTAAAATATCCTGTTCCTTCTTCCTGCTTTTCATCTTTACTATTGACGGTTATCTTGCCAAGCTTTATAGAAACATCTCTTTCTTCATTTAACCAGTTTGTGCCTTGCAATAATAAAGCATAACACGCTTCAGCAGTTGCTTTTGTGGTATGCCAGCTATTGGTTTGTTTGTTTTTTAGCAACCATGTTTTAAGATCGCTTATTACTTTTTGATCTTTGCTGATTTCACTGAAAGCTTCTATCATCATTGCCTGGGATTCTATAGGAGCCTGGTACCACCAATATCCGCGGGTGTTCCATTCTTTCCAATACATACCCAATTCTTCGTTGTCAATTGAATTCTCTTTTAATGAACGGATGATGGCCTGGGGTGTAGCCTTATCATTGTTCCTGTTAAGCGTTAATGCTATCATCGCCTGCATATACCTGCCTTGAGTAAGCCAGTGTGTTTTTGACTGATCAAGATAATAGTTATAAGCGTTTTGAGTTTCCTTTGGGATAGCGTTTTCAGGGAAGAAGCTGCGCATGTATAAATATTGAATAGAAAGCCCCGCCAAATCCCCACCCTGGTGGAACTTGTTTAGCTTCTTATATTTCATAAGGTTATCATAATCTCCTTTTATTTTTTTATCCAGGTATTGAATAGCAGGAATTATAATTGAATTTAATTTTCGATCCTGATCATTTGTGATGGCACCTAACTTTTTTAAATGACCTATCCCCGTTAAGATATATTGTGTCATATAACGATCATCAGGGCCGCCTTTGAACCATACAAAGCCACCATTGGCGGCTTGCATATCTTTTAGTTTGGCAAGAGAAGATTCAAGCGCTGCGCTCATGCGAACCATATCAAATAACAGCGCAATATTCTTCTTCTGCTGACTTTCATTTTGCGCTTCCAATACCCACGGAGTTTCTTCTAATAGTACCGATTTTAATTCTTCATTTTTTTGAAGATTACTTATTAGCGCTGAAGTATCTGTGATCTTCCATTTTTCAAAAACTGCTTTTATTTTAGGAGATGCATTTACTATTTGGGCTGCAATTGAATTAGCATAATAACGGTTAAATGTTTGCTCTGCGCAGTCGTATGGATATTCCATTAAATAAGGCAAGGCTTGCACGGCATACCATGCAGGGTTTGTGGTAAACTCCACTGTTAGTGCATGATTACCTAAAGTATTGCTACTGCCGGAATGCAATAGTTTTTCAAAAGTGAAATTTTTTGTTTCGATACCTCTTACCGGCAGCGGCATTGTTTCTGTAACAAGCATACGGTTGGTGAGAACAGGAATGGCGGCTTCTTCTCCATCGGAGGCCCCTTCCAAACCTCCGGTTTTTGCGACTATCCGATATATAAGTGCATTGTTATAGTTTTTAGGAATTACAATATTAAATTTTACCGGCGAACTTTGCCCGGCAGCAATTGTAAAAGACTTTTGAGGAATAAGATTTTTAAACCAGCCATCTACAGGATTCATAGTGGTGGCATTTAGTAACTGCAATTGTGCCTGGCCTGTAATTTCTGTTGCACTAAGATTTACAATTTTGGCACTAAACTCAAGGCTATCACCTTCTCTTACAAACCTTGGTGCATTAGGTTGTACCATTAGTTCCTTTTGGGTAACAACAGTTTTTTCTGCATATCCAAAAGCAAGATCTTTTGTATGTGCAAGTGTCATCAATTTCCATTGTGTAAGCGCTTCAGGCATGGTAAAGTTGAATTCAATATTGCCGTCTTTGTCGGTTCTTAACTCTGGGAAGAAGAATGGTGTTTCATTGAAATTTTTACGTATTTGAATTTGGGATTGATCAATTAAGCTTTTCAACTGAAACTCGCCATCAGTTGGCTTGACAGCATCTTCATCTTTTACAACCTTAGGCGGGGTAAATTGAAGTGCTTGAGTTTCTGGTGGTGCGTTCTTTCTTTTACTAGTTGTGATTAACATAGTGTTACTTAAATCGGATTGCTCCATCTCACGGGCAGACATCGAACCATTTAACGAATTAATCCCTCTAATTCTAATTTGAGTTTGATTATTCAAATTCCCTTCAAATATCAATGCATCATATCTCTTTTCTTTCTGCTGAACATATTCTTCATTCAACGATTTTTCCATTGATTGTACTGAAGTAAAATTTTGTACACTTGTCCATCCATTGTAGGAATAATGATTGGGCCATATTTCGGGAGCTCTCCAACTCTGTGGTTTAAACTGATCAAGTGACGCATCATACATACTGGCCAGCATTTCTGCTGCAACTTTATCACCTTTGCTTCCGCTTATTTTTACTTTCCATTTTTCTTCACTACCGGGTAATATTTTGTCCCGGAATGTTTCATAAGTTATATCCAATTGTTTGTTTGTCCAGGGAACAAACACATTGTAAGTAGTTGTATAAACCCTGTTATCTTTTACAAAGAGCTGGTATACGCCAAAACCGCCACGGTCCTGTTCTGTAATGGGAAATTCAAAGATTTTCTTTTCGTTATTTAACGTATAAAAGGTAAAGTTGCCCGTTGATTGTTGACCGTTGACAGATTGTTTATCCGTTTGCTGAATTACAAAAACATCGTTTGCTGATGTGCCAGAAATGAAGGCTGCTTTTTCTCCTGGTTCACCTGTATTCTTTATTGTAGTATTCCAGAAGTAAGCAGGAGCAGGCAATGATGCTTCTTTCATATCATACAGTTGAAAATATTTTACATCCTTTACCTCCTGCCCGTATTTATCCTTTGCTGTGGCTTCAGCAACATACCAACCCTGGGTAAAGTTGTCGGTTGTCAGTTGCCAGTTGCCGGTGGGCTTCGTACTATCAGTTTTTGAGAATATCTGTTCACCTTTTGCCCAGCTTTCCTTTTTGCTTTCATCGGTATATTCATCGTTGGGAAAATATTTTAAGAACTCTTCTTTGCTCATAACAAACTTGTCTGGCTGCTGCCAGTAACGGGTTCGTACAAGTCTTTGTGGCGTTTGAAGCTTGTATATTTTTACCTCAACTTTTGTTGGTTCAAACTCGCCACTTAAATTTTTTGAACTTACAAAAATGTGTTTAAGGCTGTCAACATTTATTGCATCGGGTTGTGGCAGGGTTAATTGCAGATCAAGCGCTTTATAGCCCACGGGCACGGTGATAGAAGAACTCCGCGTTTCTCCATTAATATCGGTTACATCAGCCTCAACTTTATAATCAAAAACAGGATCAGTTTGTTTATCAATACCCAGGTCAGGTATAGCATCAAACTCAATGGAAAATTTTCCGTCATTATCGGTTTTAATTTCACCATTAGTAATTTCAAGCGGCTGAGTCTGAGGCATAGGCCAGCGCCAGAACATCCATGGATAAAGGAAGCGGGCAACTCTTGTTACCCTATACTTTACATTTGCACCATCAATATTATTGCCTGCGTACGCTTTTGCAAAGCCGGTAATTTTAATTTTATCATTTACACGATAAGCGCCTTTTGCTTTTTCAAATTCAGCATAAAATTTAGGGCGCTTATACTCTTCAACAAAGAAGGATGTAGACGCATTATCAAAATCTTCTATCGTAATTTCAAACTCACCATTCAATTTATTTTCCGGCAGACGGAATTTTCCATTCATCGAACCAAATTCATTCAACAAAACTTTCATTGAATCAACCTTCCCGCCATTTGCATCAGTAAGCATAACCTTAAGCGAATCTTTACTAATAAGCAATTTGGATTTATGCGTTTTTAAATCTTTGGTAACGCCTATTCCTTTAAAATAAACTAACTGGCCGGGGCGGTAAATACTTCTGTCGGTAAATAAAAAGATCCTTGTTTTTTTTTCTTCATAATCTTTTATATCCCCTGCATCATTTACATCATAATTTTCACTATCATTTTCTTCATTACGGTAATACCTGTAGCTATTTTGATAATCATCTAAAAATAACCTGTCTTTTTGGTAACTGATCTCTAAACGAATATTTCTGTTTTCACTTAATATTTTTCCTTTTTCATCTTTTTCCTTTTCAGGTATTTTAAAATATCCATTTTTATCAGTGGAAATTAACTCCTGTTTTTGCAAAGTATTTTTGCTTAATTTATAATCGTAGTACTGTTTCCAAACCTGCACCCTGGCACCAGCCAAAGGTTTCCCCGTTTCCCTGTTCAACACAAAATACTCAAAGCCATTATTTATATAACTGATATCCGATACATGAAAATATTGAAGAGCTAAGGGATTTTTATTAAGATTAAAATCTGCCGAAACACTTGATAACAGAGCATATTTACCAACCGGTAATGCGTCAATTCTTATCTCTGTTGAATGGCTTTTATAATCATTTGCAAAAGGCAATTCCTGCTTCCAGGATTTCAAAAAATTTTGAGTCGTAATTTTTTGCCAAAACTGTGCATCATTACTATTCTGCTCAAGAAATATTTTTAACTCAGGAGTAATTGCAATAATCCTTAAATGAATGGAAGAGATATTTTTATAATTTACCAATGTTCTGAATGGCTGATCGGGAACATTTACTTTTTCAGAAGTAAGATTAATTTCCTTGTGCAATATTTGTATCAATAAATTTTTAGCATTGATCCCTCCTTCACTTTGAGGAAACTTTTTTATCATTTTTTCTACGAGATCTTTTGCCTGAGTGATTGTGTAATTTGACAGTGAATCAGTTTTTAACTGAGTTTCATTTGCCAAAGAAAAAATTTTTTGCGCTGCTAAATAACCGGCCTGTGCGGCTGCAGGAATGGTTTCAAAAGTTTTGTAAATATTTTGTAAAGCCATTATGTACAGGCTGTCTTTACTATTCATCACGCCATATTGATTTGCAAAATCTATCCTGTTGATATCAGCATCAATCAGTGCATCAGGATTTGAATCTGTAAAGCGAAACGCCAGCAGCTTTTGAAATACTACAAGCGCTTTGTAATGCAGTGAAGCAGAATCTTTATTAATGAATTTGTGTGTTATAAATTCTGATACGGTAGCAAATGATTTTTCATCTTTTATTTCAAATGCATAGGATGGCCTGCTGATATCTCTTTCGGCACTTTTAAAATATTGCAGGGCTCCATGTGCTAAAAGATCATATAATGCAGGCCGCAGATACCGTGCATTCCCTTTTATTAAAATAGGGTCAAACTGATCAGGCTTTGTTTGCTGTAAAAGTTTTTCCTCTTTTAGTGAGGCAAGATAAAGCTCACTTATCTTTTTATGAAAATCATCACCGGTCCATGTTAGTATATCAGTCTTTATAAAATTAGCGGTGTTGGTACGGTTGTAAATGTTCCACCTGGTTTGTCGAAAATAATTCCAGTACATATCTGCTGCAATGCTTTGTAATATTGATTTTGCGGGCTGCTTTGATACCGAGATTTCATTTTCAACTGTTGCTATGTTTTTTACACCCGCTTCTTCCTGTAAATTTTGATTTAAGTTTAGCTGATATAAAAGCGATTTTATGATCTGTACGTCATTACCTGCTTTTTTTGCTGCCGTATAAATTTTGTTTACCTCTGCCAAAGCAGATTTTGTAAGTCCTTTGCTTACCAACTGATATATATTTTTCCATTGGCTTGTATAGCCGGAGTTAGTTATTTGAGCAGAACAATTAATTGAATAAAATAAAAACGCAAGTGCAAGTACAAAAAAGGGGCGAATATTTTTTAACATCATCAGAGATTTAAATGAGGCAAGGGTAAGTAAAATTTCTTTTATATTACAATGACTCTGTAAGATGCAAATTAGTTGTAAAATGCATAAGGCGTACTCACACAATTACGCTAAATTTCAATATAAATAAAAAACCTGTTATGGTATTTAACAGGTTTAATGCCGCACCTCACCCCCAGCCTTCGGTAAAGGCGAGAGTAAGAACTCTCAGTCACAACCTAATTGATTAAATGCAAACAATTTAGCCGGAAATAATAATGGTATTATTTATTCATAACCTCCGCCATCTTTTTCCCTATATCAGCCGGGCTGGCAACTACAGTTATACCACATTCTTCCAATATTTTCATTTTAGCTGCTGCTGTATCATCGGCACCTCCAACGATCGCTCCTGCATGTCCCATACGTCTTCCGGGTGGGGCTGTTTGCCCTGCAATAAAACCAACAACCGGTTTCGTGCCTTTTTCTTTAACCCAATAGGCAGCTTCAGCTTCCATGCCTCCGCCAATTTCGCCAATCATTACAATACCTTCGGTTTCTGTATCATTCATAAATAATTCAACAGCTTCTTTTGTGGTAGTGCCAACAATTGGATCTCCGCCAATACCAATAGCTGTGGATATTCCAAGACCTGCCTTTACAATCTGGTCGGCAGCTTCATAAGTAAGTGTGCCTGATTTTGAAACAATTCCAATTCTGCCCTTCTTAAAAATAAATCCAGGCATGATACCCACCTTACATTCATCAGCAGTAATTACGCCGGGACAATTGGGGCCGATTAATCGTGTCTGTTTATCCTGCAAAAAATTTTTGACCTTAACCATATCCTGCACAGGAATTCCTTCAGTTATACAAACTACAAGGGCAAGTCCTGCATCAGCAGCTTCCATAATAGCATCAGCTGCAAATGCCGGGGGTACAAAAATTATACTTACATCGGCGCCTGTATTCTTTACTGCATCAGCAACGGTATTATAAACTGGCTTATTTAAATGTGATGTTCCTCCTTTATTTGGAGTTACTCCCCCAACAACATTGGTTCCATATTCAATCATCTGCGTTGCATGAACAGTGCCTTCTGTTCCTGTAAAACCCTGTACTATAATTTTCGAATTTTTATTTACTAAAACAGACATGTAAATTTTTTAAGGTGTTGGCAAAAATAGTGAAAAATGATTATGGCAAAAGACTCACCTGCGGTTACGCTTAAAACGGTTATTTAGGGTTAATTTTAATAAGACAGAAAAATTATACATTTTTGCACATATACCAACGGATTTTTTAATGACAGACAGAATATATAATTCACTTGTTGAGAGGAAGCGGCTTGGTAAAAAATCCTTTGCTGTTTTAGTTGATCCTGATAAGGTTGATGACAATAAAATGCAACAGCTAATAAATGTAGCTGTGGCAGCCAGGGTTGATTATTTTTTGGTTGGAGGAAGCCTTGTAATATCAAATTACTTAGATGATTGTATCCGGCACATAAAAAAATCGTGTAACATTCCGGCAATACTTTTTCCGGGCAGTGCTTCACAAGTATCAAAATATGCGGATGCATTATTATATCTTTCATTAATAAGTGGCCGCAACCCTGAGCTTTTGATAGGCCAGCATGTAGTGAGTGCCCCTTTTGTTAGGCAAAGCGGGCTTGAAATTATGAGTACCGGCTATATGGTTATTGATGGCGGCGCTCCTACAACAGTTTCTTACATTTCTAATGCTGCACCATTGCCTGCTGATAAAAATGAAATTGCAATGTGTACTGCAATGGCCGGTGAAATGCTCGGAATGAAATTGATTTACATGGATGCCGGAAGCGGCGCAAAAATACCTGTTACAGAAACGATGATTACCCAGGTTGCAAAAAGCATCTCAGTTCCCTTAATTATTGGCGGTGGCATAACGGAGCCAGAGAAAGCATACCTTAACTGCAAAGCAGGT
Source organism: Ginsengibacter sp. (assembly GCA_039919615.1). Taxonomy (GTDB): domain Bacteria; phylum Bacteroidota; class Bacteroidia; order Chitinophagales; family Chitinophagaceae; genus Ginsengibacter. The sequence goes on along the minus strand of JBDSFG010000087.1, from coordinate 23,085 downwards.
GCAGATTTGATTGTGGTGGGCAATGCTATAGAAAAAGATGAAAATCTAATAATGGAAATGGCTTCAGCAGTGCATTCCGTGCTTGTCGGCGTATAAAGGGGATTGTGGAATTGAAGAGAAGTATTCAGAATTCATAAGCTCATCATTTCTTTAAACTTAACCGCCTGCCTGCGGCTAACTTCTACTTTTTCTCCACCTGTCAACTCAAGCAACAAGCCTCCGTTAAAATAAGGTTCAATTTTTTCAATCATTTTGAGATTAACAATGTGCTTGCGGTTGGCTCTAAAAAAAACTTTGTCATCAAGCCTGTCTTCTAATGAATTGAGTGATTTTAAAATCAACGGTTTATTATTTGCAAAAAATATTTTAGCATAGTTACCAACGCTTTCAAATAAACGTACATCGGAAAGTTTTACAAACCAGCATCTTTCACCATCTTTTACAAACACCTGGTCACCGGCCCCTAGTAATCCGCGGTTCATGTTAGCGTAAGAAGTTTGTTCTTCCTCATCTTTTTGCTTCAGCTTCAGCAAAGCGTCAGCCAGTCTTTTAGGCTCCACAGGCTTCATAAGATAATCTAACGCATTTACTTCAAAAGCTTTAAGAGCATACTCGTCATAGGCTGTTACAAATATTACATGAGGCGCCTTTTCTAACTCAGTAAGCATATCAAATCCCGTTTTACCCGGCATTTGAATATCTAAAAAAATAAGATCGGGACTTAAACTTTCTATTTTATCAATACCTTCATTAGCATTTGCCGCTTCGGCAACTACTTCTACTTCGGGAAATTCCTGTAACAACTTTCTTAGTTCATTTCTCGCCAAACGTTCATCATCAATTATAATAGCTTTTTGCATTTTTTTGATTTTATTTTGCGAATGTTCAACAGTGAAAAGGTTTAACGAATAAGTAGTTGATAGGAAATGAGAAGGTAAACAGTATGCTCAATGATTTAATAACAACTGCCTAATAATAAACCGGCATTATGACTTTGCTTTCTACCATTTCGCCATCAATATTTTTAATTTCAAAAGTGGCTTTTCCCTGGTAAAGAAACCTTAGCCTGTCCTGAGTGCTTTTTATACCAAACCCATCTACGTTTACATCTCCATTTAGATGCCCGGAATTCTGAACCACAAGTTCATGATTTTTACCATTAAAATCGGAACAAATTTTTATAAAACCTCCATTAATTTGCCTGCTTATTCCATGCTTAATGGCATTTTCTACAAGCGTTTGTAACATCATTGGGGGAACTGGTTGTTCCAATGTATCTTCATTGATTTTCAGTTCTACTTTTAATCTTTCTTCAAAGCGCATTTGTTCTAAAGCAAGGTAATCCTTAACAAGATCCAGCTCCTTATGTAGTGGAACTGTTTCCATTTTTTCGGCCTTCATGCTGCTTCTTAATATATTGGAAAGTTCTGTAATCGCAGTTCTTGCTCTTTCCGGGTTTTCATCAACGAGCGCTCTTATACTATTGAGCGAATTAAAAATAAAATGTGGGTTAATATGAGATTTGATGGTTTTAAGTTCCAGCTCCTTTACGGTTTTTTCAAGTGTTAATTTATCAAGCTGATCTTTCCTGTTTTTTTCAACAAAATGCCATACCATGTAAAGCAGCAGCCAAAGTGCAATTAAGATAAATGTAAAAATTATATCCCACCAAAAACGGCCCTTGTGCTGATCTTCATATAACCACGCCCCTTTATTATTCCTGTACCATCCTGTAGCATTTTTTATTGTTTGCACAGCATTATATTCTGATGAGTCTTTAGTAAATAATTTATTAAGCATGTAGTAATTAGTTCCGGCAACATTCAACTGCTTTTCGCGGTCAATAGCTCTTTTCAAATCTTCTTTTTTCTCAAATTCAACCAGTGAGCTATTGGTTACAATTGCTGTCGTCCGTGCTCCATAATAGTTAAGCAATACCGTTAATGCTACCCCTGCAATAAATACCATTATAATTTTGTGTGTTGGAAGGCGAATCCACTGAATTTTTTTTAAGACAAGTCGCAATAAATGAGTAGCTAAAATTGCCCACAAAAATTCAATGAACATGGCTCCAAAAAAAACTTTTCTTTTTTCGGGTGATTCCAGATACATGTCATGTGCAAAAAAATAGACAAAGCATAAGTTCAATATTGACCATGATCCCCAGCCAAGCACCTGGCATATCCAATACCGCAGGTTTATTTTCAACATTTTTCAAAAATACTGAGTTCTGCGTAATTGTTATGTGTTGTTTTGATTAATGGTGATTTGCTGAGGGTGAGAGGTTTACTGGTGCATTCTCAAATGTAAAAAGCAGGTTTTCATCTTAATAACATTTTAGTTTTAATGTTTAGTTTTACAAAGTTGTTTAAAAATAATAAATGCTGAATCAAAATTTTAATACTGATAAGGACTTAATGACACCCGCTGATAAAGAGTTTGAAAATAATATCCGTCCGTCAGTAATTGAAGAATTTTCAGGGCAAAGCCAGATAATTGATAACCTGCGCATTTTTATTAAAGCTGCTAAACTTCGCAATGAGGCATTAGATCATATTCTTTTTCATGGGCCACCGGGCCTTGGCAAAACTACTTTAAGCCGAATTGTGGCCAATGAATTAGGGGTGAAAATAAAAGAGACGAGTGGCCCTGTAATAGAAAAGCCCGGTGACCTTGCAGGCTTACTTACTAACCTTGAAGTTAATGATGTATTGTTTATAGATGAGATACACCGGCTTAGCAATGTTGTAGAAGAATACCTGTATGCCGCTATGGAAGATTATCGTATCGACATTATGATTGATAGCGGCCCTAACGCTCGAAGTGTACAAATAAATCTTAATCCATTTACACTTATTGGGGCCACCACGCGAAGCGGTTTATTAACTGCACCCTTACTTTCGCGGTTTGGGATAAAATCAAGATTACAATATTATGATGCTATCACGCTGCAAAAAATTATCCTTCGTTCTTCTTTAATTTTAAACACAAAAATTACTTCAGATGCAGCCACCGAGATATCGGGACGCAGTCGCGGTACTCCACGTATTGCCAACGGACTTTTGCGAAGGGTAAGAGATTTTGCGCAAGTGCTTGGTAACGGAATAATTGATATGGGCATTACACAACATGCCTTAAATGCACTTAATGTTGATGAACACGGATTAGATGAAATGGATAATCGCATTTTATCAGTGATAATAGAAAAGTTTAAAGGAGGCCCGGTAGGCATTACAACAATTGCCACAGCAGTAGGCGAAGAAACCGGAACATTAGAAGAAGTTTATGAGCCTTTTTTAATACAGGAAGGCTTTATCATGCGCACCTCAAGAGGGAGAGAGGTAACAGCAAAAGCATACGAGCATTTGGGTAAGAAGCCACACGGAAATACACAATCTCCTTTATTATTTTCTTAAAACAAAAGTGCATAGGTTTCTACAGGAAGTACTTGGCTAGGGAAGTTTTCCCATAAATCCCTTAATCCGATAAAGCTACGTGCATTCAAATTTAGTTCCGTTAAATTAAGGCGCTACCAGCCTAAACCCATTGCCGTGAATATTTACAATCTCAATAGTAGTATCTTCTTTTAAATATTTACGAAGCTTAGCAATGTAAACATCCATGCTGCGCCCATTAAAATAAGTATCACTGCCCCATATTTTTTTTAAAGCAGCATCTCTTGGTAACAAGTCATTTTTATATTCGCATAGCATCTTTAATAGTTCATTCTCCTTGGGAGATAAAGTTTGCGTGGTTTTATCGGCAGTTAACTGGCGCAGGCGTGGGTTAAAATGATACTTACCAAGATCATATTCAGCATTTGCTTCTTCACGATGCAGTTCTTCATTTCTTTTTAAAATGGCTTTTATTTTGTGCAACAATACATCACTATCAAATGGTTTAGTTATATAATCATCAGCTCCGAGTTTATAGCCCTGGATAATATCTTCCTTCATGGTTTTTGCAGAAATAAAAAATAAAGGCATATCAGGGTCTACATTACGAATTTCTTCAGCAACTGTAAATCCATCCATATTAGGCATCATTACATCAAGAAGGCAAATGTCAAATTTTTCACGTTGAAAAGCTGCCAACCCAAGTCTGCCATCTCTTTCAAGTATCACTTCATAGTCATGTAACTCCAGGTAATTTTTTAAAACCATACCAAGGTTTGTATCGTCTTCGCAAAGAAGTATTTTAGGTTTATCGTTATCCATAAATGTGAATTTGAATAATAAAGATATTTGGTTTTTATTAAATGCTTTGGTAATTAATTCTTAATAGGTAAGATAATCAATATTTTACTCAAACATATTCGCAATTGCAGATCAGTACAAAATTTACTGATCCGAATGTTAGGCCTTTCCATTAAGATATATTAGCAGAAAAATTGACATTAACAATTATAGCTACCTGGCTTCTTTAAAACTGAGAAAAAACGAGACATACTAAGAAATAGTTCATTGGTGTATTGAGATACTAAACAACTTCTTAAAAATTGAATTGGGGTTACCCAGTTAATTTGCAGATTCGCCAAATACAAAAACTGCTGTTTTGCACAAGTTTTATAAAAATATCTTTGACCACTGTAAGTAAAATCCGAAGTTGAAATTTTACAGAAAACAAGTAGAATTACTATAGTAAAAATTCTATTTTAAAAATTAGAATTACGATAGTGAGAATGTAATTTGCATTAGAAAAGTAGCTAAAATACTTTAAGCATTAACTTTACCTATCGAACTATATTTATATAGTATAATGTTTACATAATTGATAATCATAACAATATTAAAAAAAAACCTTTTTAATGTGTATAAGTTAAGGCAACATTTGTAAAAAAAATTAAAAGAAATTTTTGCTTAATAGAATAGGAACATTATCTTCGTCTCGGTTTTTCATAGGATATTGGATTTTAAAGCGGGACTAGATTTCTATCTGGGTCCCTTTTTTTTTACATTCCTTTTTTTCTTACAATTTTACCATCGTTTAGTACCCCTATTTTATCTTCGGATTGCAAATAATTAAGCACTTCCCAAATTTTATTTTTTTTAAAGCTTTCTAATTTAGATAACACATCTTTTGCAGTTACAGGTCGTCCGTCGATCAATTTAAAAATTTCCAAAGAAATTCTATCAAATTCAATTTTTGAAACTATTAGATTTTTTTTATTGATACAATTATCACAAATGCCGCAGGATTTTATAGTTGTATCATTAAAGTAGTTACCGATTATTTTACTCCGGCATACCATAGTTTTTTTTACATATGTGATGATAGTCTTTACTCTTTTCTCAAAGGCATGCTTTCTTTTACTTACGCTATTGTCATTAATCCAGATATCCTGTGTATTAAAACGATTATGCAGGAAAATAATCTGTGGTTTGTCTTTTTGTGGCATGTAATCAATAATTCCAAAACCTTGTAAGGTTTTAAGATTGTTTACTAATTCGTTTACATTTGAGTGAATAAAATCGGCAAAACGGCTTTCAGAAATATTTACGGGATAATCAAATATGCCTTCATAAGAACGGAGTAATCCCTTAATAAGCGCATCAAATTCCGGGTGAGCATTTTCAAATTGATTCAGGTCATCTTTATTTGTGGTAAAAATTAAAGAGGAAGGCATAAAAAATTGCTCATTATAAGAAATGAGATCTTCCTGTTCCAGGATTTTTAAAGAATAATTTACGGTTTGAATATTTAGCTTAAATTTTTTTACAAAATCATTTATATCAAAATCAAAATATACTCCTTCGCCCGTTCCTGATGGTAATTGCAAATAATTAGCCAGGGCTTTGTAAACTTTCTTTACTTCTTCCATAGGCGGATAACGAATTGAGGATTGTTGCTCAAGTTCATGTAACTCTCCTTCGTGGTAAAGCAAAACTGCATACGCTCTTTTTTCATCTCTGCCTGCCCTGCCAGCTTCCTGGTAATAATTTTCCAAAGCATCCGGCACATCATAATGCACCACAAATCGTACATCACTTTTATCTATACCCATCCCAAACGCATTAGTACAAACTATTATTCTTATCTCATTTTTTATCCAGCTTTCCTGTTTACCAGTTCGAACAGCATTTGCCAATCCTGCATGATAATAATCAGCTATTATCCCATGTGCTGCTAAGAGTTCTGAAACTTCTTTCGTTCTCTTCCGGCTTTTACAATATACAATTCCGGTTCCCTTTACACTATTACAAATTTCTAAAAGCCTGGTTTGCTTTGCAGCAACATTAAATACGCTGTAAGAAAGATTTGGCCGTTCAAATGATTTTTGAAATCGTTGCTGATCCTTTTTAAAAGAAAGCTTGTCACAAATATCATCCTGAACATCTTTTGTAGCAGATGCCGTTAATGCCAGTATAGGTATGTCAGGTAAACTTTCACGCAAGGCGGCAATGCGCAAATATGGCGGCCTGAAATCGTAACCCCACTGTGATACACAATGTGCCTCATCTACCGCTATTAAATTAATTAATAGCCCTGGCAGGTATTCTAAAAATAAAGACGATTCCAGCCTTTCCGGCGAAACATATAGAAATTTATAATTTCCATGAGCCGCATTTTGTAATGTTTTTTTTACTTCCCAAAAGCTCATACCTGAATAAACAGACAAGGCAGGAATTCCTTTTTTCTTTAAGTTTTGCACCTGGTCTTTCATTAAAGCAATTAATGGGCTTATCACCAGGCATATACCTTTGTTAGCCAATGCCGGAACTTGAAAACAAATAGATTTTCCACCGCCGGTTGGTAATAATGCCAGCGTATCCTTTCCTTCCAAAACAGATAAAATAATTTCCTGCTGCATAGAACGGAAAGCATCATACCCCCAATATTTATTTAATATTTCCTGTATTGTCTCCTCCATTTAAAATTAAACATACATAAATAATAGAACAGATATACTTCGGTTCCCTGCTATTTTAAGGCACAATTTTTATACGGTTTAAATATCCTTCTTATGTATAAAAAGATATGGTGAACTCACCAGTTTATGGCAATACAAAATGCCTGATTATGTTTCTCAAATCCATTATGTTAGCGCTGAAATATATAATGTGGTAATTGCAGGAGGTGGTATCAAAGGCATTACGACTGCCTTACTTGTAAAAAAGCTGGTAAAAAATGGATGCTTTCAGAAGCGCAAACCATTGGCTGTGGAACTTCTGGGTGAACCACAGCCCACGCCAATAAGAGGAATGGTCATTCAGTTAACCCGGCGTGTACAAATATAAATTAGGCTGTGAGTTGTGATACTGCTGAAAAATCCTGGGATTTTCGCTGCCATGGCTCAGGGTTTTCAACGCATGAAAAAATGCTTACAACCTCGGCAAAAAGGGATCTTGAAAAGATTGACCTAACCGGCCCTGATGAAAGGAGAGGAAGTGACTAGTTTGTAAAATGGTTCGTCCATCACTCATCACACATCTGAATTCTTAAACCACTTTCTTCCATCTTAATCTTACTGAGTTTGCTGCAAGAACCACATCGCTAAAGCCCATGGCTAAGGCAGCAAAGCCTGGCGTTAGTAAACCTGCCGCAGCAACAGGTATGGCAATAATGTTATAGAAGAAGGCCCAAAAAAGATTTTGCTTAATGGTTTTAAAAGTATGAAGGCCCAGGCCTAACGCAAGAGGCAAATTTTTAATCCCGCTATTCATTAAGATAACCTGGGCATTTTGTACAGCAATATGAGACGCATCACTTAAAGAAATACCAATGGTTGCCTTTGCCAAAGCAGCCGCATCGTTAATGCCGTCTCCTATCATGGCCGTTGGCGCTTTTTTATTTAGAGCGGAAACAATATTCATTTTTTGCGCAGGAGATTGTTCCGCAAACAGTTCATCAATGTCCAATTCGTCACAAAGTTTTTTACATTTTGAAAAATTATCTCCGCTCAATACTATCGTTTTTATGTTTTTTGTTTTAAAATAATTGATAACATCTTTTGCTTCTTTTCGTATTTCATCTTTAACATCTATCCATCCTACCTGCACATTATTTTTTAAAAGATGAAGGCTGTGTTGTTCATCAGCCATATTGCCGGTTATTTTATTTGAACCAATTACATAATTATTATCTTCTTTATCAACTGCTTTAACTCCCAGGCCCTTTATTTCAATAATACTTTTCCATCTTATCTCCTCTTTTGTTTTCCAGGCTTTAGTTAGGCAAACCGCTATGGGATGATTAGAATATTTTTCAAGTGAATAGCATATTGTTTTAAATTCCAGGTCACTGATCTCGTGAAAATCGTAAGCAGCCATTTGAAATTTTCCGGTGGTCAGTGTCCCTGTTTTATCGAATACTATTTGTTTGATATTTTTAAACAATTCCAATGATTTAGCATCTTTAAATAATATACCTTTTTTTGCAGCTCTTCCCAATCCCACTGCAATTGCGGCAGGAGTTGCAAGCCCCATTGCACAGGGGCACGCTATTACTAATACTGCAATCCCTCTCATTAAAGCCGCATTAAAAGGGACATGAATCAAAACAAAATTTGCTATCACCGTAAGCAAAGCAATGGCCAATACAACCGGAACAAAAACGGCGCTTATTTTATCGGCAAGTTGCTGTATTGGGGGCTTGTCTGACTGCGCCTGTTTAGCCAACTGAATTATTTTAGCAAGAATAGTGTCATTACCTGAAGCGGTAACCTGGGCTTTAACTGTGCCTGTTTCCAATATGCTTGCACCAATTAAAAATTCCTTTTTATTTTTTTCCAAAGGCATGCTTTCACCAGTAAGTATTGATTCGTTTACAGTACAGGTTCCCCATAAAATTTTACAATCGGCCGGCACCTGCTCACCGGTTTTTATCAGAATAAGATCGCCATTGTGGAGTGTTGTGTTTTCAACCGGGAAAATATGTTCCCGGTGCTCATCATCAAAAGCTATCATGTTTGCCATAACTTTTTGCTTTGCAGACAGTGATCTTAATGCCCTTTGGGTTGAACTTATGGAAATATCTTCCATCCAGTATCCTAAAAAAACCAGGGTAATTATGGTAGCGGCAGATTCATAATAAAAGTATTCTTCACCTAAATTAAATACGGTTCCGATAAGGCTGTATATAAAGGCAGCAGAAGCTCCAAGTGCAATTAGCACGTTCATGTTAGGCACACCATTGCGCAAACTTTTCACAGCACTCTTACCAAAATATCCCATGCCAACTAAAAATACCGGGATGCACAATGCAAGCTGAACCCACGGATTCATCAGCCAATAAAAATGCCATGGAAACATATGAAGCATTAATACCAAAGTAAAAGGAAGGCAAAACCAAAATTTTTGAAGAGGTGCCTTTAAAAACCGTTGTTTGTTGTTGGTGGGATGTTGTTCATTCAGTACATTATATCCTAACCCTTCAATCCCTTTTTTTATGGCATTTTTTTCTGTTGATTCATTGGTTACAAAACTTACATCCCCATCTATCACGTTTATTTTTACATCACTTAACCCTTGTTTGTCCAAATACTTTGAGATAGTGAGTGCGCAATTTGAACAGGTCATTCCTTCAATCTTCCATTCTACTTTTTCCATTGGATTTATTAAATTTATTTTTTCTCTCTGCAAATTTAGCTTGTCTGTAAATGGTAAATTTACAATTGCAAAAAACATATAAGTATGGATATGATTTTTACGCTGGATGAGATTGATAATATTGCAAAAAAAATCGTTCCAATTCTCAACAATTCTAAAATTGTTGCTGTAAATGGCGCCATGGGTGCAGGAAAAACAACTTTCATACATGCACTATGCAGGCAGATGGGAGTAGTTGATAAAATGTCGAGCCCTACTTATTCTGTTATTCAGCAGTACAAAACAAAAGATAATTTACTGATAAATCACATAGATATTTATCGTTTAAAAGATACGGACGAAGCAATTCAGGCAGGAGTAGACGATGCTATAAACAGCGGGGATTTTTGTTTTATTGAATGGCCGGAAAAAATTTTGAATCTTTTACCTTTACATTTTGTAAATATATTTATCCAATCTGCAAATCACGCCAAAAGAAAACTTATTGTAAAAAATTAAGTGGTGAATCATTTTTAATGCTTAATTTTCATTTAACCTCCTGTAAAATTCTTATGGCTACACTAAAACCGTTTGTGTCTCCCTCATTCTCGTATGAAACATTAGAAGAGACATTGGATATTAAGCCAAAGGAAGCTGAATTGTATATAGGCATTCCCAGGGAAACATCCTTCCAGGAAAACAGGATTGCATTAACTCCCGAGGCTGTGAGTGTACTGATTAACAACGGACACAGGGTTGTAATTGAATCAAAAGCGGGGCTTGGCGCAAGCTATACTGATACTGATTATAGTGAAGCAGGCGCTAAGGTTGTATCTACCAAAAAGGAAGTTTTTGAGTGCGATGTATTAGTAAAAAGCGCACCGGTAAGTGAAGAAGAAATGCCGCTTTTAAAGCCCAATCAATTTATTATTTCCCCCATCCATCTTTCCGTTATGAAGCAGGAGATATTGGAAAAAATGATGGAGAAAAAGATAACCGCATTAAGCTTTGAAAACTTAAAAGATGACAGCGGCCATAATCCCATTGTACGCAGCATGAGTGAAATTGCGGGAAGCGCCGTTATGTTAATTGCAGGTCAATATCTTAGTAATGCCAACAACGGTAAAGGCGTATTGGTAGGAGGTATTTCAGGTATTCCGCCAACTAAAGTTATTATTATCGGTGCCGGTATTGTAGGAGAATATGCTGCCAGAACTGCCCTTGCTATGGGTGCCAGTGTAAAAATTTTTGACAACAGTATTTATCGTTTAAAGAGATTGCAAAATAATATCGGGGTAAGATTATACACTTCAGTTATAGAGCCTAATATTTTATCAAAGCAACTAAAAACCTGCGATGTGGCTGTAGGAGCAATATCCTCATCAGGAGGAAGAACGCCTATTATAGTTACAGAGGAGATGGTGAGCAGGATGCGTGCAGGCAGTGTTATTGTAGATGTTAGCATAGACCATGGCGGCTGTTTTGAAACCTCCGATGTTACCTCTCATAAAATTCCCGTGTTTACAAAGTATGAAGTAATTCATTATTGCGTACCCAATATACCCAGCGGTTTTGCACGAACTGCATCTCAATCAATAAGCAATGTGTTAATGCCACTAATGCTTGAGATGGCCGATGATGGCGGTTTTGAGAATATGGTTTGGCATAAGTTAAATATTAGAAGTGGCATTTATGTTTTTAAAGGCGCCCTCACCAACTTTCATTTAAGCCAGCGGTTCGACTTGAAGTTTACGGACTTGAATTTGCTGATTGCGAGCAGAAGGTGAACGGGTAAGATTAAAAATTATTTTTTTTATTCAACTAATTGTTCTCACCCCGTTATACGTATCACTTGTAATTTTAAGAATGGCTGTTGAAAAACCTGAAATGAAAATTGGGATATTAAAAAGCTAATGCTCATCTTATTGTTAAAGTCCGCTTCATTCTTCAATCAGCCTTACACCCAAACTATCTTATCTTTGCTGATTAATTTTTTATATGAGCCGCAAAGGAAAAGTTTTAATGGCGATGAGTGGAGGTATTGATAGTACTGTCGCGGCTTTGATGTTGCATAAAGAAGGCTATGATGTAATAGGGATTACTATGAAAACATGGGATTATGCAACCAGCGGAGGTACTTCAAAAAAGGAAACCGGTTGCTGTAATCTTGATAGTTTTAATGATGCAAGAGCTGCTGCCGTTCAGCAGGGATTTCCGCATTTTATTTTAGACATAAGAAAGGAATTTGGCAATTTTGTTATTGACAATTTTGTGGATGAATACATTGCGGGCCGTACACCAAATCCTTGTGTAATGTGCAATACACATATAAAGTGGCGGGCTTTGTTAAAAAGAGCTGATGCTTTGGGCTGTGATTTTATTGCGACGGGTCACTATGCACAGTTACATCAACATACAAACGGAAGATATTTTGTAAGAAAGGGAATTGATGAAACCAAAGACCAAAGCTATGTACTGTGGGGTTTACAGCAAGACCTTTTAAGCAGAACTTTATTGCCTTTGGGAACATACCGCAAAAGTGAAATAAGACAAATGGCCAGCGATTTTGGCTATCCTGAACTCGCCAAAAAAAGCGAGAGCTATGAAATTTGCTTTGTACCGGATAATGATTACCGCGGATTTTTAAAACGAAATGTTGATGGACTTGAAGAAAGAGTAAATGGCGGTTATTTTGTTGATAGATCAGGAAAAATTTTGGGCAATCATAAAGGATATCCGTTTTACACAGTAGGCCAAAGAAAAGGCCTGGATATTGCCTTGGGTAAACCTGCTTTTGTTACTGAAATAATTCCGGAAACAAACACGGTTGTATTAGGAGATGAAACTGATCTTAATAAAAGTGAAATGACTATAGCCGGTATTAACTGGGGGAAATATGATGGCATCACTAATGGGATGGAAGCTCTTACAAAAATCCGGTATAAAGATAAAGGGGCATTAAGTAATCTTTACACATACCAAAATGGCATAAACGTTCGTTTTTATGAAGATGTAAAAGGAATTGCTCCGGGCCAAAGTGCTGTTTTTTATGAAGGAGATGATGTAATTGGCGGAGGCATAATACAAAGGAACTAATATTGTTGTCATTTTTAGGCAGCCTTTTATACTTTAAGTACGTCTTAAAATTGTAATCACCTGATATGCTAAAAAAGATCTTTCCTGCGCTGATTTTAGGGATAGGAATTTTAGTGAGTTCATGCAAAAAGAAGCTTGACGATTTTACTTCTCCTTCTCTGGCAGAATATTATCCGCTTCAACTGGGTAAATACATAACCTATCAATTAGATTCCACTGTTTTTTTAGCTTTTGGGGTAAGAGACACGATAATAAAATATCAGGTGCAGGATAGAGTGGATGCACAAATAACCGATAACAATGGAAAACCTGCTTATAGAATTATCCGGTTTATCAGAAAAAATGCAAACCAGGCCTGGTCACCAGCCGGTAGTACGTTTATGGTTGTTCCGTCTGATAATTCGGTAGAGTTTATTGAGGATAATTTAAAATATATTAAACTTAAGCGCCCGGTTACAGAAGGTTTTACATGGAAAGGAAATGCCTACATCGATGCCAGTTCAATAAACTCCGAGGTGCGATATTTGGATGATTGGGACTATACGTATGATAGCCTGAACATACCTTTGCAGCTGGGAAATGTAGTTATTGACAGCACCATAACGGTTTCACAACGGGATGAATTTTTAGGACAAGACCCAAAATTGCCCGGTACCCAATATGCCGAAAAGAATTATGGCGTGGAAAAATATGCCAAAGGTATTGGCCTTGTATTTAAAGAATTTATTCATTGGGAATACCAGGGTGCTCATCCGCCTGTAGACGCTACTTACACAGGATATGGAGTAAAATTGAGTATAATAGATCATAATTAAAACCTTGGTAACCTATCGCATAGTTGGCGTTTGATAATCAAATAATTTTTCTTTTTACTGCCCTGTAACTACTACATCCAATGAAAAAATTCCTATTGCTTCTGTTAGTATCACTTGCTTTCTACTCCTCTTCAAAAGCCCAGTTTTCAAAATATGTAATCAGGTTTAAAGACAAAGCCGGCACACCATTTTCAATTGCTAATCCTTCACAATTTCTTTCACCACGATCAATAGAAAGAAGAAAAAGACAAAATATTTTAATTGACGAAACTGACTTGCCAATTACACCGGCATATATTGATAGTGTAATTTTATCAGGCACGGTTACTATTCTTAACAGATCAAAATGGCTTAACCAGATTTGCATACAAACCACTGATAATGCCGCTTTGGCAAAAATAAACAGCTTCTCATTTGTATTAAGCTCCCAGGCATTAAAAAAGCCTGCCTCTGGTGCTAGGGCTGATAAGTTCACTGAGACATTAAGTACAACTTCCCCATATCAGAGTTCCCAAGCCACTTCAGATTATTATGATTACAGTTCGTCCTACTCCCAGATACACATTCATGAAGGTGAATTTTTACATAATAAAGGATTTAAAGGAGAGGGAATGTTAATAGCCATCCTGGATGCCGGATTTTATCATTACAAAACCATCACTGCATTTGACAGTGTTAGAAATAATAACCAGGTTGCGGAAACTTACGACTTTGTAAATAATGAAACAAGTGTTGATGAAGATGATACTCATGGTATGTATTGTTTTTCTATAATTGCAGCTAACTGGCCGGGTAAGTTAGTTGGCAGTTGCCCAAAAGCAACATTTTATTTATATCGCACAGAAGATGCCACAAGCGAATATCCTGTTGAAGAGCAAAACTGGGCTGCTGCTGCTGAAAGAGCAGACAGTATTGGTGTTGATGTGTTTTCAACTTCACTCGGCTATACTACTTTTAATAATTCAATTTTTGATCATAGCTATGCTGATATGAATGGCAATACTACTATAGTCGCCAGGGCATGTGATCTTGCTGCAAAAAAAGGGATAATTTCTGTTGTGGCAGCAGGTAATGAGGGTGGATCATCGTGGCATTTTATTTCAAGCCCGGCTGACGCAGACAGCGCTCTGACGGTTGGAGCAGTAAATAATACAGGGGTGGTTGCAGGTTTTAGCAGCTTTGGCCCTTCCAGTGATGGGCAGGTAAAGCCCACAGTAGCTTCTGTAGGGCAGGGTACTGCAATTGCTAATACTGATAACCAGCCAGCATTTGGCAGTGGTACTTCATTTGCAACACCAAATATGGCTGGCCTGGTAACTTGCTTATGGCAGGCTTTTCCCGATTTTACCAACATGGAAATTATTGAGGCCGTGAAGAAAAGCAGCAGCATTTATACAACTCCAAATGACAGGATTGGCTATGGTATCCCTAACCTTCATAAGGCCTATGATGATCTCCTGCAGCAACGGGTATTAAAAAATATAAATACAATTTTAGCAAAGGATTGGATAAAGGTTTATCCCAATCCATTCACTAAAAATTTCAGTGTTGTAATAAATCCATCACAAACCGGAACAGCCATTCTAAAGTTGTATGATAATGCTGGTAAACTTTGTAAAATAAAAACAGTAAACATACAAAGTGGGCAGCCACAATTAATACAATTCGATAATCTGCAACCTTTAGCCACCGGCATTTACATTCTGAAATATGATGATGGAACAAATAAAAAAACCATGCGGATTTTAGGGCAATAAAAGTTCCGGATTACGGACATACAAACAAAGCTGCAAACATTGTATCCGCCTGCATTTCATACCCTTTCAATAGTTCCATTCTTACCAAATTTATCTTCAATTTCTCTTTAATAAAATCAACTACTTCTTCGTTTTCCTTTTTAAAAACTGAACAGGTTACATACAATAAATATCCGCCGTGTTTTAGAAATGGTTTTATGTTTTCGACAATTTGCTCTTGCAGATCGCTGTATTTTTTTATTTGTTTCTGATCAAAATAGAAAAGTTGTTCAGGGGTACGTGCCCATGTGCCAGAGCCTGTGCAGGGAACATCTGCTATAATGAGATTAAATTTTCTCTCGCTGATCTGGGAGCCAGCAGCGATCATGCCTGAGAGATTAGCAACAAATGAATGATAATTGCTTATTCCTGCTTTTGCAAAACGTTGTTGCAAGTTTTCTAAAATAGATTTTCGCTTATCACTGACTGTAAGGTTTATTGAAGGATTAACGTCATAAGCTAAAATAGATTTGCCGCCGCTTGCAGTACAACAATCCCAAACATTAATTTCCGATCTTTTATTTCCGATCGCCAATTTTATAAATTCTCCAATCCTTTGTGAATTATAATCCTGTACAACTGCTTCTTTGTCTAACTTAATAACAGTACCAATCTTTGAAGAGTTAGGTAGGGCAAGACAATCGCCGGAAACTGTCTCGTAATGTATATTTCCAGCATCTAATTTTTGTGTTACCGTCTTATTAAATCCCGGCCTTACTCTGATAAAAAGTTTAGGTTGATCCAGAAATGAAAAATTGAATTTTTCAGAATCAATATCATCACTTAATTCATCTTTAAAAGGGAAGATATTATCAATTTCGGATTGCCAATTTCCGATGGCTAATTTTTCCTTTATTGGCTTGGTTATTATCTTATTCCATTCAGGCTTTAATGATTGCAAAAATTCTGAAGGATTATGTTCACATAAAAAGAATCCAATTAATATTCTTTCTTCAAGAGGAATATCTTTTAGTGTAAACCCTAAGCGATAATAGTTATAGCATAACGTAGTTATTAATTTTCTATCCCTGCTGCCATGCTTTTTATTTTGTTTAAAATATACTTTTAAATAAAGATGGAATGGGGCAGAAGGCGTATATGCAGATAATAAATTCTTAGCAACTGCCAGATGAGATGAGTAATTCATTAAGATATTTGTTTTGTGTTGGCGTTAAACTTAGCGTTTATTTTAAATACTTTTTAAAAAGATTTTATAAGAAAACTGCTCAATTGCTGGTATTGAGTATTTGGCATTTTAATGTAGGTTTGTACCTGTAAAAAATCAACAATGGCGATAGAAATTAAAGTACCTTCTGTTGGAGAAAGTATAACTGAAGTTACCCTGGTAAAATGGTTAAAGAATGATGGATCATGGGTTGAAAGAGATGAGGTAATTGCGGAACTCGAAAGTGAGAAAGCAACGTTTGAGATAAATGCACAGCAGGCAGGGATATTAAAAACGATTGCAAAAGAAGGGGATACTTTAAAAATTGGTGATGTAGCATGCACCATAGACGATACCGCACAAAAGCCTGAAAGCGTTGCCCAGCCAGAGACAAAAGAAAAAACGGAAGTTAAAACAGAAGCAAAAAAAGAAGAAGCAAAAAAACCTGGACCAATAACAAATGCGGTTGCGGAACCAAAAATAGAAAAGGCACAATCTTCACCTGACATAAAAACAACTCCTGTAGCTGCGGCAATTTTAGCAGATAAAAAGTTAGATGCTGCAACAGTTAAACCCACAGGTTCAAATGGAAGAATTTTAAAAAATGATGTACTGGAGGCTTTGTCGCACCCCGGCAGGCCAATGGGTAAAGAAATGTTTAGCAGAGAAGATAAGCAGGAGAAGATGAGTAACCTGCGTAAGACTATTAGCCGAAGGTTAGTTGAAGCTAAAAACACAACGGCCATGCTCACTACTTTTAATGAAGTAGATATGAGCGCCATCATGGACCTGCGAACCAAGTACAAAGAAATATTTAAAACGAAACACGGAGTTGGCCTTGGTTTTATGAGTTTTTTTACCAAAGCGGTTTGCTTCGCATTGCAGGAGTGGCCTGCAGTAAATGCGATGATTGACGGAGAAAATATTGTGTATCATGATTACTGCGATATATCAATTGCTGTATCTGCACCAAAGGGTTTGGTAGTTCCTGTAATAAGAAATGCTGAAAGCCTTAGTATGGCTGATATTGAAAAAAAGGTAGTGGAACTGGCAACTAAAGCAAAAGAAAATAAACTTACCATTGAAGAAATGACTGGCGGAACTTTTACTATAACCAATGGTGGTGTGTTTGGTTCTCTAATGAGTACACCAATAATAAATATTCCTCAATCTGCCATTTTAGGCATGCATAAAATACAGGAAAGGCCTGTTGTAGTAAACGGTCAGATAGTCGTAAAGTCAATGATGTATTTAGCCGTAAGTTATGACCACCGCATAATTGACGGCAGAGAATCAGTAAGCTTCCTGGTAAGAGTAAAAGAAATGCTTGAAAATCCTGAACAGCTATTATTTGGGAAAGATCCTGTTAAAGCATTATTGGAATTGTGAGAGCAAGGACTTAGTGGCAGAAAGTGATCTTGTAAAAAAAGCAGATGAAATGAAGATGGCAATTCTAAACCACATTGCATCACTAAATTTTTTTTAATACCCTGTAAAACAGAATTGATTTACCATGAAATACTGATTACAGGTTTACTTTGTTTTGGTATATTAATAGTAAGTTCCTGATTCTTTAAAACATAACCTGAAATCGCCTTTCCGTTCAAAGTAATTTTTAGAGAACGCTTATTGCAATAAGCCTTAAACATTCCACCCTCATACAAAACAATGGTTACCTTGTTGCTGCTCCATTCTTCTTTTAAAATAGTAGCGGGGGCATTATATTTATTTGTTAAGCCCAATGCCGCAAGACCATTTATTACCGGCACAACATAATATAACTGGTACCCAAGGCGGTTCAGTTTTAATGAAAAACTGTCATTACGTTTTGCTGTTTTTAATGACTGTGAGAAATATTCGTACAAAACGAAATCATTTCCTTTTAGATTCCTTACATCAGCAGGTTTTATACTTCCTTCAACTATATCCGCATCAGCAGCATTCCATACCCCCAACAGGCCTGCGTTACGAACCGTTGAAGAAGCCTTAAACAATTTTGCATCCTGCACCTGGAACAGGCAATCTTCTGTAGGCAGCAGCGGAGTACTGCTTCTTATAATTCTGCCATCAGAGTAAATAAGGGGACGAAGCACATCAAATTTTTGTTCACCAATATTATCGGTTATATAAATGGGTCCGCAATTAATGGCTCTTGCAATTGCATGAAATATTGCATTAGGGTTGTGTGACTGGAACAGATCAAAATCAGGATATACCATTTGGCCGAAGTAAATAGAATTATAAACTGCCTGTAACACATGTGCTGCAGCATTACCTCTTTGCAGGTTATAGTTTTCTTTTGGCTCATAAGGAAAATAATCTTCCTCGCTGCGGGCAATTGCAGATGTACCAAAGTTCAGGTATGCATCCGCGGTCATGTCCATACAATTGATAATGGCACCATTAAAATATTTATTTACTGCACGATACAATGCCTTATGCATAGAATCGGATAAAGTAAAAATCGGATAATTGTTAACCGCCATTTTTTCTACAACCAGTTGGTTATCTACTTTAACAAAATCAAAGCCCTGCTGCTTGAAATAGCGATGCCAGTGATTATAAAAAACATTAAGTGAATCACTGTCAGGTTTTATAAAGTGATATATTTTTAGCGGTGCATCTTCTTTGTCAGGCCTTTCTTTTTGTGTCCATGAAAACATAGCCGGCGCAAAATGTTTTCCTAAAACTGAACCCGGATCAATGCCATTCCAAAGTCCGTTAAATGCATGCCATACACCTATATACTTTATACCAAAGTGATTTTTTAATTTATCAATTACAGGTTTAAAACCGTTGGGAAATTGTTTTGCATCCGGCAAATAAGATTGCAGTTGCCTGTCATTACTCTGGAACCACCCATCATCTATCAGCATCCAGCCAAGAGGAAATTTATTGTCTGAAAAGCTTTTTGCGGCTTTTAATAATAGTGCTTCATTCAAATTATTCCCATTATCGGATGCGTTCCATGTACACCACCCGATATAATTAAAAGGCTCAGGAAATTTTTTCTTTACACGCAGGTTTTCACCTTGGCCCATAAATTTTAATGCAGTACTATAGATCCTTTCAAATAATTCAAAAGGTTCTTTACCAAAAGCAATGGCCATACACGGTATGCTGTCAATATTTTTATTGTCTGCATAACTTACTGCCTTGCTTCCCCATTTTGCATTATTACTTCCCAAGGTAGTTCTAAAGCCATTACCGCTTAATGGCACTGCTGCGCCATAAACTCCATCCTCATACTGCCAGTAGTAAAACTGTACATCATCTTCAGGCATTTTTGACGCTGTTGCCATTTTCATAGGCTTTGTCCAGCTATTCCAGGGTTTATAACGCCAGAGGGCAATACCCTGCTTATATAAAGGCATATCATCAAAAAATAATCCCGCAAACTGTTTAGCATCAACTGTTTTTTTATCTGGTAAAACCCAAAATAAGGTTACATCGTTTACTACCCGGTGCCCGGCACTAATTGATTGATTACTTTGCAGTAAGGCAGTACCGTTGGAGAGCCTTTCTTTATTATCCCACGCTAATGCTAGCTTATTTTTGCTATCAAATATTATCTGAGTCTTTTGAGCCCTGCTAACAAATACCAACAGTATTAAAATGAATACAAAGTAGTTTCTCATTAATGATTGTTTGTGATTTTATTAAGCAGTGGTTTATTAGTTAAAGAAGAATATTAAATCACAATCCCTGGAATTCAATGGTTATATAACTGAACAGCAGATTTTATAACTCATCCTTAAAGTTATTAGATTTACCCTTTATTTTTCCACAAACTTCTTTCCTCAATTTTTTCCCGTGAAATAATAATGTAAGTTTGTATGACCTCCCGGATTTTACTTTTCCAATTTTTCCGCCGGTCAAATCATTTTTTAGATAAATTCATTTTTTAAATCAGCAAAAAATCTCGTTAAGATCAATCTTGCTGAGTAAAAACTATTTTTTCATTTATTTAAAAAGCTAAGATTGCTGATAAAATAACATAAATAAAAAATTATAAAAATAAGAGCATATGGCTAAGTATATTTTTGTTACTGGTGGTGTAACATCATCTCTCGGTAAAGGTATTATTGCCGCATCCCTTGCTAAGTTATTGCAGGCCCGCGGATTTAAAACTACTATTCAAAAATTTGACCCATATATAAATATAGACCCTGGCACACTTAACCCTTACGAGCATGGGGAATGTTATGTAACAGAAGATGGCGCAGAAACTGATCTTGACCTGGGGCATTACGAAAGATTTTTAAACATCTTCACTTCGCAGGCCAACAACGTAACAACGGGGCGTATTTATCAAACCGTAATTAATAAAGAGAGAGAAGGTGACTATCTTGGGAAAACGGTGCAGGTTATTCCTCATATCACAGATGAGATCAAAAGAAGAATGTTGTTGCTGGGAAAGAAAAATGAATATGATATAATTCTTACCGAAATAGGCGGAACTGTTGGTGATATTGAAAGTCTTCCATTTATTGAGGCTGTACGCCAGCTTCAGTGGGAGATGCCTGATGAAGATTGCCTGGTGATCCATTTAACGCTAATACCTTATCTGAAAGCTGCCAAAGAATTAAAAACCAAGCCCACACAACATAGTGTAAAATTATTAAGTGAAAATGGTGTTCATCCGGATATTTTAGTTTGCCGTACCGAGAAGCCTTTAGGAGAAGATCTGAAAAGGAAAATAGCTTTGTTCTGCAATGTTAAGCAAGATGCTGTTATTGAAGCCGCTGATGCCTCAACAATCTATGAGGTACCAATGGCTATGCTAAAAGAAAAGCTTGATGTAATTGTATTGAAAAAATTAAATATTACTGATTATAAAGAACCCGATCTGGGTAAATGGAAAGAATTTTTAGATAAATTAAAACGCCCAAGGTATAAAGTTACCATTGGATTAATTGGTAAGTATATTGAATTACAAGATGCCTACAAATCAATTTTAGAATCATTTATACATGCCGGCGCAATGAACGATTGCAAAGTTCAGGTGGTAAATGTGCATAGCGAATTTATAACAAACGAAAATGTTGGAGAGAAGCTACGCGGACTGGACGGATTGTTAGTAGCCCCAGGATTTGGTTTCAGAGGCGTGGAAGGAAAAGTGATTGCAGTAAAATATGCACGGGAGAATAATCTTCCTTTTTTTGGTATTTGCCTCGGCATGCAGATGGCTGCTATTGAATTTGCAAGAAATGTATTAGGAATACCTGATGCCAACTCCACTGAAATGCAACCCAATAGTGCAGACCCTGTAATTGATATGATGGAGGAACAAAAGAAAATTACAATGAAAGGTGGCACTATGCGTTTAGGTGCATACCCCTGTGAGATAAAACCTGGTACACTTGCCGCCAAAATCTATGGTGTTGCACAAATAAGCGAAAGACATCGCCACAGGTATGAATTTAATAATGCTTATTTAGAGCAATTTGAAAAGGCAGGAATGATTGCAAGTGGCATAAACCCCGGTACCGGCCTGGTTGAAATTATTGAATTGATGGAACATCCCTTTTTTATTGGTGTTCAATACCACCCGGAATTAAAGAGCACCGTTGAAAATCCACAACCCATTTTTGTTCATTTTATAAAAGTTGCAAAAGATTTTGCAGAAACAAAAAATGCGGTAAAAAATCCTTTGCTGCAGAGTGAGATGATATAAAACATGTGGGATGTACGATGTGGAACGTACGATGTATTTTATGATTTGAACATTGTCTGTTTACCTTCTAATTCTCCTGTTTACTTAAAATCTCCCTTTTCATTTTTGTCCATAAACCATCAAAAGTTTCGTGATTTTCATCACGCCATTTTTTTGAAAAAGCTTTTATTTTTTCATTTTTATCTTCTTTGGTAATGGAGAAAAAGGCAGTAATAGCCTCTTCATCATTTGTTTTAGCCATTGAGTTATATAGCTCTTTTAATTGCTGTTCCTTACTTATATTGGAACGTGCAATTTCTGTTTCCATTTCTTCTCTTAGTCTTACTTTTTCATCATATACTCCTGAAGGCAATAATGTTTTTGCTATCACGGGCATAAGCTCAATCAATAATAAAATCACTACCAGCAGGTAGTATCTGAATTGCAGGGCACCATTGCTTTTTATGAGATTATTGAGCGCTTCTATCCTGGTTAAAAAGCCATCATTGAAATAGCCGGTGAATACCCCCTGTTCTTTTTTAATATCTTCCTGTATCCCTTTCAATTCTGTGTCAACATAATTTATTTTCTGCTGATATACTTCGGAAAGGCTATTGTACTCAGCGTCTAATTTTTCATACTCATTTTTCTTAGCCAGCGCTATGTCTTTGATACCAATTTTTCCCGTGCCCCCGCTGCCATCGGCCTCCGCTATATAGTTTTCTCTTGCTTTTAAAACATCTTCATATTTTTTATCCAGCGCACTTTGCAATTGAATTTTTTGATTTGTCAATTCATCTTTCCGGGTTTTATATAATGCATCAAGCTCATCCCTTTTATGCATTTTCCTTTTTTCATTATCTAAAGAAGTTTGCATTTTAATTTCCTTATCAAACATAAAAAGCAAGGCAGGCTGTGCCATAAAAATGCCAATAGTAAGTGCGAGCAACCCTCTGAATAATAGTGGTGTAAATTTATTTTTATTGAACCTGGTTATACCTTTTATCAAAGCCCGGTCAATGGTAAGAAT
>JBDSFG010000080.1:0-4931 GCA_039919615.1 Ginsengibacter sp. | reverse complement strand
ACATTCAGCAATCTGCATTAATAGTAAGTACTGAAGTGGGGAAAGATGTTTGCGAACCCGCCATACAGGAAATATATAAGGAGATGAAATTATTAAGAGAGAATTTAGTTGACAACGAAGAACTGTTGCTGGTAAAAAATTATATAATGGGCACCAACCTTGGTGACATAGATGGCCCTTTTCAAATAATTGCCCGATGGAAAAATCTTATTTTAAATGGATTGGATGAGAGTTATTTTTATGACTCAATGAACACCATAAAAAATATAACGGCTGAGGAATTGAGAGAACTTGCAGATAAATATTTGCAGCCTGGTGATTTTTTTGAATTGGTTGTGATTTAAAGTATCTTAGAAAAAAAATAGTTATGAGATTTCTCACCAATTTACTTATCACGGCAGTTGCAGTATATATAATTTCGAAGCTTTTGAATCCCCACGTAGTAATTAATTCCTTTCCCACGGCAATTATTTTTGCTTTGGTTTTAGCTTTTTTAAATGCCATCGTTAAGCCACTTATTATTATTCTAACTCTACCTGTTACCATTATTACCCTAGGACTTTTTCTTTTAGTGATCAATGTTTTAATCATTCTATTAGCTGATCATTTTGTTTCCGGAATTAATATAAATGGTTTCTTATGGGCATTGATCTTTGGCTTTCTTCTGACTGTTATTTCTTCCGTACTCCAAAAGTTATTAAAAGATCAGAGGTGATCTTAACCTCATCCCAACCCTTCTCTAAACGGGAAGCGCACATCCTCTCCCTGGAGAACATTTAGACAGGGTCAAATTTTCTTGTTAATTGAAATGAATAATTGAAATTCGCAAAATGCAATTTGACCGGAAAGAATATTCCAACGACACTTTAATTGATCTTTATAAAAATCTGCTTCTCCCCAGGATGATTGAAGAGAAGATGCTGGTTTTATTGAGACAAGGAAAAATTTCTAAATGGTTTAGCGGAATCGGGCAGGAAGCTATTTCAGTTGGCGCTGCTCTTGCATTGCAGCCTGATGAATGGATAATGCCATTGCACCGCAACCTCGGTGTTTTCACCTGCAGAAAAATGCCTTTACATAAATTGTTTATGCAGTGGCAGGGCGCTAATGAAGGTTACAGTAAGGGCAGAGAAAGAAGTTTTCATTTTGGTTCAAAAGAGCATTTTATCTGCGGAATGATCTCCCATCTCGGCCCTCAGCTCGCCGTTGCAGATGGTGCAGCATTGGCCTGCAAATTAGCGGCGGAAAGTTCCTCATCATCAGCCTTAAAAATTTCCCTGTCATTTACAGGGGAAGGCGGCACCAGCGAAGGAGATTTTCATGAAGCCTTGAATGTTGCTTCAGTTTGGAGCCTGCCGGTAATTTTTATTATCGAAAACAATGGGTATGGTTTAAGCACCCCAATAACTGAACAATACCGCTGCAAAAACCTAACAGATAAGGGTACGGGCTATGGAATGGAAAGCGTACAAATAGATGGCAATAACATTTTAGAAGTTTATGACACTATTAAGGGAGTTCGTGAATATTGTATAAAAAATAAAAAGCCTTACCTGGTGGAATGTCTGACTTTCCGAATGCGGGGCCATGAAGAATCGAGTGGCACCAAATACATACCGAAGGAAATGTTTATGGAATGGTATGAAAAAGATCCAATTAAAAATTATGGCAACTATTTAGTTAAGCAAAACATTTTAACCGAGCTAACCATTGCGGAAATCCGAAATGAAATTAAAAATTATATAGAGGAAGAACTAAAAGCAGGAGCGCAATACCAACCCATTATTCCTGATTCAGAAGAGGAGCTAAAAGATATGTACGCAGAAAAGCCGGTAGCTGACAGTTCGCAGTTACCAATAATTGGGAATGAAAAAAAAATATCAACCGGCAACGATCAACTATTAACTGAAAAGCGTTTTGTAGATGCAATAACGGACGGTTTGCGCCAATCATTACAAAAGCATCCAAAGCTTATTTTAATGGGACAGGATATTGCTGAATATGGCGGAGCGTTTAAAATAACGGAGGGGTTCGTGGAAGAATTTGGCAAAGAAAGAATTCGTAATACCCCTCTTTGCGAAAGCGCAATAGTGGGTATAACGCTTGGCTTAAGCCTCGAAGGATATAAAAGTGTAATGGAAATGCAGTTCGCAGATTTTGTAACTGCTGGATTTAACCAGATAATAAATAACCTTGCAAAAATTCATTACCGCTGGGGGCAAAATGCAGATGTAGTAATAAGAATGCCAACTGGCGGCGGTGTTGGTGGCGGCCCCTTCCATAGTCAGAGTAATGAAGCCTGGTTTGTGCATACTCCGGGTTTAAAAGTTGTTTATCCATCAACACCTGAAGATGCAAAAGGGCTATTAATAGCTTCAATAAATGATCCTAATCCCGTTTTATTTTTTGAGCACAAAGCGTTATACAGAAGTATTAGCGGAGAAGTACCAACGTCGTATTATGAAACAGAAATTGGTAAAGCAAAAACAGTGCGCCGGGGCAGCGATATTAGTATAATTACTTATGGCGCCGGTGTGCATTGGGCAACAGAATTTGCAGATAGTCATCCGGAACTTTCAATAGATATTCTTGACCTGAGAACCCTGCTGCCGCTTGACTATCAGGCAATAAAAGAAGCAGTAAAGCACACTGGTAAAATATTACTATTGCATGAAGATACCTTAACCGGTGGCATTGGCGGAGAAATATCAGCATGGATAAATGAACACTGCTTTGAGTGGCTTGATGCGCCTGTTATGAGATGTGCTTCTTTGGATACTGCAATACCATTTAATATAGAATTAGAAAAGAACTTTCTTGCAAAGAGCAGGCTGGAAAAAGCCGTAGAAAAGCTCATTAGTTATTGATTTTGGCGACCCTCTTTAATAAAGCAGCCGGATAACCTGCCAGTATTCATAAACCTTCATCTTTCTTAAATTTATTTGACGTATAGTTTATGCAACTGTGCGCTCCCGAATAACTGGTAGAAACCACATCTCCGTTTGATGACATTCAAATAATTTAAGGGGGTGCTGAACCTACCGTTAATAATAATGAATACAAGTTAGCATTTGGTGAAGGAATTATTATTCCTGCTTAAATTCATTGGTTTGTATTTTTGCTCTTATGGGGCAAAAAAAATTATTAAGATTTGCAGAAATCAATTCCTTCCAAAATGTTTTGCAATACCCACTGGATATAAAAGGCAAATGGAAGCGATTTTTTAAAAACAATAATCCCTTAGTTCTTGAATTAGCATGTGGCAAAGCAGAATATACTGTTGAGTTGTCAAAAATTTACCCCGACAAAAACTATATAGGTGTTGATATTAAAGGAAACAGGCTTTGGGTTGGCGCAAAAAAATCATTGGATGAAAAAATAACTAATACAGCCTTTCTAAGAACTCAAATAGATAAGATTGATAATTATTTTGAGCCGGGAGAAGTACATGAGATCTGGATTACATTTCCTGATCCGCAACTACGAAAATCCAAAGCAAAAAAAAGGTTGACACATCCAAAATTTCTAAGGTTATACAAACAAATATTAAAGCCGGAAGGTTATATACATCTTAAAACTGATTCGCCGGATCTTTATCACTTTACAAAATTGGCTATTGATCATTACGGATTGGCTATAATTTCTGATATAAAAGATCTTTATAAAAATAAAAATCTGCAACCGGAACTAAACATACATACATACTATGAAAGTCTTGACATTGCTCAAAGCAACTGTATATTTTATTTATGTTTTACACTGCCCGAAGTTTTAGCGGATGATGATGAAATATTTTCGGGGTTATTAAAAAATGAAGAATTAAACATTAATGAAACAGGAATTAATTGAAAAGGAAGATTTTTATTTTGATGAACAAGGATACACAGTATTTACTGCAAAGTACCTTTTAGAAAGAGGAGAATGTTGCGGAAATGGCTGCAAACATTGCCCCTTTAGTTATATGAAAGTTGCAGAACCATTGCGCAGCAAATTATTAGCAGCATCAAACCGCCCATAAGAATCGTCTATGGAAAAGAAAAATAAAAACGCCGGACCCGGAAAGCCAAAAGATGCAGTTGAGAAACCAGGAAGTCTAAATAAGGAATATACCTTTTTTGAAAATGTTTATGAAGTTGTCCGTCAGATTCCAAAGGGAAGAGTAACGTCTTACGGTGCAATCGCTAACTATCTTGGAACGAAATTATCAGCCCGAATGGTAGGCTGGGCAATGAACGCAGCTCATTCAATAGAACCCAAAGTTCCGGCGCACCGGGTAGTAAACAGAAACGGGATGTTATCAGGCAAGGCGCATTTCGGCTCACCAACTGCCATGGAAAAACTTTTGAAAAAAGAGAAGATTAAAGTAGAAAACGATCTGATTGTGAACTTTGATAAGCTTTTTTGGGATCCCGCAAAAGAGTTGGAAATTAGTTGAGCCTATCTTAACAACCTGACAGAATAAACTTATACCTTCTTTTTTCGTCGCATAATCATCAATGCCAGAGCGGCAAAAGCCAGCGCAACTATCGCATAAATAAAAAAACGTGAAGCTGATTTTTTTTGAGGAATCTCGGTAATGGTTATTTTTTGGTTGACGTTTACATTTGTAATTGTTTGCTTATTACCCCCCGTCCAGTAGACAGTGATCTTATCTATTTTTGAACTGTTACCTAAACCAAAATGAGCTATTACAGAACTCTGGGAAAGGTGGCTGGAAGCTCCGCCATCAATCTCACGAATCATCTTTTTCCCTCCTGCCTCGACTTCTATTTTAGAACCTATACCATGACTTTCAGCCTGCAGACCTTTGAGCGAAATTTTTATCCAATTGCCACGGGTAGAATCGTTTCTGAATAATCTTGTAATTGATGGTACGGGGTAATCAACTACAGGCTCCTGGTTTACCACTAGTAGGTCAAGATCACCGTCAT
>JBDSFG010000078.1:0-4501 GCA_039919615.1 Ginsengibacter sp. | reverse complement strand
CCTGCTTTTTTCCAGTTCGAATGTTTGCACATCATCAGGGGTATCAACATCCCAGTTTAATGCCCCTGCATTATTATTTACCTTTCCTGAGAACGACAATAACCGGACGGGCAAAGCAACAGGCCGGTTAACCGTCCAGGTTAAATTTTCGATATAACCTGCGCCAGGTAAGTATAATTTTGAAAGAATAGTACTGTCGAGTACTTCTGCCCTAACTGTATTATTGCCGTTGTTGAATGATGAAAAAGGTACCGTGACTGAATATTGATTAACAGCAAAAGGTGTTGCAGATCCATTTAAATACCATTTTATGCCTATGGTAGAAGGTGTTGTTTCTACTGCTGTAATGGAGAAATCTACAGGATCAGTGTTTGATAGAGTAAATGACGTGGAAGAAGGTGTATTGGTATCAATCATATTTACCCTTTGATGAATTACATCAATAAACCTTTCCGTGCACACAGAACAAAAAGGGTTATTAAGGAATCGCATTTTACAGGTTTGGTGAGGGCGGTACCAGTTAATTGAACTTGCAGTTGTACCGTTAAGGTAAATACCAATTGAGTTTACGCCAATCCAGTCTTTCCATTTTTCAGTAGCTGGATTATTGTCAGCAGACATGTTAGCTTTTTCGCCGGCATAAAAATCTCCCGCCCAATATTCATCTGCAAGGTTTGCGAAAGAATCTCCAATTTCATGAATTGCCACTTCTGCAGAAGAAGCATCGCTGGAAGCCGTTGCATAAGTACCTCCTGACCCTCCGTAATACGGGGAGTTCACCACCACAAATACCTGGCTATAATCCGGCAGATTACTTGCTAAAGCACTGTTAATGCCCGCGTTATTTTGTGGTACCAGCAGCCTGTGAATTGAAAAATAATCAAAGGTGCTTTGATAATTGTTGTTTGGGTTAGCCACAGGTTGGCCACCTGAAGTACCCTCATCAGATGCTGCGCCCGGGTGCTTTGCACCGGCTTCAGCAGAGGGTACGTTTATAGCAAAGGCATTAAAATAGTTCCTGTATTCTGCAAAGGGTGTTTGCAAAAAGAAAGCATCGTTTATTGTTGTTGCATTGGTTATGTAAGTTGGCAGTTGAGCGCTCAAATAGCCATCGCTCAAATAAACAAGATTTAGCCGGTTAGCACGTTCCCCGTTTCGCATTAAAGTATCAACAGGATATATTTGCGAAATACTTTGTAACGAAGTAAAAAGAATGATCATTATAAATATCCAGCCTTTAAATCTTTCCGCAGGGGAGTCAAATTTGGGCATAATATATTTTTTTTAAAGTTAGCGAACCGGGTTGAGGTTTATATATTGTAAGATACTTTGAAATTTTAGTGAATTGAAATCTCAGGAAAAGTTCTCCGGTGTTACTTGTAAATAATTTTTTTTCTAAAGTTTGTTTGTCAGCAGAATATTCAAATACTTTCATCAATGGATTTTGTACTTTAATAACCTCAACTCTTTTTTTACGCTCATCCGTAATTTCACAATACAAATAGTGTGGTTCAACTGGTATATCATTATTAAATAAATTCTTACCTAAAGCGCCTTCGGCAAAAATGATATTTGTCAAAGAAAATGAATAAGTGTCCTTTAGGCTATCTGCCAGGGTCATTTGCAGCGTGAGAAACACAATTTTGTTCTCTGCATTTTCCCTGTTGCTTACATTTAGTTTTTCCGCCGGCTGTTCTTTAAATTGATTTTGGCTTTTATGCTGGGTGGAACAACTCATGAATAAAAGGAACATACTTGTAAAAAACGGGACGTTAAGCATGTATTCTTTCTAGATTATTTATTTATAGTTTTTCTGAGTTTTATTACCGTATTATGATGCCGGAGAGCTTACTATGTTCAATTGTGTTTCTTCTTTTTCGATTTCAAATAATTCAGGTAATCCTTATGTCGGATCTTTTGTTTTTCGGAAGGCTTTTGATTATACCAATAAACCCACGCATCAATTAATTTTCCCGATCTCAGGCGTATGCGATTTTTATTTCGGGTAAATTTATCTCCTTCATACTTATCAAGTATTTTGAATGTTCTGTCAGGATTATCAATTAAGAATACATCGCCTATAACCTCATTTTTGTTATTCTCCTTAATAGCTCCGGGATATTTTCCAAGGTCGTATAGCGATCCTCCAACCTTTGCTCTTCCGATATATTGTAAATCTTTTGCTACCTGCTCTTTTAGCTTCAAATCATAGGCATTCCTTAAAGTTCCATATACAAATAAATAATCACGGTCATTCATTATCTATTTTATTTAAAAGATTTTTTAGCTTTTCAAAGCCATATTTATTAATCCAATTTGAGCTCACTTCTGATTGTTTAAGTTTCCTTAAATAGTAATCGAACATATCTTCAATATCCTTCAGCCTTAGTTGACCATCAGATTCTAACTTAGATATAAATTCGAAAAAATTCAAAAAATCTGTAAACTGTTCATCTTCTTCTGAAATAGTGGTATCATCAATATTAACTTTCTGATTAAGTTCTTCCGAATCTAACCATTTTCGTACTTCTTTATAACTTTTATTTTCATAAAATTTTTCAAACAATAATTGTAGCCACTCTCCCCTTTTTATTTTCAATTGCTTAAAATATCCAAGTGCGGCAATTATCACAGCAATTAAGCCAAATGCTTTTATTCCAATATCTAACCAATCTTTAAGACAGGTATCCATTCTAAATTATTTATAACTCCTCTGGCTCGGATGCACTACATCAAAATCTAATTTCTCCTTATGCAACTCTTCCCCTTCACTTGTATATTCCCACGCAGCAACATAACTGTAATGTGCATCATCTCTTAAAGCTTCGCCTTCGCCGGTTTGCATCTCTTCTCTAAAATGTCCGCCACAACTTTCTTTGCGATTAAGGGCATCTATACACATCAGTTCTCCCAGTTCAATAAAATCTGCAACACGGCCTGCTTTATCAAGTTCAGGATTCATCTCATTTATTTCCCCGGGTATCATTACATTGGTCCAGAATTCTTTTTTTAATTGTTTTATTTCTTCAATGGCTGATCTTAATCCGGCTTCATTTCTTGCCATACCGCATTTATCCCACATGATCTTTCCAAGCCGCTTATGAAAGCTTTCAACTGATTCACTTCCTTTAATATTCATAAGAGTTTCAATTCTTTTACGTACGGCATTTTCCGCTTCTTCAAACGAAGTATGTGTAACAGGAATTGAAGGTGTTCTTATTTCATCAGCAAGATAGTTTCCTAAAGTATACGGGATGACAAAGTATCCGTCTGCAAGTCCCTGCATTAAAGCAGAAGCTCCTAACCGGTTTGCACCATGATCACTAAAATTGGCTTCACCCAATGCATACAAGCCGGGTACTGTTGTCATCAGGTCGTAATCAACCCATAAGCCACCCATCGTGTAATGCACTGCAGGATAAATTCTCATTGCTACCTCGTAAGGATTTTCGCCTGTGATCTTCTCATACATTTCAAAAAGATTACCATACTTTTCTGCAACTACTTCTTTACCTAATTTAATAATCTGTGCTTCGCCGGCATTTGTAAGATTGTGTTTCCCAACTTCAATCATTCCATATCTTTTTATTGCATCAGCAAAATCAAGATACACAGCAAGCTTTGTTGTTCCTACGCCATAACCTTCATCACATCTTTCCTTTGCGGCACGGGAAGCCACATCCCTTGGCACAAGATTACCAAAAGCCGGGTATCTTCTTTCCAGGTAATAATCTCTTTCCTCTTCCGGAATTTCTGTTGCCCGGCGATTATCACCTTTCATTTTGGGAACCCAAATTCTTCCGTCATTACGCAGGCTCTCACTCATTAATGTAAGTTTACTCTGATAATCGCCGCTCACCGGTATGCAGGTTGGATGAATTTGTGTAAAGCATGGGTTGCCGAAATGTGCTCCTTTTTTATGCGCTTTCCAAATAGCAGTAACATTGCTGCCCATGGCATTGGTGCTCAAATAAAATACATTGCCATAGCCGCCGGAACATAACAAAACTGCATGCCCGAAATAGCGTTCTAATTTTCCTGTTATCAAATTTCTTGCAATTATACCCCTTGCTTTTCCATCAATCATTACCACTTCAAGCATTTCATGGCGTGTGTACATTTTTACATTTCCTAATGCCACCTGGCGTTCCAGGGCGCTGTATGCTCCCAACAATAATTGCTGCCCTGTCTGTCCTGCCGCGTAGAATGTTCTCTGCACCTGTGTTCCGCCAAAGGAACGATTGCTCAACAAGCCGCCATATTCTCTTGCAAATGGAACACCCTGCGCTACACACTGATCAATTATTGCCGCACTTACTTCTGCCAGGCGGTAAACATTTGCTTCCCTTGAGCGATAATCGCCACCCTTTATTGTATCATAAAATAAACGAAAAACCGAGTCGCCATCGTTTTGATAATTCTTTGCTGCATTTATTCCACCTTGGGCGGCAATACTGTGGGCTCTGCGTGGGCTATCCTGAAAGCAAAATGCTTTCACCTT
>JBDSFG010000048.1:0-24348 GCA_039919615.1 Ginsengibacter sp. | reverse complement strand
CCTTGTAATGCAAACAGAAGATGGCCAGGTTATAGAGCCGCACAGTATTTCAGCGGGCTTAGATTATCCGGGGATAGGCCCTATGCATGCTCATTTGTTTAAAAGTGGTCGTGCGATTTTTTTAAGTGCAACCGATAAAGAAGCTGTCGATGCGGCTTTTGAATTAGCAAAGCTCGAAGGAATAATTCCTGCTTTAGAGCCGGCGCATGCGCTCTTCGCATTATCAAAAATTAATTTTAAAAAACACGAAGTGGTTGTTGTGAACCTGAGTGGGAGAGGAGATAAAGATCTTGACACTTACCTGAAGTATATTAAATTATAAATGTGGAGGAATGCAAAACCAACGATAAAAATGAAAGTAACCCTAATTAACCCATGAGCCGGATAAAAGATTTATTTTCAGCAAAGCACCATAATATACTCAATGTCTATTGCACAGCAGGTTATCCCCAATTAAACAGTACAACAGAAGTATTGTTAGCGCTACAAAAATATGGTGCTGATATGGTTGAAATTGGTATTCCCTACAGCGATCCGCTTGCAGATGGCCCCGTTATTCAGCAAAGCAACATGGCTGCTCTGAAAAATGGCATGAGCATACATAAACTTTTTGATCAATTAAAAAATATAAGAACCCCTTCAGGTGATGAGATTTTTAAATTGCCCCTTATCCTTATGGGTTATCTAAACCCTGTAATGCAATATGGAATTGAAAAATTTTGTGAGGAAGCGGAAGCTATCGGTGTTGACGGTATCATTCTTCCTGATTTACCTTTATACGAATTTGAAACAGAATACAAAGAAATATTTCAAAGAAACGGGCTTGATTTTATTTTTCTGATTACTCCGGAAACCTCTACCGAAAGAATAAAAAAGATAGATGAATTAAGCACTGGTTTTATTTATGCAGTCTCGTCTTCTTCAACTACAGGAAAGGACACTGACCTTGGTTTGCAACAAGAGTATTTTAAAAAACTTAAACACCTGCAGTTAAAGAATCCTATACTCGTTGGCTTTGGTATAAGGGATAACAAAACTTTTAAAAGTGCGTGCCAACATACTGATGGCGCAATTATCGGAAGTGCATATATTAAAGCACTTCAAAACAGTGATGATATAAACTTATCTACAGAAATATTTCTTAAGGAAATTTTAAAATAAAAGAATGTATATCATAAGGCTGCAATCTTATAAAAACAGGGTAAATTTGCTGATTAAAAAAAGTCAATGAGATTAGTCTTACTTTTCCTACTAACCCCTTTTTTCGCTGTTGCTCAAAAGCAGGTTGTTTCTAAAAAACAAATCCCTTCTAAGAGCAAAACAGAAATATCTGTTAAACCGCAAACAGATGGCTTTATCATAACCGGCACAATAAGTGGATTCAATGACGGAACAGATGTATCTTTTTTAAACGAACAAACGGGTCAGCCAGAAAAGAAGGCAACCATCCTGGGCGGAAAATTTGTAATTACCGGTAAAATGGATGAGCCTGCTTTTAAAGGATTAATCATTGCAAATTCCCAGCCTCTAATTCCGCTATTTCTTGATAATAGCAACATTAAAATTTCCGGTAGCAAAGATGCATTAGATAAATTGAAGATAACCGGCTCTCCCTCACACGGGCAATTCGCTGAATATTTAGAAGCAATACAACCTTATGCAGGTATTTTTAACCCTTATGCAGAATATGATTCTTCAGCCGTAAAAGAGGTAAAAATAATAAGTGAGAATTTTGTAAAAAAATATCCTGCGTCATACGTTTCGCCGCTTGCAATTATCCGGCTATACCAGGCTTCGGCAGATGGCTCAAAAGCTGAGGAATTGTATAACCTTTTACCCCCGGAGATAAGATCATCAAACCTTGGCGCCTATGTTAGTCAACAGATACAGGAATCTAAAATAAATCCTTTAGGATCGGTTATCAGCGAATTTTCACAGTTGGATACATCTGGAAACCTTCTTACTATTTCGTCTTTGCGAGGTAAATTTGTTTTAATAGATTTCTGGGCTAGCTGGTGCAGGCCATGCCGTATGGAAAATCCGAATGTGGTTGCTGCTTATAATAAATATAAAGAAAAAAGCTTTACGGTATTAGGCGTTTCGCTTGACCAGGCAAAGCCGGCGTGGCTAAATGCCATTCAAATGGATAATCTTGCGTGGAGCCATGTTAGTGATTTAAAAGGCTGGGGAAATGCTGTAGCAGCTCAGTTCCAGGTTAGAAGCATTCCTCAAAATTTATTGATAGACCCCCAAGGCCGCATTATTGCAAAAAATCTTCGTGGCGATGTACTGAATAAAAAGTTAGAATCAATACTTAAATAATTTTACAGCAGTTTAATGCACTCATATCGGTGCTTTCAATAATTATTTTTTGTAAGTAGGGTTTGCTTAAGGCGGGTTTGTCAAAAAAAAAATGCGAACACTTTTACGCATTCGCGTTCATCATTACTTAATAGAATTACGCTGGAACTTTCCTTGGTTTCTCCCTTTCCCAAAAACGATGCCGGGCAATAGCTGAACTAAATCTTTCAGTTAAAGTATCAATATCATTTGTGATTACAACATCCTCCATCATTGCAGTTTGCTCACTTTCATCTTCCGGAAGTTTCCTTCCAAAATAAGTTGCTTTTAATACTTGTAAAGCATCACTATCAGCAGCAATAGGCTTACAATGTTTAAAAGCTTCATTTAAAAAATGAACAGCATCAGCTTCCGCCTCAAGTGTGGCTATGCTGTTAGTTCCCCAGGAACATATACCGCATCATATAAAACAGAAGTGCGTCACATTTTTTGCCTGCGCTTTCTCTCCAAGCATTTCAAAAATATCTTCAAGCCTCGCAACGTGTTCTTTAGTTACTTTGAGATGATCACTTAGTGCGCCCTGAAAGTTGAAGAGGAGGAAGCGTTAATCATTTTT
This sequence comes from Ginsengibacter sp., assembly GCA_039919615.1. Lineage (GTDB taxonomy): Bacteria > Bacteroidota > Bacteroidia > Chitinophagales > Chitinophagaceae > Ginsengibacter. Next base: position 21,431 of record JBDSFG010000048.1, on the reverse strand, counting down.
GGCAATGATTTTACCAAATGATTTTCTGCCCAGTAAATATCTTTTATGGAATCTATAAAAGCTTTTTAAGGCCGGTTTCAGGTTCTGCAGAAGTACCCGCTATTTTTGATTCTTCAGGTCCGAATTGGGAAGATAAATTTTGTGTTGAGGGGCTTTTCTTTTTTGAGGTTTCTTTTTTTTGATTGGATGATTTAGCCATTGTTTATTTTTTTAATGCCTAATCACTTTCTCGAATTCCATGCCGGATTTACAAGAGTTTATGGTAAGATAAAAACAGCTGCTTGATTAATTTTACGGGAATTTATCGGTACTAATTTCTACACTCTCAGTTCCCCGAAATTTTGGTACCTGGTGTTCCTTTGTTGCTCATTTATTTTGTATCAGTATTAAACTTCATTGAAATTGAGTTAACACAATGCCTGGTGTTCTTTTTTGTAAAACCCTCGCCCTTAAAAACATGGCCCAGGTGAGCATCGCAATTGGCGCACACAATTTCTATTCGGTGTCCGTCAGCGTCAGGCAGATGTTTTACTGCACCAGGGATTTCGTCATCGAAACTTGGCCAGCCGCAATGTGAATCAAATTTATCTGCCGAGCGATACAAAGCTGTGTTACAACGCCGGCAAATATAGGTGCCACTTGTTTTGTTATTAGTATACTCACCGGTAAAAGGCCGTTCGGTCCCTTTATGAACAATAACGCTTTCTTCTTCTTTTGTCAATTGATTGTAATCCATAAATGTTTTTTGATGTTATGAAGCTTGATAAAATAATATAAAATCTGGTGTACCTGAAATTCAAAGTTCCACAAGTTTTGTAATAGGTAACATTTTTCTACACTATCCTTCTATCTAATTTACTGCCAATAATAATAATTAGTGTATTTGGACACCTTAATGAAAATAAAATCTTTTAAATGCACGTTTGTAGAGTGACTTATCGAATATCGATTCCAGACAGCACAAATACTTCTGTATATTTGAAATTCTTAAACTTAAGTTATACCCGTTACTATGAATTGTTTCTCAAAGAAAGTGAATCTTATAAATTTACTTGCACTTGCTACTTTATTTTCTACTCCAAATTTCAGTTGCAGTGTCGGCGGTGCAGAAAAACTTACCCCTGCTTCCGATTCTGCGCAGCTAAAAGCCAATAAAACCAGCAGTACTGATACTCAGGTGCTATCCCGGCCAGATCCTATTGATACCGTTGAATATAACCGGAAATTACAGGAGCTCAGCAATAACGATACTACCGGTTTATGGCCGGTAAAATATCCGTATCCTTTACCCGGCGCAATTTTTCCTTACAACAGGGTGGTTGCTTTTTATGGAAATCTGTATTCCAAAAACATGGGTATCCTTGGCGAGTTACCTAAAGACCAAATGTTGAAGAAATTGCAACAGGAGGTAGAAAAGTGGAAAGCAGCAGATACATCAATACCAGTAATACCCGCTTTACACTATATAGCAATAACAGCACAGGGCGCACCGGGAAAAGACGGTAAATACAGGATGCGTATGCCTTTTCACCAGATAGATACTGTAATGAACTGGGCAAAACAAATTAATGCACTGGTATTTGTAGATGTACAGGTAGGTTCAAGTAATATAAAAACTGAAGTGACCACATTGGAGCCTTATTTGAAATTGCCCAATGTACATTTAGGAATAGATCCTGAATTTTCTATGAAGAATGGTGAAAGGCCCGGGTCTAAAATTGGCACTTTCAATGCGGATGATATAAACGCTGCCGTTGACTTTTTGGCTGATGTTGTAAAGAAAAATAATCTTCCTCCAAAAATTTTAATAGTTCACAGGTTTACACAGGGTATGATAACGGATTATCAAAGAATTAAAAAAGTACCTGAGGTGCAGATTGTAATTGACATGGATGGTTGGGGAGATAAGACGTTAAAAAAATCTACATACTTAAGATATATATATAGGGAACCAGTTGAGTTCACAGGTTTTAAATTGTTTTATAAAAACGATATTAAAAAGAATGCCCAGGGGCTGTATAAGCCAGAAGAGCTATTAAAGTTTACGCCCAAACCTATCTACATTCAATACCAATAATTTTCTTACTGAAATTAAATGAAAGCCTGCTTTTTTGTTTGCCTCGTAGTTTTTTTTATATCCTGTGCTCATAAGAATAATGAGATAAAGCACCCGGATATGCCGGTGTCAAAGGAAGTGCCTGATTCGCAGAAATTATTAACTGCAAATGATGCAGCAACTATTCTCTCAAGAAAACAAATACCAGTTTTATGTTATCATCACATCCGGAATACAAAAGCAGGGGATTATGTGGTGCCTCTTAAAATTTTCGCAGAACAAATGCAGGCGCTTGCGGATAGTGGTTATAAAACCATCTTACCAGATGAGCTATACAATTATTTAAAAACAGACGCTTCACTTCCGCAGAAAGCCGTAATGCTCACTTTTGATGATACCGATCTCGAACAATTTACGGTTGGCGTTCCTGAAATGAACAAGCATAACTTTAAAGGAGTTTTCTTTATTATGAATATTTCAATTGGCCGTCCCCGGTATATAAACAGGGAGCAGCTAAAGCAATTGTCTGACGATGGAAATTTGGTTGCGGCCCATACATGGGACCATCACAGGGTAACTGAATACACGGATGCAGATTGGGATAAACAGCTAAACGAAGCCAGGCAAAAACTCGAAACCATAATCGGGAAACCAGTAAAATATTTTGCGTATCCATTCGGCCTATGGAATGTAGATGCGATAGAACAATTACACAGCCGGAAAATAAAAATGGCATTTCAATTATCTGCACGACGTGATTCTACCAATGCCATATACACTGTGCGCCGTATGCTTGTTCCTGGTACATGGACAACAAAAGGTTTATTTAAGGCTATGAAAAAAACCTTTGATTTGTAAGATTGAGCCCCTAAATCCTCTTCAAAGTAGCGGGCTTTGTCTTTCTCCAATTGAGAAACATTGAGGGCAGTTAATTACTTTTTTGCTTTTCCGGCAATTTGGTTATTTTCGGCTTTGCATATAAAATATGGCACAATACAACATCTATATCAAGCGCATCCAAATTTGCCGGGAATCATTTTCCTTCTATACTGCTAATATTACTGCTACCACCCGTAAAGGGTTATATTTTTACATATAATGCCGGCGTTGTCACATCATCAGAACAATAATTTTATCTTAACACATAATTCAATATTCAAATATATCTATGCAGGTTTTAAAATTTGGAGGCAGCTCAGTAGCTAATGCAGAAAACATTAACACCGTAGTTGATATAATACAACAGGCCATTAAAAAGAACAGCAACACTATTATAGTATTGTCCGCAATGGGCGGCATTACAGATGCGTTGTTAGAAGCTGCAACACTGGCATCCCAAGGCAACGATTTATACAAAGAGAAATTACAATCAATTGCACAGCGACATCTTACGACGGTAAAAGAATTAATTCCGCTTGATCAGCAAAGCAGCGTGTTAAGTATGGTAAAAAAACGCTGTAATGAAATAGAAGACATTTGTAATGGTGTTTTTTTATTAAGGGAATTATCATTTCGCACAAAGGATTCTATTATAAGCTACGGTGAATTATTATCGTCACAAATATTTGCTGCAAAACTAAAAAGTCTTGGTATAAGTAATACCTGGAAAGACGCCAGGGAGCTTATTGTATCAGATTCACAATTTGGAAATGCAAATGTTGATTTTGCATTGTCAAATAAAAAAATACAAAGTTTCTTTTTTTCCATTGATACGTCGCTGTGTGTTGTACCGGGGTTTATTGCATCTGATCTTACTGGTATAACTACTACATTAGGCAGGGGCGGCTCCGACTATACTGCAGCTATTATTGCTGCGGCATTAAGCGCATCAGTAGCAGAAATATGGACCGATGTTTCAGGCATGATGACGGCAGATCCAAGGTTAGTATCCAATGCAAAAATAATTAACCACATATCTTACCAGGAAGCTATGGAGCTTTCACACTTTGGCGCAAAAGTAATTTACCCGCCAACTATACAACCGTTAATGCTTAAACGCATTCCTGTAAAGATAAAAAACACCTTTGCGCCTCTCGATCCCGGTACACTAATAGAAAGTGATGTTCAAAAAAACGATAATAGTATCAGGGGAATTTCCAGCATAAATAAAGTTTCATTGTTAAGCCTGGAAGGCAGCGGGATGGTCGGTACTCCCGGTTTTTCAAAACGTTTATTTGAGGCATTATCAGATGAAAAAATAAATGTTATACTAATTACTCAAAGCTCATCGGAGCATTCCATTTGCGTAGGTATAGAAGAGGTTAATGCAGATAAAGCAAAAGGCGCTGTAGACAAAGCTTTTGCATACGAGATTGAGACAAAAAAAGTAGACCCGCTGATTGTTGAAAAGGGATTAGCTATTATTGCCCTTGTAGGCGACAACATGAAAAATCATCCCGGAATAAGCGGGAAAATGTTTGGCGTTCTGGGAAGAAATGGTGTAAATATCAGGGCTATTGCACAAGGTTCATCTGAAAGAAATATTTCTGCCGTAATTGCAACAGCCGATGTAAAAAAGGCGATCAACGTATTACATGAAGAGTTTTTTGAAACAACTTATAAGCAGGTAAATCTTTTTATCACCGGTACAGGCAATGTAGGTGGCAGGCTGCTTGCACAATTGAAACAACAGCAACAACACTTACAGGATGATCTGCGTTTGCAGGTTCGAATTACCGGTATTGCCAATAGCAAAAAAATGAGCTTTAGTGATGAAGGAATTGATCTTTCCAATTGGAAAGAATTACTGCAGCAGGGAGAGGTGATGAATATGGAAAAACTGGTCTCCGTTATCGAAACCAAAAACCTTAGAAATTCAGTTTTTATTGATGTGACGGCAAACGATGAAGTTGCCAAAACATATGGCCATTTTTTGCAAAAAAGCATTTCTGTAGTGGCCTGTAATAAAATAGCCTGTTCCGCATCTTACCAAAATTATAAAAACTTAAAAGACCTTGCCAGGGAATTTAATGCACTCTTTCTTTTTGAAACAAATGTAGGCGCAGGCCTTCCGGTAATAGGTACATTAAATGACTTGCTTCGCAGCGGTGATAAGGTAAACCGTATTGAAGCTGTTTTAAGTGGCACGCTTAATTTTGTGTTTAACAATTATACCGGTGAAAGAAGCTTTGCTAAAATTGTAAGGCAGGCGCAGGAAGAGGGTTACACAGAGCCTGACCCAAGATTAGATCTAAGCGGTACGGATGTAATGCGAAAAATAATGATACTGGCCAGGGAGACTGGTGAAAAAATAGAGATGGAAGACATTAGTAATAATTCTTTTATGCCGGAAGAATGTATGCAGGGTGATGTTGAAAATTTTTATGAGAAGATGGAAAAGCATGAGGAACATTTCAAGAAGATTTTTAAAGAAGCAGAAGCAGAAAATGCGAAACTCAAATTTGTGGCGTCTTATCATAACGCCACTTCAGGAGAAGGCGGCAACGCTTCTGTTGGCCTGCAGCACATAGATGCAAAGCATGACTTTTATCATTTGTATGGGAAGGATAACGCCGTATTATTTTATACTGACAGGTATACAGAACAACCGCTTGTAGTAAAAGGTGCCGGGGCAGGCGCAGAAGTAACTGCCTCTGGGGTGTTTGCGGATATAATTAGAGCAGCCAGATAAAACTTAGCCTGTTGGAAGTGCGTTGAATAATTTTTTAGTAAAGATTTAGATCGAATATGCTTGAAAAAATTTAATCCTCCTTTAGGGGATATAGACAAAAAACATGGATATAGAAAAGCAAAATTCCAGTAATCTTCCTTTAGGCAATAGCAACAGAGGTATTAAAGTTTTTGCTCCTGCGACAATTGCCAACCTGGTATGTGGGTTCGATGTGTTAGGGTTGGCATTAAATGATCCGCAGGATGTGATGGAAGTTTTTCTTAGTGATGAACCAGGTATAAGGATCGAGCATGTTGATAATTACAATCTGCCCACCATACCGGAAGAGAATGTTGCGGGAGTTTCTCTTTTAGCCCTAATGCAGGAAGCAGATAAAAACATTGGATTTAAAATAATTATTGATAAACGCATAAAACCCGGCAGTGGACTTGGTTCCAGTGCTGCAAGTGCAGCAGGCGTTGTGGTGGCTGCTAACCATTTACTGGGTAATAAGTTTACCAAAGAAGACCTTGTACGTTTTGCCATGGCAGGGGAGAAGCTTGCATCAGGAGTTAAACATGCCGACAACATTTCTCCCGGCATATATGGAGGAGTTACTCTTGTACGTTCTATTTTTCCGTTGGATATAATTTCATTGCCTGCGCCGCCAATGTATGTAACAGTGGTACATCCGCAAATTGAAGTGAAGACATCCGATGCAAGAGAAATTTTGCGCAAAGAAGTGTTATTAAAAGATGCTATTAAACAATGGGGAAATGTTGCAGGCCTTGTAGCAGGATTTTTAAAAAATGATTACAGCCTTATCAGCCGTTCGCTGGAAGATGTAATTATTGAACCGGTGAGAAGTATGCTGATCCCCGGGTTTGATGATGTTAAAAGCAAGAGCCTGGAAGCAGGCGCTTTAGGTGGTGGCATATCAGGTTCAGGCCCATCAATATTTATGTTATGCCAGGAAGAAAGCACAGCTATCGAAGTTGAAAACATTATGAAAAATATTTACGATGCTACAGGGTTGGCTTACTATACTTATGTTACGACAATAAATAATAAAGGCATAACGGTACGTGATAGTTGACAGTTGGCACTTGTTAGTTAATAGGTAAAAGCTGATGCATGACACTTAAAAGCTTACTCATTTTTTTATTCTTTCTTAATTTTAAATAAATATATTTCTTCCCCTTTGGCATTATGCTTTATTACAGTACAAATAATCAATCGCCAAAAATTAGTTTTAAACAAGCTACTATAAACGGCCAGGCGCCCGATAAAGGATTATATTTTCCCGAGCATATTCCACAGCTTGATAAAAAGCTTATTGAAAATATTGATCAGTATTCAAATGAAGAGATTGCCTACAACGTTATTAAAGATTATGTGGGTGATGCTATTCCAAAAAATGAACTTGAAAGAATAATAGCAGAAACAATAAATTTTGATTTCCCATTAGTTAAGATTGTAGAAAATATTTTCTCTCTTGAATTGTTCCATGGCCCAACACTCGCTTTTAAAGATGTTGGCGCAAGATTTATGAGCCGGTGCCTTGGTTATTTTGTAAAAAAAGATAGCAAGCAAATAACCGTTTTGGTAGCTACCTCCGGAGATACCGGTGGTGCAGTTGCAGATGGTTTTTACAACGTAGACGGAGTAGAAGTTGTTATTCTTTATCCTGCGGGCAAGGTTAGTAGTGTTCAGGAATTGCAGTTAACTACTCATGGAAAAAACATTACGGCCATTGAGGTTGATGGATCATTTGACGACTGTCAGAAATTGGTAAAGCAGGCTTTCGCAGATGAATCCGTAAGTAAACATTTGTTTCTTACTTCTGCAAACTCAATTAATGTGGCTCGCTGGTTGCCGCAACAGTTTTATTATTTTTTCGCTTACAGGCAATGGTCTGATAAAAATAATCCGCCTGTGATAAGTGTGCCCAGCGGTAATTTCGGAAACATTTGTGCAGGTTTGTTAGCCCATCGCTCAGGATTACCTGTTGCACATTTTATTGCGGCATGTAATGCTAATGATGCTGTTCATCAATATCTTGCAACAGAAAATTTTACAGCAAAAAGCCCGGTATCAACTATGTCAAATGCAATGGATGTTGGCAACCCGAGTAATTTTGTCCGCATACTTGAATTGTTTGATAAAGAATTTAAATCTCTTAAAAATGTATTGAGCAGTTACAGTATCTCTGACAATGAAACACGAAACGCCATTAAAAAAGTCTTTCATACTCATAATTATTTATTAGATCCACATGGTGCAGTTGGTTATCTTAGTTTGAAGAAATACCTTGAACAATATCCTCAATTAAATGGAATATTTTTAGAGACCGCCCATCCTGTAAAATTTTATGACGTAGTGGAGCCGGTGATACAAAGCACAGTACCAATGCCTGAAGCAGTAAAAAATTTATTGAATAAAAAGAAGCTAAGTATAAAGATGGGATGCGGATATAAGACTTTCAAAGAGTATTTACTATCCGGGATCTGATAAATTTATGGCCTGACTTCATTACTGTTTACTGTACCGGGTAAATCATCCACCTGGTTCATCCAAAACTGATAAACAAAATACTGCTTAAAAACCTAATAGTGTGGCTCTTGATAATGTCGGCAATCAAGAGCCCCGCTCAGGCACCCTTGCCAGGTCAGGAACAGGCACTAAAAGTTTTTGCAAAAAGTAAAGACAGGGAAGAAAAAAGCAATATGGCTTTTGCGCTTGGCTATCATTTTTGGTCTGCACGCAAATTATCTCAGGCTAAACAATGGTTTAATACATGCCTTGCGCTTACACCTGTTGCCACTGATAGTAACAATGTTGTAAATGTACTGCATCTGCTTGCAAACGTCTATCTTAATGAAGCAGCTTATGACAGTGCCCTTTTTTTTTGTAATAAAAGTTTTGCTGCCGTAGAGCAAATCAAAAACAAATATTATCTCCCAAATCTCTACCAGACAAAAGGTCGGATTTATATGCCCTTGGGCGACCAGGTATCCGCTTATTCGTTTTATTACAATTGAGTCTTCATGCCACTTTTACCAATTCAATTATCAAACACAAATATCAAAAGCACAGATGGCTTGTTATTTAATTTGATAGGTTCAGTAAATGCCACAGGTTCTGGCAATAACAGTTACTCACTCACAGACAAAAATACTTTTGAAGGGTTTTACTATTATCGCTTAAAAATAGCTGACAAAAACGGAGGCTTTACCTACAGTAACATCCTGAAGCTTTACCAGTATGGCAACCATCCGATTTCTGTTTTTCCTAATCCCGCTAAAGACAAGGTAACCATATCAGGCCTCTCAGGAAAAGGCACTTTAACACTGATGAACGCAGAAGGAAAAACGTTGCAACTGATACCACTAACAGCACAAACAATTACGATTGATGTGGACAGTTATGCAGCAGGAAGCTATTTGCTGAAATACCAGGTGGTTGAAAAAGTAACCTATCACAGGTTGATAAAATGATAGAGCTTTCTGTCTTTCCTGTTCTATTGAATGTTTGCCGGTCACAAAGCCGGCAAACCCGGAGGACGGTAATGAATGAACCAGAACCTAAAAACGCAAAAAAAGCCCGTAAAATGTGTGTTTTACGGGCTTCTTTACTGTAAAAATTAATATTCAGGTGGAGCCGCAGGGAGTCGAACCCTGGTCCAAACACATCCGCCATAAGTTTTCTACATGTTTATTTTTGCATTAGTTGTAGGGAAATAGCAGGGGCAAAACTAACCAACCAGATCCTTAGCCGGATGTTCTTAAGCAATCTTCACGGCATTAGATTGCAGCATCCTGTTATTGTTTTGAGTCGGCGGGGACGCAGGCAACAGGCCAGCCTAATATCCCGGCCCTAATGGTTGCTAATTCAATGAATTAGGCAGCCATGGCATACGAAGTATTGCCATTTAAAGTTTTCGTATTAAGATTTAAGTGCTGACTACGCAACGCACTACATGCTTATACTTATAAAGAACTGTGCTGTCAAAACCGGTCGGCCCCGATTCAATTGATAATTGACTATGCAATTTACGATTTCCCTGAATAAGCTTTGGCAATAAAGTTAATTTCTATTAAAGCCACATACATTTGCAGCCATTTTAATTAATAGCTGTATGCTTCCCGATACTTATTATAAGCAAAGATTAGAACAATTGCAAAAGCGGTTATCATTTCTTTTAGAGAAAAAATCCCATTTGGCAATATCAAGATTTTTTGTCGCGGCTTTTTTAATTGCGGCAATTTATTTTCTTTGGTCTCACGGTTTGGCGTTGACTGTTGCAGCAACAATTATTCTATTAACGGTGTTTATAAGATTGGTTTTTGCTGATATTGATAATAAATATGCCATACAGCATACGCGGCATTTAATAAAAATCAATGAAGATGAGTTAAAGGCTCTCCGGCATGATTATTACCATTTTAAAGAAGGAAATGAGTTTAAACAAGCAGAGCATCCCTATTCTAATGACCTGGATATTTTTGGCCATGCTTCTCTATTTCAATATATAAACCGCACTACATCTGAAATGGGCGCAGCCACTTTAGCAAGTTGGCTATTAAATGTTGCGGATGTGGAAAGCATCCCTGAAAGACAAGTTGCTATTAAGGAATTAGCGGATAAAACAAAATGGAAGCAGGAGCTTGCAGCAATCGGGAAAGAGAAAGGAATTCACCTATATACAAAAGAACGACTTAAAGAATGGCTATCTGAACCTAACAGTTTTGAAAAGTTTAAACCATGGACATGGCTAAGGTATTTGTTGCCTGGTATAATCTTAACGGTTGTAATCCTGTATTTTTCTGACGAACTATCACTGCAGGTGTTCATTTATTTTTTATTGGCATTCATGGTCATTGCTTACGGCATTGACAGGAAGGTGTCTCCGGTTCATGAACAATTGTCTAAGATGGTTGGTGAACTGGATGTGTTATCTGCCAGTATAAAACTGTTAGAAAAAACTTCATTCAGTTCTTCTCTTCTTCTAAAAATGCAACAAAAATACCTTAGCAGAAACAATAAGGCATCGGCAGAACTTAAAAAGATAAAAAATATTTTAGAAAGATTAGACCTTAGATATAATCTTGTACTGGCAGGCCCGTTGAGCATTTTATTATTATGGAGTTTACAGCAGATACTTAGCCTGGAAAAATGGAAAGATGCCAACAGGGAAAATGTTATTGAATGGTTTGATATGCTTGGTGTTTTTGAAGCGCTTAATAGCCTTGCAATTTTAAATTTTAATCATCCTGAATGGAGCTTTCCTGTATTGCATGACAAGCATTTTCATATTGACGGAAAGCAGGTTGGCCATCCTCTTATCCATAAAAGTAAAAGGGTAAATAACAATATTAAAATAGAAAGAAGCGGAGAACTAATGCTTGTAACCGGCAGCAATATGGCTGGCAAAAGTACTTACCTCCGCAGTATCGGAACAAATATAGTTCTTGCTATGGCCGGGGCCCCGGTGTGTGCGGATTATTTTATTTTATCGCCTGTTACTCTGGTGAGCAGTATGCGTGTGGCCGATAACCTTGAAGAAAGTACTTCAACTTTTTATGCAGAATTAAAAAAATTGAAAACAATAATTGATAAAGTAAACAACAGGGAAAAGGTCTTTATCTTATTAGATGAAATTTTACGCGGAACAAATTCACTGGACAGGCATACCGGATCTGTTGCTTTGCTAAAACAACTCATCAGGCAAGATGCTTCAGGCATACTCGCTACTCATGATGTTGAACTGGCGAAATTAAAAGAGTCCTATCCCGATAATATTTTAAACTATCATTTTGATGCACAGGTAAGTAATGAGGAATTATATTTTGATTACCTGCTAAAACCCGGAATCTGTACCAGCTTGAATGCATCTATTTTAATGAAGAAGATCGGGATAGATTTATAATTGATAATTGATAATGAAAGAAAATATTATAAAACTAAAATCGTTTGAATTCACTTTAAGAATTATAAAACTGTATAAATATTTGATTGAGGTTAAAAAAGAATTCGTCTTATCTAAACAGTTGGTTCGTTCCGGAACTGCAGTGGGTGCTATGATTAGAGAAAGCGAACATGCGGAAAGTAAGCCGGATTTCATTCATAAACTTTCTATTGCTTTAAAAGAAGCAAATGAAACTCAATATTGGATAGAGCTACTTTATAAATAAAATTTCATGGATGAGAAAAGTTTTCAATCTATTCAGGCTGAGGTTACAGAGCTTTTGAAATTATTAACCGCCATCGTCAAAACCACTAAGAAATAAAATAAAGTTACTTAGCCAGCATAATCAACTATCAATTGTCAATTGTTAATTATTTTCCTTTCCCCCATCCAAACCAATCGTTGCCATTTGCATAGAGCATTAAAGCAAACAATATTATCATGCCTGCTACCTGGGCGTATTCTAAAAATTTATCGCTGGGCTTGCGGCCGGTTATCATTTCTATTAGCGTAAATAAAACATGGCCGCCGTCAAGAGCAGGAATGGGCAATAAGTTCATAAAAGCTAAAATAATGGAAAAGAAAGCCGTGATATTCCAGAAGGCTTCCCAGTTCCAGCTTGTTTTTGGAAAGATAGAAGCCATCCCTTTAAATCCGCTTAATCCTTTATAGGCGCCGGTGCTGGGAGAAAGTATCTTTTTAAACTGATCAATATAAAATTTTAGTTTTTCTCCCGCAAGCTTTATTCCTGCAGGGAAGGCAGCGGCTAAACTATATTTTTTGTGTTCCATTTTTATTATTCCCAGGCTATCCAGATCGTATGGGTTGCCATAAGAAACAAAACCTAATTTACCTTCAGTAGAAATTTTAGCATTGAGGACAAGGGGTGAGTTGTTACGTTCAATTTTTAATTTAACGGAATCTCCTTTTCTGTTGGCTGAAGCCTTAACATAGGTATCGAAAAACGGCGTTTCTATTGAATCAATGCCGGTTATTCTATCATAAGGTTTTAAGCCAGCCTGCTTTGCCGCTGAAGTATCAGGCACCATATCAACAATAACAGGAAACCGTGGAACGAATAAAGGCACTCCGCTTCTTTTCTTTTCAACAAGGCTGCCTATTAAATTTACAGGCAACTTTATGTTTAAAGGTTTGCCTTCTCTTTCTATGCTAACTTTTTCACCCACTAATAACTTTGGTATAATATCCTCGTAATAAAAAATAGGTTTATCATTTACTCCAATTATTTTGTCACCGTCCTTAAACCCAAGCTCATACATTATACTATCAGATATTCCTATTCCATTTGAAACGTTCTGAATGGGTGTTTTACTCTCCCCCCAGGTATATAATATCATAGCATAAATAAAAAATGCCAGCAGAATATTCATGGTAACACCGCTAAGCATTATTATTAAGCGCTGCCATGCCGGCTTACTCCTGAATTCCCAGGGCTGTGGCGGTAGTTTCAGTTGTTCTTTATCCATACTTTCATCCACCATGCCTGAAATCTTAACGTATCCGCCAAGAGGCAGCCAGCCAATGCCATACACAGTTTCCCCAATTTTCCTTTTTACTATAGAAAACCAGGGGTCAAAAAATAAGTAGAATTTTTCTACCCGGCATTTAAATAATTTTGCTGTTATATAATGCCCGAACTCATGAATAATTACCAGTATAGATAAAGAGAATAATAAAGTTCCGATTTGCAAACCAACCTGCGACCAATTAATTACTAATGTTATCATGTTTAATGTAAGATGTACAATGTAAGATGTGCGATGTTATTTTCTTAAGCAAAACTACAACCGGTTAAAATTGTATTTATTTGCCTTATTCCTGTTCAGGGGATTGGTGTTTTAAATTTTTATTAATGAAGCCGCGAAATTACGAGCCTCTCCGTCCGTTTCAAAATAATCTTCAAGATTTGGCTTTTCTATATAAGTTACATAATCCATTGTTTGTTCAACTACCGCCGTCATATCTAAAAAACCAATTCTGTTATGCAAAAATGCCCATACTGCAATTTCATTTGCGGCATTTAAAACACAGGGAAGATTACCGCCCTTTGCAAGCGCCAGTGTTGCCAGGGTAAGATTGCGGAAAGTTTTTGTATCCGGCTCTTCAAACCCAAGTAGGTTTATCTTTTTAAAATCTGTACGCTTATTACTATTAGGCAGGCGTTTTGGAAATGCAAGGGCATATTGTATAGGCAATTTCATATCAGGCAAACCCATTTGCGCCTTTATGCTGCCATCCTCAAATTGCACCATGCTATGAATTATGCTTTGCGGGTGAATAAGTACCTGTACCTGGTTTGGATGTAAGTTAAAAAGCCATTTTGCTTCAATCATTTCAAGTCCTTTATTCATCAGCGTCGCAGAGTCTATAGTTACCTTTGCACCCATTTTCCAGTTAGGATGTTGCAAGGCATGATCTTTTTTCACATTAACAAGGTAGTTTGGTTTTTTACCGAGAAATGGACCGCCACTTGCAGTTAAAATTATTTTTTCAATGGGGTTACGGGCTTCACCGATAAGACATTGGAATATGGCTGAATGTTCACTATCTACCGGGATTATAGGCACCTTTTTTTCCAGTGCTTTTTGCATTACAATATCGCCGGCCACTACTAACGTTTCTTTATTTGCAAGGGCAATAGCCTTCCCTTTTTCCACTGCTTTTAAGGTTGGCTTTAAGCCAGCAAAGCCTACAATAGATGCCAGCATCATATCGTAAGTATCAAAATCTGCGGCTTCTTCCAAAGCATCTTCTCCACAAAACACTTTTACATCAGCAGAAGATAAACCCGATTTCACTTTTTCATATTTATTTTCGTCCCCTATAACCACGGCGTTGGGCTTGAATTTAAGCGCCTGCTGAATTAGTAATGTATCATTAGTTTGTGCAGTAAGAATCTCAACTTCAAATAGATCAGGGTTACTATCAATTACTTCCAGAGCCTGTGTGCCAATGGAACCTGTTGACCCAAAAATTGCTATTCTTTTTTTCGACATTTTTTTAAAAGGGAGTTAAGGTAATAAATGACCTAATGAGTTAATGACGCCACATTAATAACCCACGGTTTTAATTCGTCGGCAATTTTTCTGTCGTTAGTAAGACGGGGAACTTTATTTTGGCCGCCAAGCTTACCAATACTTTTCATATAATCAATAAATCCATGCTTTTTAATTGGAGAAATTTTCAGTTGTTGCAATATATTCCCTTTAATAAGATCATCGTAATAAATATTTTTTTCACTGAGATGCTGGTTGATCCTTTCTGCAAATGCCCCCATGTCATCAGGTGTATTTTCAAATTCAATAAACCATTCATGATAACTTTTTTGTGAATCTTTTGAAATAAAAGGCGCCACGGTAAATTCCGTAACCTGAATATCGGTTTCTTTTGCCGAAGCCAATAAAGCCGATTCAACTTCTTCTCCTATTACATGCTCGCCAAAAGCGGATATAAAGTGTTTCACTCTTCCGGTTACTATCATACGATAGGGATCTAATGACACAAATTTAATAGTATCACCTGTGTTGTAAGCCCACAAACCTGCATTGCTGCTTATTATTAATACATAGTTTTCGTTAACAGCCACTTGGTTTAAAGTAAGCCGGGTGGGGACATCGTTAAAAATTTCGGCAGCAGGCACAAACTCGAAAAAAATTCCGCTGTCTGTATTAAGTAATAAACCTTCTTCGGACTGGCTGTCCTGGAAAGCGAAAAAGCCTTCACTGGCAGGATATAATTCTATAGTGTCGATAGTTTTGCCAATACTTTCAAATAGTTTTGTTTTATAAGGTTCAAAGTTTACGCCACCCTGAACCATTACAGAAAAGTTTGGAAAAATATCCTTTATTTTTTTGCCCGTTCTTTCAGTAAGTTTATCAAAATACATCTGCATCCATGGCGGAATACCGCTAATAAGCCGCATATCCTGATCAATGGTTTCAGTAATAATTTTATCAAGTTTTGTTTCCCAGTCTTCAATACAATTCGTTTCAAAAGATGGCAATTGATTTGCCCGCAAATACCGGGGCACGTGATGGTTAACAATACCGCTCAATCTGCCGGTAGGTATACCTCCAACACGTTCCAGTTCCGGGGAGCCGCTCAAAAAAATTAATTTGCCATTTGCGAAAGCTGACTTGCCGGTTTGGGCCATGTAACAGAGCAATGCGTTCCTGGCGGTATTAATATGATTTGATATAGAATCTTTAGTAATCGGGATGTATTTTATACCACTGGTAGTACCACTGGTTTTTGCAAAATAAATGGGTTGCCCTTTCCATAAAACGTTGTGTTTACCCTGCTTTATGGCCTCTATATATTTTTTAAAATCTTCATAATCTCTTATAGCAACGTTCTGTATAAAATCAGCATGCGTTTTAATATTTTCAAATGAATGTTGTTTTCCGAATTCGGTTTTACATCCTGTTTTTAAAAGTTGCTGAAGTATGCTATCCTGGTCTGCAACAGCAGAATACATACTTTTTTTTATCTGCTTGGAAATATAATTAGCGAAAGGTTTTGCCAGAAATGATTTGATCTTCATTAGTAGGTACTCAACATTAGGCAGCAAACTTACAGAGAAATGTATTAAAAGGATAATTTACAATGTATGATGTTTAATGTACGATCTAAATGCAAGCTTTTAAACGTAACATAGTCCCTCTAAGGTCATAAAAACGTACATTTTAAATTTGCTATTTTTGCAAACTATGTCATTAGCAAAAACTGTAGCACTACATACATTAGGGTGTAAACTTAATTATGCTGAAACATCTGCTATCACAAGATTGCTGGAGCAGGATGGTTTTGTAAAAAAGGAGTTTGATGAAGAAGCGGATGTGTATGTTATAAATACCTGTTCAGTTACTGATAATGCTGACAAGGAATGCAGGCAACTGGTTAGAAGAATTCAGAAACGTTCACCCGGCTCAATGGTAGTTATAACCGGTTGCTATGCCCAGTTAAAGCCGGAAGAAATTGCTTCAATACAGGGTGTTGATCTTGTTCTTGGAGCTGCGGAAAAATTTAAAATTACCCAGCATTTAAAAGAGTTAACCAAAGGAAATAGTGCCAAAATATGCAGTTGTGATATTGAAGAAGTAAATGCTTTTGATCCTTCTTATTCTTTAAATGCCAGGACAAGATCTTTTTTAAAAGTGCAGGACGGCTGTAATTATAATTGCTCTTTTTGCACCATACCAATGGCACGTGGAAAGAGCAGGTGTAATTCAATTGATAATATATTACTGCAGGCCAGGCAGCTTGCTGAAAATGGCGTTAAAGAAATAGTATTGACCGGAATTAATCTTGGGGATTACAGCCCCCTCCAAAACTCCGCCCACGGGGGAGGCCTATTAAGACAATCTTTCTTCGATTTAATAAATGCACTTGATAAAGCCAATGGCCCGGAACGTTACCGGGTATCTTCTATTGAGCCTAATTTGCTTGGGACCAACATTATAGAATTGGTTGCTGAGAGTAATAAATTTATGCCTCATTTTCATATTCCGCTGCAAAGCGGCAGCAATAAAATTTTGGGATTGATGAGGAGGAGATATAAAAAAGAATTATACGCTGACAAAGTAAACTTCATAAAAAAATTAATGCCGCATTGTGCTATAGGTGTTGATGTAATTGTAGGTTTTCCGGGTGAATCAAATGAGGATTTCAACGAGACTTATGATTTCTTAAATGATCTTGATATATCCTATTTACATGTATTTACTTATTCGGAAAGAGATAATACTGCAGCCTTGAATATTAAGCCAGTTGTACCCGTTCATGTTCGCAATGAAAGAAATAAAGCTTTAAGAAATTTATCTTATAAAAAGATAAACTTCTTCACCAATCAACACATTGGTAAAACAAGAAAAGTATTATTTGAATATAAAAATAAATCTGGAATGATAGAAGGGTATACTGATAATTACATCAGGGTAACTGCGTCGTATAAAGATGAATGGGTGAATGAAATTGTTGATTGGAAGATATGAGCAAACGAAACACTAACGCAGCCATTGTAATTTAATTTATGTATGAACGAAATTATAATTAAACTTCACGAATACTATAAAGCATTCCTTCAATCCATACCAAGGATTGGGCTTGCTATACTGATAATTATAATCGGAATTATAGTTGCAGGCTGGCTTACAGGCATATTTAAAAAGCGTGTTGTAAAACACTCACAGGATGCACTGATGGCAGATTTTTTAGCCAAAGTAATAAAGCTTGTATTAATCATTTGCATTTTGTTACTTGCCTTACATGCCGCCGGGCTTAGTGGAATTGCCGGAGCTATAATGGCTACTGCAGGTGCTTCGGCAGTCGTGCTGGGTTTTGCTTTTAAGGATATTGCAGAAAATTTTCTGGCTGGTATCATTCTCGCTTTCAATCGTCCTTTTAATATTAATGATACGGTTCAGATAGAAAACGTTTCAGGAAGGGTAACATCAATGGAGTTTCGTTATACAAAAATTTCAACCTTTGATGGACGAAATGTTTACATGCCAAATGCTGACGTACTTTCAAAGCCGGTGATAAATTTTACTGAAAACGGTTTTTTTCGTAATGAATTTGTAATTGGCGTTTCCTCATCTCATGATATTGAAAAAGCAAAGCGATTAATAATGCATTGTATTAATGCAGACGATAAAACAGTAAAGGATGAACAGCATGTAAACTTTGTTGTTGAAGATGAATTGGCCGGCAACGTAATAAATTTAAAGGTTTTGTTTTGGGTAACAACTGATGATTTTAGCAGAAACACTTTAGAGGTGAGAGGAAGATTAATGCAAAAAATAAAAAAAAACCTGGAACAGGAAGCCATTAGTTTTCCCGCTAACATAACTGAATTTAAGCTGCACAATCCTGCTGCAATTAACCAGCTAAGCAACAATATTGATATGCAAAAATGATGGATCGAATGTATACTGTTACTTTGTCAATTTTATATAAAACAGCAATAAGCCACGGGTTGTGCCTTAACCGTTAAAGATTATGCTGGTAATTATCTGGTAAAAATTTAGGCGCACTAACATTTACCTTAATTAAATCAAATTGCATTTATGAATCAGCTTCCCTTAACTGTAAGGCGATCTATAGAATTAGCGGGGCTTTCTGTGCTGGCTTTAGCTATAAGCGAAAGCCGCCAGATAGTGATGCCCCTATTAATGGCGTGTATCGCAAGTATTGTACTGTTACCTGTATTCAGATTTTTAAAGCGCAATAGAATACCTGAGTTTGCTGCAATCCTTCTTTCCGTTGTAATTATGCTTATCGGCATTAGTCTTATAATATTTTTTATAAGTTCACAAGTAAAACCCCTTGTAAATAATTTTGGGCAGATAAAAGAAAATATCACTAATCATATAAATGTTATGAGCAAATGGTTAAGTGAAAAAACTTCTATATCCACCAGGGAGCAAGCCGATTTTATAGATAAGCAAACCAAAAAGTTTGTTGATTCTGCCGGCAATTTTGTTGGCGGGGCAGCCGGTTCTGTAGGTGCAGTAATAGTATTTTTTGGGTTACTTCCTATTTATACTTTTCTTATTATTTATTACAGGGCGATTTTAAAAAAATTTGTGTTTCACTGGTTTCAGCCAGGTGCTCACGCAAAAGTGAAAGATACTATTCACAAAATTGAATCAATAATAAAAAGCTATATAGTTGGACTGCTGATACAAATTAGCTATATCACTGTTTTACTGGGCGGCTCCCTGATGCTTTTTGGTATAAAGCATGCCATGCTTATAGGAATAATATTCGCAATTTTAAATCTTATACCCTATATAGGCGCTTTATTTGGCAATTTAATTGGGGTATTACTTACGCTTAGTTCTTCTCCTGATTTAGGCCCGGTACTTACAGTGCTTCTGGCCATCGCCGTTGTACAGTTTCTGGATAATAATATTTTGATGCCGGGTATTGTGGGCTCTAAAATAAAGATCAATGCACTTGCCAGCCTTGTAGGTGTTTTTGCGGGTGGTGCTTTAGCCGGTATCCCTGGTATGTTTTTATCATTGCCGGTAATTGCAATTTTAAAAATAATTTTCGATCATACGGAGCAGTTTAAGCAATGGGGTATATTGTTTGGAGATGACAGGCAGCGTAAAAAAATAACCCATAAACTAATAAAAGCTAAAGTAACAAAAGTAGAATAAGCCGATTTACCAGTCAGCAGGGTTTTTTATTTGAATTTACTGTGTGTCAATAGTTTTCTTATTACGTGTAAGCTGGCTTATTAACTCATCCCTGGTGTAACAGAGGAACGATGGATATTTTTGTTAGCGGTTCGTCGTTATTGTCTGTCCACTTTGTAATTCAGTTCAGTTACCCCGCAAGTAAATTGTCGGGTAGTCAGTAGTTTTAGATTTATTTTGTCTTTGATGTCTGCAAACAATGGAATGCCTCGTCCAAGAATAATTGGATTAACAAATAACCAGAAGCCGTCAATTAAGTTCAGTTGAATGAGTGAATGGGTTGCTGCCGGGCTACCAAAAAGCAAGATGTCTTCACTCCCGCTTCCGCCTGATGCGGAACTGGATTGTTTTATTTCATTAATGCTGTCCGAAAGGTTGTCGCTAATAATTTTTGTGTTAGTCAAACCGGCGCCTTTCATTGTTTTTGATAAAACAACTTTGTGAACTTTGCTATACCATTTTGAATGTTCAATCTCGTGCCTGGTTGATGTTGGCTTGTCTCCTGCAGTGGGCCAGTAATTTTCCATCATCTGATAAGTTACTCGTCCATACAATGCAGTGTCCCCTTCGCTTATCCGCTTACCGACATAATCAAAAATTTCTTCATCAACTTTAATCCAGTCCATTTCTCCGTTCAGTCCTGCTACAAAACCGTCCAGCGACATGTGCATAAATGAAATTATTTTTCTCATATTTTCTATTTTTATTATTGTTTATGGTTTGTTATTGTCTTTTTACAAAATCTCAAAATGAAAACTTTCCGTTACTGCCGTTGCCTATCCTGATGAAAAATCTATTCCTTCATATGCACAAAATAAAAGGTTACAGATAAGGAAAGTTGCACAGGAAAGTTTTTTCCGAAGGCGAGGAATTTTTAATTTAGTTGAATTACTGAAACAAGAATGCATTAAAACAAAGGTGGCTTGTTTGTTTAATATATTTTATAAAGTACTGAAATATATTTTGGGTATTGTTGGTAAACTCAATTTATCAATGCCAAACCAAAACCCTGAACAGCTTGTAAGAGATAAGACGGATATGACACGTGCCGGGCGGCGGTACCAGTTGTGATTTGCTTTCAGATTTTTGATCCTAACTTAGTTCTTTCACAACAAATTGCTTCTTCATCCTTCATGTATTGGGTTGTGATTTGCTTTCAGATTTTTGATACTAACTTAGTTTTTTCACAACCTGTTTCTTTTTCAGCTTCACCCCAGTATGGTTGTGATTTGCTTTCAGATTTTTGATACTAACTTAGTTCTTTCACAACTTTTCTCTCGAGTGGCTTATTGTCGTCAAGGTTGTGATTTGCTTTCAGATTTTTGATACTAACTTAGTTCTTTCACAACGTTTGAAGTTGGAAGAGTTCATAAGGGGTGGTTGTGATTTGCTTTCAGATTTTTGATACTAACTTAGTTCTTTCACAACAGTAATCTGTACGTTAGTAACTACACCGCCGTTGTGATTTGCTTTCAGATTTTTGATACTAACTTAGTTCTTTCACAACATCTTTTTACTTTACACGTCCTACAAATCCGTTGTGATTTGCTTTCAGATTTTTGATACTAACTT
>JBDSFG010000045.1:0-14223 GCA_039919615.1 Ginsengibacter sp. | reverse complement strand
AACACTTACCAACGGCAAACAGCGATGCAGCCAACATCATTTTAATAAACCGCCGTATGCCGAACGGCACGTACGGTGGTGTGAGAGGACAGGTAGCCAATTAATGGCTACCTTCCTACTCGATTATATGCATGTAACGAAAGTTTTATTTAATAAAACTTTGCTGCAATATTATATCATCTACCCGTACAATTAACTTATACATGCCTGCGGATAATTTATTCAACGGTATAGAATTGTTAGCAAAAATGAGGGCTGTTGTTTGCACTGCAATTCTTCCATTATAATCCACAATTGAAATGTTTGCTTTTTTGTTGGTTGATATTCCGGTGATTGTAAACTGTAATTGATTATTGCTTACCGGGTTTGATAATAACATTAATGCTGCCTTTGATTGCAGGTGATTGATACGTATGATTTGTGAATAATAATACTTGCCATCTTTATCAACCATTTTCAACCGGTAATATACATAGTTGCCAGTACCCGCAAACGGAATATCACTATAGCTATATTTATTTGCAGAACTATTATTCAGAGCACTAACTGATTTTTTTGTTATCCATTCAGAATTTGCTACATCCTGTTGCTGAATTTCATAAAGGCTTAAATTGGTTTCATCAGCAGATTCCCATATCAGGGCAATTTTATCACGGTCCTTATAGCCATTAAAAAATTTGAGTTTTAACGGCAAAACCAGGTCACCAAGCTGGGCACGTATCTCACCTGCGCCATAATTAACCGTATGTATATTAACATAGCTCATTCCATTAATTATAGAGTCAGCTAAAGTAGTGGTTATCGTTGCAGTTCCTGTTATATTACCGGAGGTAGTTCCCGCAAATTGCAGGGGAACTGCTACAGGCCCATTACTTCCTGCAGCGCCGCGGTGAATATGTGCGTTGCTTATATTACTCGTTAGCCCGGAGAAATCTCCGGTTACATAAACTTTTAGAGTCAGCCTGTCTAGCAAAACAGTTGCTGTTCCTGTTCCTGAGGATACAACGGCTGGAGTAGCTACAGATTGGCCAGGCTCTAATAAACCGCTGAAATAGTGGGTTTGGTCAGAAGTTGGCAACAGCTGCGCCCTTATTTCACCAGCTGCATAAGTACCGGTACTATGAACATTTACGTACAGTTTGCCGTCTAATAGTTCGGCTTCTTCAAGAGCAGTAAGTGTAGCACTTAGGGTAAGGGTTCCGGTAGTTCCCCCGGTATTAGATACGGTATATAATACCGGTGCGTTTGCGCCGGGATCGGCAGGGCCATGAATGTGTGAGCCGCTTACTGTAGCGCTAAGGTTTTGATAATCTCCTACTAACTCAAGAAGGTTGGTTACAGAATTATATTTTACTATTACGGTGCCCCTTGCGGCTGATACATTTGCCGGAAATTCCTGGGCTCCTTCCAATGCATTTGCGAAATACGACACCTGACCCTGTGATCTTAGTTGACCCCGTATCTCCCCGGCAGGGTAGGTGGAGGTATGAATATTTACATAAGTGTTCCCAGTTATTATACTAGTCTCATCAGGAACTGAGATAACCGCGGAAGTATCAAGTGTACCGGTGATTGCGGCAGTAAAAATTAACGGAATAAGCACACCACCAGCCATATTTGGTGCACCAGTGTGAATATGTGCATTACTGGCTGCTGTAGTTAGCCCGGAATAGCTACCTGTTAAAAATAATTCATGAGTGGTTTTGTCAACCAAAACATAAACAGCGCCTGATGCCGCAGAAGAATTAGGAGGGGTTGCTTGTGCACCCTGCAGTGGTGCGGTCAGGTACTCAGTTTGTCCGTCAGTGGTGGTGGTGAGCTGAGCTCTAATTTCTCCTCCGGGATATGTTGCGCTGTGAACATTTACATACATATTACCGGCCAAAAGATATGCTTCCTGCACCACGGTAATGGTAAATGATCCGCTCAGCGTACCCGTTGTTCCGCCGGAATTGGTAAGATTAAAAAGTGGCGGCGCAGTAAGCCCCGGACCCGCATTATGAATATGAGAAGCACTGGCCGCAGAAGTAAGATTTCTGTAATTTCCATGTAATTGTACAACTCTGGTGGCCATATCATACTTTATAATCACAATTCCACTTGCCGAAGAGGTTACAGGAGAAGTTTCCTGGCTTGCTTCCAGAACTCCCTTTAAGTATCGGATTTGTGAGTTTGATGTGAAGGTTAAAAACAAAACGGCAAACAGTAAAGTAAGTTTAAATTTCATGGCTTTAAATTTTAGATGATGATTGGGGATATGAAAGTAACAAAATATTTTCTTTATCGTGCTCTTTAAAATCTTTTTTAAAAGAAGGAATAATTTATTTCAGGCAGAGGGATATTCAATCTTCAATAATAAATATAGCAGCGCCGCAATAATGGCTCCAATACAAGGACCTATTAAAGGCACCCATGCATATTTCCAATTACTGCTTCCTTTATGTTTTAAAGGAAGCAATGCATGTACAATTCTTGGCCCAAAATCTCTTGCAGGATTTATTGCATAGCCAGTAGTACCTCCTAACGAAAGACCGATTGCCCATACCAGAAAAGCGACGGGAAGCGCCCCGACCGATCCAAGGCCTATTGGTGTTTTTTGATCAGTAATTTCTGCATTGGTGAAATAGAAAATAACAAACACTAAAACAAAAGTCCCTACAATTTCACTGAGTAAATTAAACAGTAAATTTTTAATTGCAGGAGAGGTGCTGAATACAGCCAACTGTGTATCAGCATCAGCAGTTGCTTTAAAATGATCTATATAAACAACCCACACCAAAAAAGATCCGATCATTGAACCAATTAGTTGTGCCAGTAAATACCAGCCTACTTTGGCCCAGGAAAATTTGTGCACAATAGCGAGCGCTATTGTTACTGCCGGGTTTAAGTGAGCTCCGCTGTAAGGCGCTGCGATAACAACTCCTACAAACACCGCCAGTGCCCAACCTGTGGTAATAACCATCCACCCGGCATTATTCCCTTTGGTTCCTTTTAATACCACATTGGCAACTACTCCATTACCGAGAAGTATAAGAAACATTGTTCCTATTAACTCCGCCATAAATTCGCTCATAAGATTTGTTTTAAACATTCAATCGTTATAATTCAGCCCATGCTTTTGCAGCTTTTACGGCTCTGTACCAACCCCTTTTTATCTCATCTGTATTAAACTTTTCATCAGCTTCAAAGCTTCGGTTTATTTTCCACTGCTCTTTTATCTCATCAATATTTTTCCAATAACCAACGGCAAGGCCTGCAAGGTATGCAGCACCTAATGCAGTTGTTTCAGTTATATGAGGCCGCATCACTTTTGTGCCTAATAAATTTGCCTGTATCTGCATTAATAAATCGTTAACCGCAGCACCGCCATCCACCCGCAATTCTTTTATTGTTACCCCTGAATCTGCTTCCATTGCTTCCAGCACTTCCAGGGTTTGAAAAGCGATGCTTTCAAGCGAGGCTCTTGCAACGTGAGCTGAAGTGGTGCCCCGGGTTATTCCAAGTATTGTACCTCTTGCATGTTGGTTCCAGTGCGGAGCGCCAAGCCCTGCAAAAGCAGGTACAAAATAAACGCCCCCATTATCATCCGCTTTCGCGGCAAGGGTTTCAACATCAGCAGAAGAAGTGATAATACCCAATCCATCTCTGAGCCACTGAACAACGGCACCACCAATAAATATACTTCCCTCCAATGCATAGGTTACCTTATCATTAACTTTCCACGCTATGGTAGTTATAAGGTTGTTTTTTGAAACAATAGGGTCATCCCCAATATTCATCAACATGAAACAGCCTGTGCCATAAGTATTTTTTACCATGCCCACTTCTGTGCACATTTGTCCAAATAAGGCCGCCTGCTGATCTCCTGCAATACCGGCAACGGGAATTTTAGTAGCCAATAATTCTCCTGCTGTTTCACCATAAACTTCACTGGAAGAGCGGACATCCGGAAGCATATTTCGTGGTATAGTAAAAAGTTCCAGAAGGTCATTATCCCAATTTAATGAGCGAATATTGAAAAGCATTGTTCGTGATGCATTGGTAACATCAGTTACATGCACTTTTCCACCGGTGAGTTTCCATACAAGCCAGCTATCAATTGTTCCAAATGCCAGCTTACCTTCTATGGCTTTTTGCCTTGCACCATTTACATTATCTAAAATCCATTTAATTTTTGTAGCGGAAAAATAAGCATCTATTATAAGACCTGTTTTTTGTTGTATGTTCATACTATGTTGATCTTTCAGGCTATCACAATATGCAGCAGTACGCCTGTCCTGCCAAACAATAGCATTGAAAACAGGTTCACCTGTTTCTCTGTCCCAAACAACAGTTGTTTCTCTCTGATTAGTAATGCCAATGGCTGCAATATCAATTGGTTTAAGCTTTGCTTTTACAATAGCTTCAGTGGCCACACTCACCTGTGATGACCATATCTCCGCAGGATTGTGTTCTACCCATCCTGCTTGCGGGAAGATCTGCGTAAATTCCTTTTGTGCCATAGAAATAATATTTCCTTCGTGGTCAAAAACAATTGCCCGGCTGCTGGTTGTGCCCTGATCTAAAGAAAGAATGTACTTTGGTAAATCCATTTTTTTATTTTGATATGTTACAAAAAATTTTTTTATTCAATTGGCAGGATGAGGGCGCTCAATGTGATAACGAACTTCATTAATCAACACCTGCCAAATATCCTTCAGCTAAAATTCTAAAATCATTCAACTGACTAGTCTTCCAGTCTTCATTATAGTTAAGTTCCTCAGCCATTATTTCTGCAACTTCAGGTGCTGCTTCTATTGCTGCTTTTGCATCTAAAAACAAAATACGAATTCTTCTTGCCAAAACATCTTCTATTGTTCTTGCCATTTCATTTCTTACAGCCCAAATAACTTCTGCAACTGTATAAGGCAGCTTATCAATTAACTTGTTGCCAAAAAAAGGGTTTTCTTTTATGAGTTGTTTAATATTTTCTTCATCACTGCCATAAATACTTAAATGGTTTTTAGATTCAGTATTAGAACAGCCATGAATTTTTATATTTTTTGTAAGACAAATAACGGGTTTTAAATTACCTGCTTTTATTGCCGCATCCATTGTTTCCTCTGCCATTTTACGATAGGTAGTCCATTTGCCTCCTGTGATTGTAACCAGGCCGGAAGCGGAAACCAGTAACTTATGATCTCTTGAAATTTCCTTTGTACTGCCTGTATTTTTTTGTGGAGCTGCAAGAGGGCGAAGGCCGGCAAAAACACTTAAAATATCTTTTTCTCCGGGAGCATTGATCCAGTATTTTTCAAGAGTTTCAATTATAAAATGAATTTCTTTCTTTAAAGCTTTTGGTTCAAGAGAACTATTGTTAAGTGGCGTATCGGTAGTGCCAACCAGTAAATGGCCATACCAGGGTATGGCAAATAATACACGGCCATCGGAAGTTTTAGGGATCATCAAAGCGCTGCTGCCATTTAAAAAAGAATTTGGAAATACTATATGCGTTCCCTGGCTTGGCTTTACAAGAGGCTTTCTTTCGGGCTTATCCATTTTAAGAATATCATCTACAAATACACCTGTAGCATTAACCACAACCTTAGCATTAAGTTCATAATGCTGCTTGCTTTCGTTATCTAAAAAAGAAACGCCACATATTTTATTATTTACTTTAAGTAAACCGGTAACCCTACAATAATTAATTACTGTAGCACCATGTTCTGAGCAGGTTTGGGCAAGATTGACCGCAAGCCTGGCATCATCAAACTGCCCGTCAAAATATTCAATGCCTCCCTTTAAGTTTTTATAATTTATACCAGGTAATAATTGTTTTACCTGTTTTACATTTAAAACCTTCGACCTTCCAAAACTAAAGCTGCCTGCAAGCAGATCGTATATTTTGAGGCCAATAAAATATTTTAACCTTGTAAGTAAATTAAAACATGGAATAATAAAAGATTGGCGTTTTATAAGATGTGCCGCATTGCGAAATAAGATCTCTCTTTCGTGCAGTGCTGTATAAACCAGTTTTATATTTCCCTGAGCAAGGTAACGTACACCGCCATGGACAAGCTTTGTGCTTCTGCCGGAAGTTGCCTTGGCAAAGTCAGATTGCTCTAAAAGAAGAGTACTATATCCACGGCTTGCAGCGTCTAAAGCAACACCTAATCCTGTTGCCCCTCCCCCTATAATAATTATATCCCACACATCTACATGCTTAAGCCTGCTTACATGTAATTCACGTTTGAAATCTAATGGCATCTTATTTTATTACACTTTAAATAGAAATATATTTACCCGACAGCTAACCTTCTCCGGGCGACAAGGAAAAGTTTCTCTTTCCGGGAGCATTTAGTGCGTTTTTCTTGTATTTTAATTGCCTGTATGAAAATACATTCATTCAGGCTGGCTTTATTGTATTATTTCCTTTTTCATAATTTGCATAAAATATGCCGGCAAATTTTAGTTTACCAGATAAATTTTTAGCCTTTTAATTTTAGTGATGATGTCAGTTATAATTCCGCCATATTTAAAGCAAGGGGATAAGATAGGAATACTTTGCCCGGCAGGTTATATGCCTTACGAAAAAGCGCAAACCGCCATTAATGTTTTGCAGGATTGGGGGTACGAAGTAACAATAGGCTCAACACTTGGCAGCCAGCTTAATTATTTTTCAGGCACAGATGAACAACGCTTAAATGATCTGCAGCAAATGATGGATGACGATACCATTAAGGCTGTTTTATGCGCCAGAGGCGGGTATGGCGTGGGAAGAATTATTGACAAGCTAAGTTTTAAAAAATTTAAAAAGAATCCAAAATGGATCATCGGTTTTAGTGACATCACTATTTTACTTTTTCACTTATTTTCAAAATATAAAATTGCGTCGCTGCATGCACCAATGGCTGCAGCATTTAATGATGGAGGCTATAAAAATGCTTATGTTCAAAGTCTGAAAAAAATTTTATCGGGGGAGAAAATAAACTATCAATGCGCACCGGATGCTTTCAACACAAAAGGAACTGCATCAGGTAATTTAATTGGCGGAAACCTGTCTTTGATAACCCATCTTTTGGGTACGTCATCTGATATAAAAACCAACGGAAAAATATTATTTATTGAAGAAGTTGGTGAATACATTTACAATGTTGACAGGATGCTTTACCAGCTTAAGCGTGCCGGCAGACTTGATAATATTGCTGCTTTAATAATTGGCAGTTTTACTGAAATGAAAGATACTACTATCCCTTATGGACAAACAGTGGAAGAAGTTATAAGAGAAATTACAAATGATTATGATTACCCGGTTTGCTTTGGTTTTCCTGTTGGCCACGGTATAGAAAATTATACTCTAAAGATCGGTGTAAAATACGGGATAGCTGTTGGCAATAACCTAACCAGCTTAGAGGAACTATAGGTTATTAATTTTACTAAATGAAGTTTACCATCATCCGTTTTTTAAAATCAACTTTTATCAGGTTACGGTTGCGTGTGGTATTTGAGCCATTTAGCGGGGCAATGCTTCATTTAGCTTTTATGCCAGGCTTTCCAAATGCCGGGTTTGCCAGCGGAGTTTCATTAAATTGGTGGATGAGAGAGAATACAGACACTGAATCTTTTTTTATGGCGTTGAGACCTTTACAGGATTTCCTGACAATTTTTGCCCTTATAAAAAAAACATTCAACACTAAAAATAATATTCCCATAATAAAAGATATAACAGATAGATATTTACCAGGGATTATCTCCACAAACACTTCCAGGTTTTTAAAAACTTTTAATGCTAAAATCCGAATTGTGGTAATGTTAGCGGCTGATCTTTTTACAGGAACAATTATACTTTAACTACTCTTGCGCCGTATTTAAAAAAATGATATTATTTTGTTTGATGAATTTGGGGCGCCTGCTCATGAGTTATGGCTTACCAGCATTTTGTAAATTCATTTTATCCCCATTGCAATTAATTGCTGCTGCCAACAATTATTATTTTGCGGCTTGCAAAGTTCTTTGAACTCCCGGTGGAAAATATGCTTTTAGTATTTTAACCCTTTCAGGGTTGCTTCAACATCGTTCTGCAAAAATTTTATAAAGTAAATACCAGTGGCCTGATTATTAAGCCCAAGAGGGATAAGCCTGGTTTCTTCACTATTGGTTATCTCCTTTCTTGATAATACCCTGCCAGTTACATCAGTAATAAGAATTTCAAAATTCTTCTTCTCAATTCCATCTAAGAAGAGATTAGCATTATTATGAAACGGGTTAGGTTGTATTTTAGCCAAAAAAGAAGATACGGGCAATGCTGTATTAAAAGTAATTGTAAAATTTACATTTGAGATGTCAAAAAATATGTTTCCCGAAGCTTTAATCATAAACCTCACCTGGGAATTAGTAGCAATATTAGGCACCTTAATACTTGCTGACCCGTTATTTGGAATACCTGATGCTATCGTTGTGGGATAAGTATTTCCGCCATCAGTACTTATGAATATATCAACATTTTGAGCATTAATTCCCGTAACAGAATTTGTATTAGCTACATCCCATGTTACAGTTTGGATTGTTCCGCCTAACCAGTTTACAGCAGTATTTGGTGCTGTAAGGGTAAACGGACCATCATTGGTAACCACTACTTTAAATGGTGCGGTTGAAGAACAGCCATCACCCCCTGTAGCCACTCCGCCGCCCGCCGGTTTATTATCTCTTGCAACTAAACGGAATTTTATATCTCTTGCAACTTTGGGAAGAGTTTCTCCTTTTAAGCCTCCCATAGCAGTATCAGGGTTTGGCGGATAGTTGGCCAGTATCACGGCTATATCAGGAAAGGTACGACTGCCGGAAGCTTTGGGGATCCTTGCCTTAAATAGTGGAGCTGTTGTACTATTAGCTCCGCTATTCCAGGCTGAGCCATTGGCCAAATTGCTTAAGTCCCATTCTTCCCACGAATATGTAATAGCATCACCATCAATATCCGTTGCGCTTCCGGTTAATGTAAACGGAGTTTCCTTAGGAATTTTCATGCCTGAAACAGGCATTATTACTACAGGAGGATTATTTCCTGTAGGAGTTACAACCGGGCAGGCATTACCGCCTCCTGTTGTTGTATAAGCAACAATCTGGTCGAAGCTTTTGGTATGAAAATATGGATCACTGTTAGCCTGAATGTTATCAGAACCGCAAATGCCTGCGTATCCCATAACACTTGTGCCACTTCCTACCTCGTAAGCTGCCGTCAATGATCTTGAACCACCATCTCCGCAATTACCCATATCACCTTCAAATGTATGGGTAGCTCCAAGCTGGTGACCCATTTCATGGGTCACGTAGTCTATATCATAAGCATCCCCAACAGGATTTTCAAGGCCTGTAACTCCGGAGGCTTTCGTACCTGTTCTACAAACAACTCCCACTGACGCCAACCCTCCTGCACCAGTGCTAAAAGTATGTCCGATATCAAAAGATGAAGAGCCAATTACTGCTGTGATATTTGACTGGCTTTCGTCAATTAATGTATTAGCATCATCATTACCCGAGTAAGGATCAGTAGCAGGATTTATATAAACAATAGACGCATTTGCACCTACTAATACCATTTTAATATCCAGCTCAGTTTGATAAACACTGTTTACCCTGTTCATGGTGGTAACTATTGCGCTCATGGTATTGGCTTTAGTTACATTGCCCGGAGGACAAACTTTTATAGCATATTCACCGGTGCAGGATATAGCTACCCTATAAGTTTTTAATTGAGTGCCTATACAGGTTCCCGTTAAAGGCGAACTTATTGATGAAGGACGTCCATTATGTTTTAAACTGTCATTAAATGAGCATGCAAATTTTTTCTTTAAAGGGTTTACATAATCTTTGGAGAAATAGGTTATGTATAAATTGTTGTTTGCTTTTTGATAGGGGTCAATAAATAATGCCCCTGAAGGCGATAGTACATAAGCATGAAAACCAAGTGTTGTATAATCAATTCTCACGGTGGCGGTGGGATCATCTATACCCTGCCCTGTAAAAGTTTTAATTTGGGGAAATTCCGTTGCCAGGGCATCTTCCATTATTTTAGTTTCTGCAATTCTGAATTTTTTGAAAGAATTATCCGGGTAAGGAAGAGAAATTTCAAGCCCTTCTTTAAGGTTATATGAAGATTCAACAGGGGCTGTATTTAAATAGTCTTTGTATTGGTCAAATGATAAGGAAAGTGTGCGATATATTTTTGGGATGATTAACTGAGGTGTGTTTCGCTTTGAAACAGATTGCTCATTTTCAAATTTCCAGAATTTTTCCTGTGCAAAACAAAAGGCTGTAATTGCAAATAATAAAATTAAAAGAAGAAGTTTTTTTATTGACATTATTTTTAACACTATAACGATTAATTATTGATTAAGTTATAAATTTTTACTGGAAAACATTAATTTAGGTATTAAGATTATTGTGGCAAAGAAGTGAGCCCATATTTTCATTTACAGACATACGAAAAACATTGGCATGGTTTGCGCCTTTTTTAAAGACGAGATATTTTTTAATTTGGATGCCAACCGGGGGTTACAGCTTATTATCAATTTATGCTTCCTGCCGGGTGAGAATAAAAGGCCTATCAACCGGTATTGTTTTTTAGCTTTTAAAATTCTCTGAATCTGCTCAAATTTGACCTTAGCGTTTTATGGCTTTTACAACAGTTGAAATATTACCTTGTAAAAATTTTATAAAATATATACCGGACGGCTGGTTATTAAAATCAACGGGAATAAGCCTGCTTTCTTCATTATTCCTGATCTCTTTCCTTTTAATAACCCTGCCCATGAGATCACTGATAATAAGTTTAAAATCTTTCTTATCAATTCCTTCTAAGTAAAGATCAGCCTTGTCCGGGAATGGCTGAGGCTGGATGTTGGCTTTGAATATTCCTGGCAAATCAATTTTTGCCTTTCTGATTTCTGAGTAAACTCCCATATTATTAAGGTCAATTTGCCGGAGGCGGTAAAAATAAATCACTCCTTTTTTTACATCAACATCGTTTAACGTGTAATTCCGTAACGTAGTGCTAGTGCCTGCTCCCGGTATAAAACCTATTTTCACAAAATTATTATCACTGCCCTCGCTTCTCAAAACTTCAAAGCCCTTATTATTTAACTCCGTAGCCGTTGACCATTTTAGCAATAAAGCGTTGCCATTGGTTGCTGCTGAAAATTGTAATAATGAGATAGGCAATACAACATCATAAGTGATTGTAAAATCAACATTTGAAACATCAAAAAAGATATTTCCTACGGCCCTCACCATAAATCTTACATTGTTATTAGTAGGGATATTAGGCACCGTGATACTTGTGGATCCATCATTTGGACTATTTGATTTAACTACTATTGGAAAAGTAATTCCACCATCTGTACTCATTAATATATCTACATTTTGAACATTAATTCCAGCAGCGTTATCTGTGTTAGCTACGTCCCATGTCACATTATGGGTACTTCCTCCTGTCCAGTTTACTGCAGTGTTTGGTATAAGAATTCTAAATGGGCCATCGTTGGTAACTACTACTTTAAACGCCGCAGTTGAAGAGCAGCCACTGCCGCCTGTAGCCACTCCGCCGCCATTTGCTCTATTGTCACGGGCCACTAAACGAAATTTTAGATCTCTTGCAACCTGGGGAAGAGTTTCTCCTTTTAATCCGCCCATTGCCGAATCAGGGTTTGGCGGATAGTTGGCAATAATTACTGCCATATCAGGAAAGGTACGACTGCCGGAAGTTTTAGGAATTCTTGCTTTAAATAGTGGCGCAACTGTGCTTGCAGCTCCTGCGTTCCATTCCGAACCAGTGGTTAAATTACTAAAATCCCATTCTTCCCAAGAATAGGTAATAGCATCCCCGTTAATATCGGTAGCGCTTCCGCTAAGTGTAAATGGCGTTTCCTTAGGAATTTTTATTCCTGAAACAGGCATCACTACTACCGGCGGCGTATTTCCTGTTGGGGTTGTAACGGGACAGCCGGTAACTGCCGGTGATGTTATATATCCAATAATCTGATCAAAGCTTTTAGTATGAAAATAAGGGTCACTATGGGCTTGGATATCATCCGTTCCACAAATACCTGCGTAAGCCATGATAGTGGTGCCGCCTCCAGGTTCATAAGCGGAGGTTCTGGTTCTGTTGCCACTACAGCCATCTGTTTCACTTTCAAAAGGATGTGTAGCCCCAAACTGGTGTCCTAATTCATGAGCTACATAATCTATATCATACGGATCACCGGCAGGATCCACAACTCCGGAAACTCCCATTGCTTTATTACCATCGCTGCACGCTATGCCCACAGTAGCCAGGCCCCCTCCGCCGGTACTAAAAGTGTGGCCAATATCGTAATTTAAAGGTCCAATCACCGAGTCTATTCTTGCCTGGCCTTCATCAATTAAAATATTCGGATTATTATTACCACTGAATTCATCAGTAGCAGGGTCTAAATAAACAATATTGCCGTTTGTGCCCACTAATTCCATCTTTATGCCAAGCTCGGTTTGGTAAACACCATTTACCCGGTTTATTGTTGTAGTTATTGCACTCATCGTATTACCTGTAGTTACACTTCCAGCCGGGCAAACTGCAATAGCATATTCACCCGTACAGGCTACCGCTAGCCTGTAGGTTTTTAATTGGGTACCTGTACATGTACCAGCCAAAGGCTCACCTAATATTGAAGACACTGCATTGCGATTCAACTGATCGTCGGACGCACACTTAAATTTTTGCTTGGCAGCGTTGATATAATCTTTAGAAAAATAGGTAAGGTATAAATTGTTGTTTGCTTTTTGATAGGGATCAATAAATAGCGAGCCCGCAGGCGACAGCACAAAGGCATGAAAGCCCTGAGCAGTGTAGTCAAGCCGCACAGTAGCGGCGGGGTCATCTATACCTTGCCCAACGTAAGTTTTAATTTGCGGAAATTGGGCTGCCAGTGCATCTTCCATAATTTTGGTTTCCACAATCCTGAATCTTTTGAAAGAATTATCCGGGTAGGGGAGGGAAATTTCAAGCCCTTCGTTAACATTAGACACAGTTTCAACAGGGGCCGTATTTAACCACGTTTTATACTGATCAAATGGTAATGAAAGTGTACGA
Source organism: Ginsengibacter sp. (assembly GCA_039919615.1). GTDB lineage: Bacteria > Bacteroidota > Bacteroidia > Chitinophagales > Chitinophagaceae > Ginsengibacter. Next base: position 1,121 of record JBDSFG010000045.1, on the reverse strand, counting down.
TATATTTTTGGGATAATTGACCGGGGTGTATTTCGTTTTAAAACAGATTGTTCATTTTCAAACTTCCAGAACTTCTCCTGTGCAAAACAAAAAAAAGCTGCAGAAATAAATGAAATGAAAAGTAAAAATTTTTTCATTCGAGCTGATTTGTAAATGGTATAATATTGAAGTAAGTTATTAATTTTTCATTGCAAAAATTAAAATCATCCAAATTATTATGTGTGTAAAGTGCAATGCAACAAATTTACTTATCAACTATATTGGTATATACATTTGCAAAATATTCCATAGGAATTATTGTACGGCAGCCTGGATAAGGCAGCGTTTTATTCTTCATCATAATAAACTCTAGTTAGCTTAAGATTACTAACGGGCGCTACTATTAAAGGAAATTTTTCCACAGTTACATTACTTTGCTCCAGGCCAAACCCTCTTTCTTCACTAAGGCTTTTGTCTTTCAGCCAAAAATGAAATTTCATAATGAGGCGTTCAAAAAAAGGTAGTTCATTATCCTGCGATAAAAATTTTTCCATTACAATAAATTGAAAATCTCCTACCACATTGTTCTTTTGTAAACTTTCATACCGGCTGATAATATTTACCTCCCTGTTTGCTACCATTTCTTCCACCACTTTTCTAAACATGAGGTTTATTCGTGGCTCCATTCTAAAGCCCAGCCTGAATTCTACACGTATTACCTCATTGGGAATAATGACGCTAACAGAATACTCTGAAGTAAAGGGATCATCTAAAGTATCAACATGTATAAACCAATAAATATCTGCTCTTTTAGGCTTTCGGTTTAAGATGGAATAAATGATTTTATGCTCAATTTCTTTAGGGTTATTTGCACTTGTTAAATATACCAGGTGGGTAGCATATTTATTTGTGGTAAGATCGTTACTAAGTTCCTGCAGCATGGGCAGGTATTGCTCAAGTCTCACAAATTCAACATACCTGTTCTTAACTTTTCTGGCCCTGAACCAAACATACATTACCGCAAACATTATCGTGGCCACCAGCATTGTTATGTAACCGCCATGTAAAAATTTTTGCAAAAGCGCCACCAGGTAAGATATTTCAATAATAAGGTAGCCAGCTAAAAAAAGATAGATTAACCA
>JBDSFG010000043.1:0-10529 GCA_039919615.1 Ginsengibacter sp. | reverse complement strand
AACACTTACCAACGGCAAACAGCGATGCAGCCAACATCATTTTAATAAACCGCCGTATGCCGAACGGCACGTACGGTGGTGTGAGAGGACAGGTAGCCAATTAATGGCTACCTTCCTACTCGATTATTAGCCAAACCCATCGTTGGCAGGGGGATCTTCAGAAGAAGTCCACTGTTAAATTTCACTCCAGCAAAAAGGACACACTGAGATCATCGGCAGTAAGAAAAGATGTATCAATCCTTAATTATATCTTTGCGTACTTATAACTGAAAATTAAAAAAATTGAGTATACAGGCATCCGAACGAAAGTCATTCTTTAAAAAAATACGCGGGAAGGAAGATGAAGTGAATGCAGAGATGAGCTTTATAGATCATCTCGAAGTTTTAAGATGGCATATTGTGCGGTCGGCAATAGTGCTGGTGATTGCTGCCATTTTGATTTTCATTTATATTGACTGGATATTTGACCATGTTATATATGCTCCTGCACGACAGGATTTTATAACCTATTCCGCTTTGTGTAATCTTGGCCATAAGCTCCATCTGGGTAATACACTTTGCATGCCTCCGGTAAAAATCCCTTTACTGATAAATACAATTGGCGGGTCTTTTACTTCCGCAATAAATATTTGTTTTATGGGAGGTTTAATTGTTGGCTTTCCATATTTGTTTTGGGAGGTGTGGCGCTTTATTAAACCTGCTTTATCTGCCAAAGAATTAAAATATTCAAGGGGAAGCATTGGATGGGTTTCACTTTGTTTTTTTACCGGAGCGGCTTTTGGTTATTATTTATTAGCGCCTTTCACCTTTAATTTTTTAGCGACATTTAAATTAGGTACACTTGGGGCGCAAACTTATTTACCCAGCCTTGAAGATTATATTGATACGCTTGTAAATGTTATAATTGGCTGCGGTATTGCTTTTGAACTTCCTGTAATGGCGTATGTACTTTCCAGGATCGGATTAATAACCCCGCAGTTTTTAAAAACTTACCGCAAATATGCCTATGTTATAATATTAATTGTCTCTGCAGTTATTACCCCATCTCCGGATTGGACCAGCCAGACCATTGTAGCTATTCCCCTGGTAATACTATATGAAGTAAGCATTTTTATTTCTGCAAGAGTGGCCAAGCAACAAATGCTTAAAGATAAAGAATGGGATTAATTATCAATGTGTTTTTAATGGTATATTATTTATCTGAGCTGTGTTTTAGCTATAAATTCTTTCAATAACATCACTGTATTTTTCCATAATTACCTGGCGTTTAAGACTAAGCTTTGGGGTCATTTCACCGTTTTCTATTTTCCAGTCGTGTGGCATTAATTCAAATTTCTTAACTTGCTCAACCTGGTTAAAATATTTATTAAAACTTTCAACCACATCTTTATACATTTCAATTACATTTTGCTCCCGGATCATTTGTGCATCTGTTGTATAAACAATCCCTTTTGTTGCGCACCACTCCTGTAAATTGGCAAAGGATGGAACTATAAGTGCGCCTGTGTATTTTCGATTCGACCCTACTACCATCACGTTCTCAACATACATTGATTCTTTCAATTTATTTTCTATTGGAAGGGGAGCCACATACTTGCCGCCACTTGTTTTAAACAATTCCTTTTTGCGGTCAGTTATTTTTAAAAATTCATTGATCATCATTCCAATGTCCCCGGTTTTAAACCAACCGTTATCAAAGGTATCAGCAGTAAGTGCAGGCTGTTTGTAATATCCCATCATTACATTTGGGCCTTTACATAATATTTCCCCATCCCCGGCAATTTTGACGGTAACCTTATCTATTACAGGCCCAACTGTGCCAATCATTCTTTGCTTTTTATTAAATGTATTTACGCTTATCACCGGTGAGGTTTCGGTTAAGCCATACCCTTCCATAATCGGAATTTTGGCTGCTGTAAATATCCTTATAAGCCTTGCCTGGCAGGCAGCGCCTCCGGAAATGATACAAACCAGTTGGTTGCCCAGAGCTTCTCTCCACTTTTTAAAAATTAATTTATTAGCGATAAACAACTGAATAGTGTAAAGGGTACCCATATCTTTATTAAGATCGAATTTGGTTGCCAGGTCGTGTGCCCAAAAAAATAATTTCCTTTTTACACCAGTGAGTTCCCGGCCTTTGGCCATTATTCTATCATATACTTTTTCAAGCATCCGGGGAACAGTGGTGAATATTTGAGGATTAATTTCTCTCAGGTTTTCCCCAACAGCTTCAAGGCTTTCCGCATAATAAATTGACGTTCGCTTGTATAAGTACACATAGCTTACCATTCGTTCAAAAATATGATTAAGGGGTAAAAAACTTAAAGCCCTTAAATTATCTCCCGGAGGGAAACACGGAAGACATGCCATAACATTGCTCAAAATATTATTGTGAGATAACATTACTCCTTTTGGAATGCCTGTGGTGCCTGATGTGTAGATGATTGTTGCCAGGTCTTCAGATTTTATTTTATCGGCAATAACCGATGCTGCTGATAATAATTGCGGAGTTGATAAGGTCAATATCTGTTTCCAGTGCTTTACACCTTCTTCTTTGTCAAAAGAATAAATATCATTCAGGAAAGGAAGACGATCACGAATGGCGGATGCTTTTTTAAACAAAATAGCATCATTAACAAAAAGCAATTTAACTTCTGCATCATTTAAAATAAACTCAAGCTCATTAATATTTATTGTTGGATAAATAGGGGTAAGCACAGCTCCTATACGTTGAACGGCCAGGTCAAGTATTAACCATTCAGGACGATTCTTTGAGATCACTGCTATTTTGGGCCTGCTTTCGGGTGCCATATCTCCGCAGTGTATACCTAGTTTAAGTAATCCTGCGCTAAGGTCATTTACATTAGTGGCTACTTGCTTAGTGTTGTATTTGACCCATTCCCCGTTTTCTTTCGCTGCAAGCATATCCTCCAGGGGTGAACGCTCCAGGTGGTATTCAATGCAATCAAACAATCGTTTGGAATCAGTTATAGATTTCATTATTTTTTAAATTTGCAAACAATCCAATCACAATTTCCCATTATTTTGTCCACTATCTTTTTGAAAAATGGAGGCATTTAAAGTTACAATGTAAAGAAAATAAAAAAGTGTGAAAATTATTTATGATAATATTGCGCCGCTGGCATTTTAAATATTCTTCCCTTTTGAAATTGTAAAAACGCATTGTACTCAACAGGGTGTATGTTTGTCCAATCCTGGTAGGCAACCAGGTTTTGTGCAGCACCAAATATCCATTGGTTATAAGCATCAAACATACCTTCCCTAAGTAATTGCAGGTGATATTCGAAAAGCCTGAAGGGGAATTTTGTTGAAAAATTATTAAGCCAGTCTAAAATAAAACGTGTCCTTATCATGGTAAGTGTTTCAGGATTTATTCCTGATGCGGCTATTAAATTTTGCTTGTGTAGTGTTTGCAGAAATGCCTGTTCAAAACCGCTTTTAATTTTTGCCTTGTCAAAACTACCTGCATCGTTGAATATTTTTTTATAACTGTCCAGCAGAATACTTTTCATCTCCGCTGTTCTTGCAGTTAATACTTCAATGTTTAAAAATATTTCCCCGTAAATAATGCTCCATACCTTATCGCCATTGAGAAAATAATATTTAGCGGCATTATAATAGTTACCGCTGTACCCGGCATCTGCTTCAATTCCTCTTTCCCATTGTTTAATTGCTGACTCATCATTCATAACAAATAACAGCTCCCCATATTCATTATACAGGGAACCACTTTTGGGGAATTTCTTAATTCCTTTTTTATATATCTTCTCACATTCTTTTTGCTGGCCCAACGCTCTATAAATATTGCCTGCTATCTGAAAAATCTGATCATCCGCATCAGCTCTGTCGGTCAGGGGTTTTATAACTTCTAAAGCCTTTGTAAAATTTTTCTGAAAATAATAATTTAAAGCAATGTCTTTTAAAATTTCAATATTGCCCGGCTCCTTTTGTAAAGCCCTGTTCAGCACCAGCACTGCATTATCAAAATCTCCCTGGAGCATAAAGGTTTTGGCAGTTTTTTGCAATTGCCCAGCATCAGGGGCCTGCGTTTTTGCAAGAAAAAAACTAGCCATAAATGCAAAAAATGTAACCAGTTTTTTCATTCATATAAATATTAAATATCAAACACTTAATTTGTATTATGGCAACATGTTAAATTATAAGATGAGTTAAAAGCCCGTCCCGTAATTTAGGTTCAAACCACGTGCTTTTTGGAGGCATAATATTGTCGCTGTCAGCAATATCAAATAATTGTTGAATGCTTACCGGGTATAAGCTAAAGGCTACGGCCATTTCTCCGCTGTTAACTCTTTTTTCCAATTCTGTTAATCCGCGTATACCACCTATAAAGTCTATTCTTTTGTCTGTTCTCTGGTCTCCTATTCCAAGAATAGGATGTAGTAAATTTTCCTGCAAAACGGTGATATCTAAAACTGCTATTGGGTCTTGCAGGTCAATATCCTTTTTAGCTGAAAGCTTGTACCACTGATTATTTATAAACATGCCAAACGTATGCGGTTCTGAAGGCAGGAATGCTTCCGGTGTTTTTTCCAAAGTAAAATTTTCTTCTACTTTTTGTAAAAAATCACTTTCTGTTAATCCGTTTAGATCTTTAACTACCCGGTTATAATCCATTATTTTTAACTGGTTAGATGGAAACAAAGTGGTTAAAAAATAATTTGCATGTGTTGAATTAGCGCCGAAATAAATACGAACTTTTGCTGCTGATGCCGCCCTGTGGTGTCCATCAGCTATGTATGTACAGGCCACTTTATTTTTAAACAGGTCTGAAATTTTAATAATAGTTTTTTCATCATTCACTATCCATATGCTGTGGTGTATATTATCGTCCGCTATAAAATCATACGCAGGGCTTCTTTCTTTTTTCCAGTCTTCTATAATATTATCTATTTCAGACAAATATTTGTAAGCCAAAAAAACATTACCTGTTTGTGCTCCGGTTGCTTTGATGTGATTTATCCTGTCCAGCTCTTTGTCAGGCCTTGTAAATTCATGTTTTTTTATAAGACCGTTTTCATAGTCGTCAACCGAACTGCAGCATACAAGGCCGGTTTGGCTATGACCATTCATTACAAGCAGATAAATATAATAACAGGCTTTATTCTCCTTAAATAAAATATTGCGGCTTATAAAAGCATCGAGGTTTTGTTTTGCTTTATCATAAACCTTTTGGGAATGAGGCTCTGTATTTTCCGGAAGATCAATCTCACTTTTTGTCACGTGCAAAAAAGAATTTGGTTTACCCTGTGATTCAATTTTGGCTTCTGAACTGGTAAGTACATCATATGGTTTTGATGCTACTTGCTTAACATACTGTTGCTCCGGACGCAATGCTTTAAATGGAATAATGTTTACCATGTTTCTTTTTTCATGGCATAAGCCGATGAGATTTGGTTAGGGGTGGCAAATATAACCAATTGTTTTTGCCAACATATGCAGCCATTGAAAAGAATACCAAATTATAAAAATATTAGAATAAGGAATTTTAAAACCTGAATTGAAGCCTGCAGGTAAACACATCATCCTTCACATCCCTGCTGTAGGCGGAAAGCAGTGTTTTTTCATTGGTTATTTTATCATACCACAAAACCAGTTTTACATTATCATTAAAATAATTTACATATCCAAAGCCAAGGGTTGTAAATTTTATATTGGCTTCATTAATATTTGCACCAGCCTTGCCAATATCTTTTCTGCTAACTTCAGTATTGGGATCGTACCAGTCAAACTTTAATGCAATCTGATGTTTTACACCATTAATGTTTTGTAATAAATAAAAATAAGCGCCACTAAATTTTCTTACATACAATGCTCCGGAGATATCCGGTGGAATTGCAGCAGGAGTTTCACTTGTATTAGCAAATGAGGTTTGCTTTCCGATTATAAACTCTCCGCGTAATTCAGTAAACCCGGCACTGTTCTTTATTTTCAATTGTATGTCGCCCCCAAAATATTTTCTTGGGGCAATTTTGCCAATGTTTTTTAAAGAGGAATCCGGGGTTAAAGATTTTAACCCGGATAATGAAACAGTAGTGTATATATATTTTGTATTTTGTAATAGGCCTCCACTTAAATAAGACAGGGCCATTGAAAGATTTACGGCTTTAGTTAATGGGAAAGGCTTTAATGCTACACGGCTGATAAAATCTTTATGGCTGTCATAATCTGCAGGGGCATTAAGTCCGGGGCCGTTAAATAACCCGGCATCAATTTTTAAATATCTTAGCGGGTGATCTTTTTGTCGTGGCTCAAAAGAGATCATAGCGCCCATGTCTCTTTCGGTTTTCATTAAAATCTGGCTCATTCTTCCTCTTTCCGGGCTTTCCCGGTCAGATGATGAAAGATTTAATTCATAACTAAAAGGCCTTGCGAACATGCCTGTTGCAAAAGAGAACAGTTTAAATTTATTTTCAAATATCCTTCCCCAAAAGTCACGAATAAAAACGCCACGTTCTGTGCCATCAAATTGAAAGACAAATTGAACCGAAGGTTTATTGTTGGTGTTAAAATGAACATAGTCAAACCTTATTCTTCCACGTCTTAACATAAAACGGTTATTTACATTAGGAGCAAAATCTCCACCATTATAACTCTTAGCTCCTTTTTGTTGTATTAACTGAAATTGCGGCTGAATATATCCTCCAATTCTTACGTTATCAAACCTTTTTGAAACAGACAGAACAGATTTACCGAGCTCAGTTGTTGTATCTATCATATCCATTAAAAACTGGGCACTGCAGCAGTTGGATGCCAAAATAAAAAACAATATAAAATAAATACGGAGAGTATAAATTGATCTCATATTTTACAAAACAGACTGATGGAATAATTTTTTGTTTTATTTTTTATTTTCAGGTTATACAAATAATAAACCGGTAATAAAATTTTGCACATAAGTTCATGCAGATTGCCAATATCTGCAATTCGCACGTCCCAAACATATAGCAAATTATTTATGTTCTTACTTTAATTAAGGTTTTAGAATATTATTATCAGCCATCCACTCTGCCATACGCTGAGGCCAGTTCTTTAATGTAATATATGGGGAGCGGTAACCCATATTAAAAGCGTGACTGCCTTGCGCATAAATATGCACTTCTACAGGTACTTTAGCGGCACGATATTTTTGCAAAAGCGTAATTATTGGTAATGCACAACACGGGTCATTGTTAGCAGCCAGCATAAAAGCCTGCGGTGCATCAGGAGGGATACTGTCAGGAACTCCATGTGGTCCCGGGTAAATTAAAATTTGAAAATTTGGCTTACCATTTTGCCTGTCAATTATGTCTGCCGCTCCAGGATCACCTTTTCCGGAAGTATAAGCAACCATAGCTGCAACTTCACCTCCTGCCGAAAACCCCATTATGCCTACACGGTTAGGATCAATGTTCCATTGGGTCGCCATGCTTCTTACCGTGCGGATTGCCCTATATGCATCTTCCTTAGGTTCTTTATCTACTTTATAAGGTGAATTAGGTTCACGGGCCAATCTGTATTTTAATACAAAGGCTGCTACGCCTATACTATTAAAAAAAAGAGCAGGATCTACACCTTCAGCATTAAAAACAAGTTCCCTATGGCCACCACCAGGACAAATTATAACAGCGGCACCCGTCGCCTTTTCTTTTGGGGGCAAATAAACTGTTATAGATGGGTTATGAATATTTTTTACCCAGTAATCTTGTGCAAGTTCCGGCTCATTCCTTCGATTCTCAAACCCTGGGGCACCATTGCTCCATAAAGGAATTACTAAAGATTGTTGCTGTGAAAATAACAAAGCTGGAAACATTGAGAGAAAAGAAAAAAAAGAAGTCTGAAAAACTTTTATTTTATGGCTTAGCATGATGAAGAAGTATTAGTGATACACGAATAATTTCTGCAAAATATAAAAAAGCTTTGATGATGTAATTAGTATGCTATCATAAATGCAAACGTATTTCCTTTTGCTAATCATTAGAGGTAAGATATTCAGGGCATGGCAATCACAAAACAATTTGTAGATGTGGCGGGAAATTTTATCCCAATGTTGTAAAGAAGGGCAGGGCAGGTTCAAAGCAATTGAAGGAAGAAAATATATGCAGTAGTTGTTTAAGTTCATTTTAGTAAAGGATTGTGTAGTATTGATGTAGTATAAACAAGCATTAGCTACCGTATTAATGCAGTATTGATGTAGTGTAAAATACCTGATTCGTATTTTTCTCATATAATTTTGAAAATTATTCAACTGCTAACCGTGTTTCTCTCTTAACCTAATAAAAGCTATAATGAAATTTCTCTGTTTCCTTGTAATATTTTTTCTTTGTCGCGTATCATATAGCCAGGATAACCGTATTGGTATTTTTGATAAGAACGCCGACATAGGAAAGCCGAAAAACGCTGGTTCTTCGCGATATGACGAAGCTTCCCAGGTTTATTATATAAAAGGTTCGGGTACTAACATTTGGTTCAACAGAGATGAATTTCAATATTTATACAAAAAAATAAATGGGGATTTTATTCTTACAGCAGAGTTTGCTTTTCTGGGCGAAAAAGGAAATGGCCATAGAAAAATAGGTTGGATGATCAGGGAATCTTTGGATGAAAGTGCGGCCAGTTACAATGCAGTTATACACGGAGACGGCCTGACCGTTTTACAGTGGAGACCACTAAGAGGCGCTTACATGAGGGATCCCCAGGAAGAAATATTCTTTGCCAAAAAAATTGTTTTTCAAACTATTCAATTAGAGCGTAGCGGTAAAATGATAACAATGAGGGTAGCCAATTTTGGGGAGCCTTTGCAGGATGTTGGATCAGCAGAAATGTACAATATGAGAGATTCTGTTTTTGTTGGCTTATACGTTTGCTCTCATGATTCCGCTAAAGTTGAGGAAGCAAAAATGTGGAATGTACGAATAGACAGGCCAGTCAATAATAAGTATAGTCCTAACCCTCAAACAGTTTTGCCACCTGTACGTGACGTGTTAGGTTGCCGTATGGAAATTATGAATGTGTTTGATGGCACAAGAAAAGTGATCCACGAATCAACGGGTAAATTTGAAGCCCCAAACTGGATGCCTGATGGCAAAAAGCTTTTATTTAATGAGAAGGGTTCTATCTACACAATTCCGGTTGAGGGAGGTACCCCTGAAAAAATAAATACAGGTTCAGCAGATAATATAAATAACGACCATGGTATTTCTTTTAATGGTAAGATGCTTGCGATAAGTCATCAGCGTGCAGGCTTAAACGGAGGCGGATCCACGGTATATGTTCTTCCTCTCACCGGCGGCGAGCCAAAATTACTAACTGAGCAAACACCTTCATACTGGCATGGGTGGGCTCCTGATGGAAAAGATGTAGCCGTTGTAGGCCAGAGGAACGGGAGTAAAATATATAATCTTTATAAGGTTTCAGTAAATAACGGGGCAGAGGTTGCTTTAACAAGTAATACCGATGGGCATGTTGATGGCCCTGAGTATTCTCCTGACGGGAAATATATTTATTATAATGCAAATCCAGCAGGAACTATGCAAATCTGGCGGATGAAACCAGATGGTACGGCCAGAGAGCAACTTACTTATGATGAGCGACATAATTGGTTTCCGCACATTTCGCCGGATGGTAAGTGGATAGTTTATATTTCTTTTCCAAATGATATAGAACCGAATGGTCATCCATCCTATAAGAAAGTGACATTGAATTTAATGCCTGTATCAGGCGGAGCGCCTAGAGTTATTGCTTATTTGTATGGTGGACAGGGTACATTAAACGTTAATTCATGGTCGCCGGATAGCAGGCATATTGCTTTTGTTAGTAATTCCGAGAAGCCACGATAGCCAAAAATTACAGGGCTAATAACCCTCACTAAATTGGTTATCAAATCATAAAAACAAGAAAGCAAGATTTTTTTTATCATAAGCAAACACGGCACGTTCTGTTTCTACAGAAGGTGCTTTTTTTAGTCAGATAATTTTTCACGCTTAATGATAGTTTACTTAAATCAACTTAACCAGGTTTGGTTTTGAAGAAAAAATAATGCTTAATAAAAGCCTGTATACTCTTTTATATCTCTCTGCCTTGCACCCTCCCTGGTTCCCCTGCATTTAAATGAATATCGACAAAAATATTGCATCAATCTTTTAGAATCTCAGGTTAATTTTAAATAGTTACTAGAATGAATCTGATAATTTTCCGGCAAATTTTGATAAAAAATTATTGATGTATAAAAGATGTATCTAAACGAGCTGTTTTAGTATGAGTATACTATCTGATGTAGGTTTGATGTATCAGCTTATTAGGTATATGGCATCTTTCATTGTTAGATTTGAATATGTACTCTGCAATACTTCATATACCGGCATTGCGGAACAATTTTCTAACAATTAAACGATACTGTTTATGAAAAAAATTAGCGTGCTGATCAAAGGACTTCTTTTATTTATTTTCTTTTTTTTCACCGCCGGAATTTTTGCTCAAAAAGTGGTCAAGGGGCGCATACTAAGCGAAAC
>JBDSFG010000042.1:0-2915 GCA_039919615.1 Ginsengibacter sp. | reverse complement strand
CTACACCTTCTTCATTTTTGATTCTACCTGAAACCTTGGTTTGTGCCAAGAGGCCAGAAGTAATACTGAAACATAAAAATATTACTAGGGACAAATGTGTCAGATACCATTTTTTAAAATAATTACCATAGAGCAGCAAGAAATGTTGTTTTGGATTCATGTTATATAATTGAGGAGTGGAAAATATTTGATAGCGTAATCGTCTACGTAATTCTAGGGTCCATTATAATTGTGGTTTATGTTCATAACATTAAATTTTATGTTTGTATAATTTTGTCTTGAAAAGTTCTTTGTGAAGAATTCCTGAAAATTGGTATAGGGTCAATTACCATTCTCGAATGGTCATTTGATCCATTATGCCTGTGATGCATAATTTCGAATAATAATTTAATAGCCTTTTCTCCCATTAAAACGGTTTGTTGATCAATTGTTGAAAGACTTGGTGTGATATGCTCGCCAAACATCTCGCATGCAAATCCAAATACGCCCATTTCCGCTGGTATTTTTATTCCCTTTTCTTTGCATTCTTCTATAATTCCCAAGGCGGTAAAATCTTCTACAGCAAATATTGCATCTGGCTTTTCTTTCAGGTTCATAAAATAAGATACCGCTTCCCGCCCTGAATCAACCGAAACATTTCCTGAAAAAATTAATTCATCTATAACAGGCAACATATTTTTTTGCAACGCTGCTTTATACCCATGCAAACGCTCATTAAAAATCTTCACATGTTGTTGTCCGGTTACATGAGCAATGCGTTTATAGCCTTGCTGAATTAAATGTTCAGTCGCCATAAACGCTCCTTTAAAATCATCAATAACTACAGAGGGAATTCCGCAATCAGAATTTGCCCTGTCAAAGAGTACCAGCGGGATTCCCCGATTTTTTACATTTATGTAATGAGAATAATCAACTGTCTCTTTTGCAACAGAAGCCATAATGCCGTCCACCTGAGATGTCATAAAAGTTTCTAATCCTTTCATTTCGAACTCCGTTGATTCATTAGATTGATAAATTAAAATATTATACCCATGAGCATTTGCAATACTCTCAATTCCATGTACAATTGAACCGAAAAAATTAATTTCGATCTTAGGAATTATTACTCCAATTACAAAAGATTTTCCAGATCTTAGAGATGACGCAAGCCTGTTTTTTTTATAGTTAAGTTTTGTGGCGATTAACCTTACGGCTTCTTTTGTTTCAAAACTTATTGATGGATGATTGTTTATTGCCCGAGAAACCGTTGCTGGCGTGGTTCTTAGCGCTTTAGCTATATCACTGATAGTAGTATGGGCAAGTTTTGGCGGCAAGTTGCGTAATCGTTTGCATGAATTTATATACTTAATATATACTTACCAAAACTTTTTAACAAAACTTTTGGCTTATATACATTTTCTAGTAATAGTTACTAATCATAAGGTAAACAATAACTCCTGTAATAGCTACATATAGCCAAAGAGGCCATGTGATCCTTGCAAGCCTTTTATGCTTCATATATTCCCCTGCTAAAGCTCTGTAAGCTGTAAATAAAATAAAGGGTAAAACAATTCCAGCTAAAGGTATATGGGTTAATAAAATAAAATAGTAAACAATACGTAAAGACCCAGCAAAAGTTTTCTCTTCTAAACTTAAAATGCCATCATGGTTAATATCTCCATATTTAGCCTCTCCTGCAAATAAATGGTGGCAGATGTAAGATGTAAGAAATAATAAGGAAAAAATTATCGCAATTATCATTAACCATTTATGCAATCGGTAAAACCGCTTTTTTACTGCCAATAACGCAACTAATAATATAATTGTAACTAAGGAATTAATGAATGCATTTAATTTGGCAAACAAATGTGGATCAAATCCAAGGTTCACATTTAGTTTAAATTTTGATAATAATGCTACAGCTATAAATACTGTTACTGAGATTATCCATATAAATAATTTTGCCTTTTTATCATCTTTATGAAGTGCAGGAATTAACCCGTAATCCGGTTGTAATTTATCCGTAATAATATTGTCCATTCTTAATTAAAACGTGCTTGTTAAGTTATAAAAGAGATTCTATTAACTTCTGCTGAATAATTCTTTTAAAAATTCACCAAATGTTTTCTTTCGTTCTTTTTCCAACATAAGTAAAGGAATGTCTCGTACCAGTTTTGCCTGCATTGCAGAATCAAGGCCATTATACCAGCCTCTTACTATACTTTCCTTGTCGAGCAGGTAAAAATTTAATGTATGAATAAATGCAGTATCAATAGTAGAATCTCCAACGCTGGCCTTTAGCTCATTAAATGCAAAATCATAGGTTTCATTTTTATTCCCTCTTACCAGCCACCATGAACCCGGATCCACATTAAATTTATCAGCAAAGCTTTTTAGTCGTGTAACAGAATCATGTTCCGGATCTACGCTTATAGATAGAAACTGAACAATGGTATCATTTTGTTTAAATGAGTTTTGAAGTTTCTTCATAGCCCTGGCCAGTTGCGGACATACGGTGGGGCAATGTGTAAAAAAAAAATCTATCACAACTATCTTTCCTTTAAGCTCATTTAATGAAACCTTTTCTCCCAACTGGTTCGTGAAGGCAATGTTTTTAACTTTATGCCATATAGTGTCGCTTGATATTTTGCCATTTTTTTCTGCAATAGCTACGCTGTCATAAAAATACCTGTGTGGCATTTGTACGGCCTGGGTGCTGTAGTACCTTACAAGCATATAACTCACAAGAGGAACAAGTGCGGCAAGCATAATTGCAAGTATGGCTTTTTTACTCATCAATAAATTTCTTTAAATCGAGTAGGAAGGTAGCCATTAATTGGCTACCTGTCCTCTCACACCACCGTACGTGCCGTTCGGCATACGGCGGTTTATTAAAATGATGTTGGCTGCATCGCTGTTTGCCGTTGGTAAGTGTT
>JBDSFG010000041.1:0-8317 GCA_039919615.1 Ginsengibacter sp. | reverse complement strand
AATCATGTGAGGCTGATATAGTTGCCTTCTTTTTTTTATTATAGATGAAGTATCCATAGCCCGCCACAATAATAAAGTAGGTAATAAATACAATGTAGTCAGCAGTTTGTAGAGCTTTCATTAAACTTATTTTTTGGTTAAATACTATATATGCCTGTTTATTAAATTTTCAAGATACTCCTGTCTTCCGCTTATGATAGCGGGTTCGCCATTTTCGATGGCAAATTCTCTCAGATCTTCCAATGATAATTTTCCTGACTCAAACTCTTTGCCTTTACCATTATCAAAAGAAGCATATCTTTCTTTTCGTACTTTTTCATACTCGCCATTTTGTAAAATATTATCTGCAATAATCAAAGCTCTTGCAAAACAATCCATACCTCCAATGTGTGCATAAAAAAGATCTGCAGTGTCAGTAGAGTTCCGCCTGATCTTGGCATCGAAATTTATTCCACCACCTTTAAATCCTCCTGCCTCTAAAACAATAAGCATCGCTTCTACCAATTCATTGATGTTATTTGGAAATTGATCTGTATCCCACCCGTTTTGATAATCACCGCGGTTTGCATCCATGCTTCCGAGTAAACCTGCATCGGCCGCTACCTGCAGCTCATGAGTAAAAGTATGGCCGGCAAGTGTGGCATGATTCACTTCGGCATTAATTTTAAAATCATTAAGGAGATCATACTGTCTTAAAAATCCAATAACAGTTCCGCAATCATAATCGTATTGATGCTTGGTAGGCTCACATGGTTTTGGTTCAATAAAAAATGTTCCTTTAAAGCCCCGGGCTCTTGCATAATCTTTTGCAGTATGTAAGAACCTGGCTAAATGCTCCTGCTCTCTTTTCATATTAGTATTCAGCAAACTCATATAACCTTCACGGCCACCCCAGAAAACATAATTTTCTCCTTCAAGCGCCATAGTTGCATCCAATGCGGCTTTCACCTGTGCACCGGCATGGGCAAGCACGTGAAAGTCAGGATTGGTTGCAGCCCCATTCATATATCTTTTATTTGAAAAGAGATTAGCTGTTCCCCATAATAATTTTACTCCGCTTGCAGCCTGCTTTTGTTTTGCATATTCAACAAGCGTCATTAATCTTTTATCATTATCAGAAACATCGGAGGTATAATCAATCACATCAGTATCATGAAAACAGTAGTAAGGAAAATTCATTTTGGTAATAAAATCAAATGCCGCATCCATTTTATCTTTGGCTTTTTCAATAGGGTCTTTTTTTTCATCCCAGGGAAAAATATGAGTGGGCTCCCCAAACGGATCGGCGCCGCTGCCAACAAAAGAATGCCAGTAGGCGCAGGCAAAGCGCAAAATTTCTTTCATGGGTTTTCCTGCAACAATTTTATTTTCATCATACCAGCGAAAGGCTAATGGATTATCACTTTCGATGCCTTCAAACTTCACCTGTGAAATGTTTGCGAAGAACTCTTTTTTTCCTGTTATTACCTGCATAAGATTTTGATTTAGACTGTTCGCAATTAAATCAGCAAAGGTTGATCAATTGATGTGTTCTGTTTTTAATTTTAAATGTTCGTTTAATACTTTTTTCCACTCATTGTATAAATTATCATATTGTTCTGCATTAGCCGGGTCAGTTCTGCTCAAAGGTTTAAAGTTAGCAAAAGCTTCCGCATAAGATGCGTAAATTCGTGCGCCAATTCCTGCACCTAAGGCTGCTCCAACGCTTCCATCGTTTTCATATAATTCAACTGGCACTCCTGTAATATTTACAAAACACTCTATAAATACATCACTCAAAAATAAATTCGCTTTTCCTGCCCGGATGATAGAAGGATACAATCCGTTTTCTCTCATTATATCTAATCCATACCGAAATGAAAATGCTATCCCTTCCTGCACGGCTCTGAATATATGGGCTTTTGAATGTTTATTAAGATCAATATTGCTGATGTGTGCGCCTGTAATTTTATTTTGTAACATACGCTCTGCTCCGTTGCCAAAAGGTAATATAAACAGTCCATCACTGCCAGGATTTATTTTTGCAGCCTGCTCATTTATATCAGCATAACTTAAATTATCACCACATAATTTTTTTATCCAGCTATTCATTATCCCTGTTCCATTTATACAGAGTAAAACACCCAATCTTTTTACGTCACTCGTATGATTAACATGAGCAAAAGCATTTACTCTTGAAAATTTATCTGCGACTAATTTTTCTGTTACAGCATAAATAACTCCTGAAGTTCCGCCGGTAGCGGCCACTTCCCCGGGTTCCAAAACATTTAATGAAAGGGCATTGTTTAGCTGGTCGCCTGCTTTATAGGTAACAGGAATATCTTTTTTTAAGGATAGCAGCTCTGCAACTTTTGCAGATAAATTTCCATGAGAAGAAAACAAGGGTTGCACTTTTGGTATGAGGGAACTTTCAAATCCAAAATATTCCATTACACTTTTTGAAATTTCATCTTTATTAAAATCCCAGAATATTCCTTCTGATAAAGCTGATGACGTTGTAGTGATCTCACCGGTTAATTTCATAGCGATAAAATCGCCGGGTAACATCATCTTATCGATCTTCCAATAAATTTCAGGTTCATTATTCTTTACCCATGACAACTTTGAAGCGGTAAAGTTTCCGGGAGAATTCAGCAGGCAGGAAGAACATGTTTGTACGCCAATAGCATTTAATGCATTGTCTCCAATTTCAACAGCCCTGCTATCGCACCATATAATCGAATCTCTTAAAACATTTTGGTCTTTATCAACTAGAACGAGCCCATGCATCTGGTAAGAAATTCCAATTGCTTCAATTTGCCGGGGATCATATTTGTTAGTTGCATTTGCTTTATTGATCGCTTGTACGGTATGCTGCCACCACATTTCAGGAGACTGTTCTGCCCATCCTGTTTGTAAAGAAGTTATTGAAGATTCTGTTTCAGGATATTGTGCAGATACGATGCATTGTTGTGTTTCAGCATCAACAAGAGCAACCTTAATTGAAGAAGTGCCAATATCAATTCCCATTAACAGCATCGTTATATTTTATTTGTTCTAAATACTATAATTGTCAAAGTAACAATTATTATTTTAGATAAGAATCTATAAATTTAATGTTACTAACCTGCCGGTGTACCTTATACTTTTATCTGCATCAGAAGTAATGGTAGTATCCATACCATGACCACCCTTTACCAACACTACATTAAATAACCTGCTTTTCAGCATGCCATTAAAACTCCCTTTCGTGTCTGAGATTGTAAGTTTTCTATTTTTATCGTTCCATTTAATTGTAAAGGTTGCAAACTTCCCCTCCTCATAGTTATAGTTATCATTCTCGTCTTCATAAAAAGTGAACCCGCCATCGGCACCGGGATAAATTCTTAGCTCAATTGTGTCATTTTTTTTCTGAGTAGCATATTCTATAAATGGCCCCATAGGAATTATTGAACCAGCCTTTACATACAATGGAATGTTATCTATTGGAGCAGAAACGGTAATGATTTTACCGCCACCCACTGATTCTCCAGTCCAGAAATTATACCATTTTGTTTTGGGAAGATATAGTGTTCTTGTTTTATCGTTGTTAGCAGAATCTTTGCCTGTATATAATTGTTGTGTAACAGGATTAACTAAAAACGCGGGGCCAAACATATACTGATCCTGCACATTATAAACCTCCGTATCTTTTCTGAAATCAAACGCAAGAGAGCGCATCATGGTGTAATTATCTGTAGTAACCTTCCCTGCCAATGAATAGATGTATGGCATAAGCCGGTAACGAAGATTATCAAAATGAAGAAGAATGTTTTTTGTTTTATCATCCCAATTGCCTGAGAACAATGCCCTTTCACCTTTACCATGTATGCGGAATATTGGGGAGAAAGTACCAAACTGGAACCATCGGGTAAACAACTCCCTAAACTCCGGCTTTGACCAATCGGGCGGATTCCAATGAAAATGATAGCCGCCGATATCAGACGTCCAGTAAGGTATTCCTGATACGCAGGCATTAATTCCCTGCGGTACCTGCACCTTATAAGCTTCAAAAGTACACGTAATATCAGATGACCACAAAGTAGCTGAATTGCGCTGCTGGCCTGCAAATGCCTGACGTATTAAAAAGAATGCACGCTTACGGGGAATGTCTCTTCGCCATCCTTTATAAATTCCTTTTGAATGCTCCAGTGAATATGTGTTGAAATAATCTATGCCTTTGCCGGTGTAAAAAATGGCCTTCCTTCTTTCATCGAGAAGGCTTCCATTGTCGGGCTCACATTGATCCACCCACCATGCATCCCATCCATACCGCTTAACCAGGCTATCTCTTGCCTGGGCCCAATAAAGTTCTCTTGCTTTTGGATTATGGGCATCGTAATAAGTATCGAAAGTATGTGTGACAACATTGTCCCATGTTACGCTTGTGAGGCCACCCATTTTTTTTAATGCATCAAAATTTGGAGTACCCGAGCCCATTACAGGCCAGATAGAAATCATACCGTGAATGTTTGCCTTGTGCAATTCATCAACCATTTTTTTGGGATCAGGATAGCGCTCGGGCTTCATTACATGTGAGCCAATGGGTAAAGGATCCCAATAATACCAATCCTGCACAATTACATCAACAGGTATATGATTATTGCGATAGCCGTCTTTCACACTTAGCACTTCATCCTGGTATTTATACCTGTCCTGCGATTGAAACAGGCCGAATGACCACTTCGGAAACATTGGCGCTTTGCCTGTGGTTATTCTATATGAATTAACTATTTGATCAAACTCCGGCCCATAAAAAAAATAATAATCAATCATGTTTCCGCTTTCAGAAACGTATTTAAATTTTGTGTTGCCATCTTCAGCACCATAAAAATTTGAGGCAGAATAATTATCCCACATAAGGCCGTAGCCTTTAGTAGACAATAACACAGGGATTGCACCTGTCATATATTTAATGGCCATATCCTGGTTGCGGCCTTTGTAGTTTATAGAACCTGTGTCCTGAGGATGACATCCTAAACCGAACAATGCTTCATCGGCTGGCGAAATAAATTGGGTGGTGCAATTGTATGTGTCAATGCCGGCAATTGTTGCATCCGTCATAGACTTATTGTTTGTATCATCTTCGGCGGTGATCACCTTATCGTTCAAATCCGTGTACGTAATTGCGTTGGTAGCTTTATTAATTTTTATTTTTATTCTTTTAGTAGAGATAATAATTTGATTATTCTTTTCTGATACAGTAAATGCCGGCTTTTCACTCCATGTATTATTTACTACGAGAGAATTTTTTGCAGGGAATTTATTCATAAAAGTGTACTTCACTTCTGCAATATCATCTTTGCAAATTTTTATTTTCATAATGCCCTTATCAAGTATGAACGAAACGCCATCGGCATCTTTTTTATAAGACTTTACAGAAGCACTTGCAGGCTGGTAAGATGTAAAACAAATAAATAATAAACCCTTTAAAATTTGCACGGAAGCTTTTAAAACATTTTTCACTGGCATACGCTATACTTTAATATTGTTAAAAAATTATCAAAATTTTTATTACTTGCTTTCTATAGTTATTGGTAAGCCAGTTAAACCCTCAGAGGAAGCTGACAGCGTAATTTTGCCAGGCTTGCCGGTAGATTGAATAATAGCCAGGGCGAGTCCGTTTAATGCAGTGTGCTGGTCTGCCTTAAAGGGTTCATGGCTTACCGGATCCCCACTGTCAACTCCGGCAATAAACCCTTCTCCTTTTACTGAAAATTTAATATTATTATTTGCTGTTGGCATCATCACTCCATTCTTGTCCACAATGGTTGCAGTCACGAAAGAAAGATCTTTACCATCAGATTTTATTTTGTTTCTATCAGCTTTTAAAATAATTTTTGCAGGAGTTCCCGCAGTTGTTATTTCTTCAGCCAGAACAATTTTTCCGTTCTTTTTTGAAACAGCTTTTAATGTTCCGTGTTCAAAAGGTACACGCCATTTTACGTGAAGATCATCCCCTGTTTTTTTCTTAACGCCAAATGATTTTCCATTTATAAAAAGCTCCACATCATCTGCATTATTGTAATAAGCGACAACATCAATGGTATCGCCCTCTTTCCAGTTCCAATGCGGATAGATATGCAACACTGGTTTATTAGTAAATAAACTTTGATAGAGATAATACACATTTTTTGGAAATCCTGCAAGATCAACAATGCCAAAATAAGAGCTGCGTGCAGGCCACGGGTAAGGAGTAGGCTCACCAAGATAATCAAAGCCGGTCCAGATATACATGCCTGAAACGTGATCACTTTTCAGCAACGCCTTTATACTCTCTTCATGTGTAGAGCCCCAGGGAGCACTTACATTATCGTAAGCGGAGACAGTGAAATCAGTATTGCCTTTATCGAAAGGTTTGTCCCAACGTTCAGGCCAGCGGCGGATTGAGTCAAAGGGAAGCAAATCATAATGGCCACGTGTTTCCAGCGCTGAAACGCTTTCGGTAACGATCATTTTTTTACCGGGCCATCTCTCCCGGAATTTATCCCATATATTATGATTATAATTATAGCCGATCAAATCAAATGCATTTGATCTTATTAAATTATTATAGGTATTTACTTCATTGTTTGCGGTTGAGATCTCTCTTGTAGTATCAAGCGATCTCACAATGCTCACAAGTTCTCTTGCAATAGAACGGCCTGCGGTATCACCTTTCTTTTCATCACCCCACTGCTCGCCAATTTCATTGCCAATACTCCAGATAAAAACCGAAGGGTGATTTCTGTCTCTTAATATCTGATCTTCCAGGTCTCTTTTATGCCATTGATCCCAATAAAGATGATAGTCATATTTGGTTTTTTGTTTGGCCCACATATCAAAAGCTTCATCCATAACTATGAAACCCATTTTATCGCAAAGCGCTAAAAGCTCCGGTGCAGGCGGGTTGTGGGATGTACGGATACCATTACAACCCATTGTTTTCAAAATTTGCAATTGTCTTTCAATTGCTCTTGTATTAATAGCAGAACCTAATGCACCAAGATCATGATGATCGCAAACACCAATAATCTTTACGTGTTTTTCGTTTAGAAAAAATCCTTTATCAATATCAAAATTAAAAGAGCGAATGCCGAAAAGTGTTGTATAAGTATCAACTACTTTACCATTAATAATTACCTGAGAAACTGCCTTGTATAAATATGGATTTTCAAGAGACCATAATATTGGATTTTTAATTTTAAAATTTGAGGTTAATTTAAATGGCCTTACAGGTTTGGGTGGATCAACAGGCAGATTTTTATTCTCTGTTATATTTACACGTCTGGGCGTACCTCCATCCATAAATATCCAATCCTTTGTATTTTCTAATTTAGAATCAAGAACTCTATTTTGAGCATTATAAATAGTTGTTTTTAATATGAAATCTAAATTTTGAAAACTAGTATTCAAAACAACTGATGCTTCATCACTACTGATCTTTGGCGTAGTAATAAACGTACCCCAGTTATCAATATGAACTTTATCTAATACCGTTAGCCATACATTTCTAAAAATACCTGAACCACTGTACCAGCGGGAGTTTGGCTGTTCTAAATTATCAACCTTTACCGCAATAACATTTGGCCTGCTACCATATTTTAAATAAGGAGTAAGCTCATATTGAAACGAAATATATCCATTAGGCCTTACACCTAATGAATGACCGTTTATAAAAACTTCGCTGTTTCTATACACTCCATCAAAATCTATATAAACAGATTTATCTTTTTGTAACAAGGGGAGTGAAAATGTTTTACGGTACCAGCCAATACCGCCTGGCAAAGCGCCGCCGCCAGGAGTAGCGGGATTTGTTTTACTGAACTGCCCTTCGATACTCCAGTCGTGAGGCAGGCTTAGTTTACGCCATTGAACATCATTTGCCTTTATCGCAGAAAAATCGTTTACACTGTCAAGAATAAACTTCCAGTCTTTATTGAATGGCGTCCGGTTTTTGTGCTGGGCATTCAGTTTAGGGGTGATTGATAAAAAAAGTAAGATCACTAATCCTGCAGAATATTTTTTGACATTTTCATCAGAAGCTATAAAAATCACTGCCATCTAAAATTATTTGAAATAGTATTAAGTGATTGGAAAATGGGGTACAATGTTACATAATTTGGGTAACATCTTAATGACTAAATGCAGAGCGTAGCTATTTTAGATAAGAAAACAATTTTGAACTAAGGATAAATCGAGTAGGAAGGTAGCCATTAATTGGCTACCTGTCCTCTCACACCACCGTACGTGCCGTTCGGCATACGGCGGTTTATTAAAATGATGTTGGCTGCATCGCTGTTTGCCGTTGGTAAGTGTT
>JBDSFG010000015.1:0-3077 GCA_039919615.1 Ginsengibacter sp. | reverse complement strand
CTATACAATCATAAACCGTGGCTTTGGCGGTTCAGCTTTGACTGACCTGATTGGTTATGCAGACGATATCATCTTTCCATATCAACCAAAACAAATAGTTATTTATTGCGGCGAAAATGATTTTGCCTCATCTGATACAATATCGTCCAATACGGTGTATCAGCGTTTTAAGACCTTATTTTCCATAATAAGAAATAAATTTCCAAAAGTATCGGTAGCCTATGTCTCAATGAAACCCAGCCCCATCAGGCGGCATCTTATGAGCAAAATGGTATTGGCAAACAATATGATTAAAGGCTATTTAACAAGTAAAAAAAGCACCTACTTTATAGATGTATTTCCTGAAATGCTTGATAAAAATGGCAATCCAATAAACAATATTTTTCTGCAGGATAGTTTGCATATGAATGCTGATGGATATAAGATCTGGCAAAGAATTATTCAGCCTTATTTATTAAAATGAAAATATAAAAAATGAAAATTACAAGAAGTATTCTCATAATAACACTGTTGCTTATTGTTGTTGTTGTGTTTGCTCAGAACAACACATCCAGTGATGCAAAAATGAGATTGTATGTTGATGCATTAATGATGAGGATGACAATGGATGAAAAAATTGGTCAATTGAATTTGCCGGGCTCAGGTGATATAACTACAGGGCAGGCTGGCAGTTCTAACATAGCAAAGAAAATTAAAGACGGCAAAGTAGGAGGCTTATTTAATATTAAGGGAGCTGAAAAAATTCGTGCCGTACAAAAGATAGCAGTGGAAGAAAGCCGGCTAAAAATCCCCATGCTTTTTGGTATGGATGTTATACATGGATACCAGACGATATTTCCTATACCCCTTGGCCTGTCGTGTTCGTGGGATATGGGCCTTATTGAAAAGTCTGCACGCATAGCCGCACAGGAAGCGAGCGCTGATGGTATATGCTGGACTTTTTCACCAATGGTTGATATTTCCCGTGATCCCCGCTGGGGGCGTGTTGCGGAGGGTTCGGGTGAAGATCCTTATCTCGGTTCTCAAATTGCAAAAGCAATGGTAAAAGGTTACCAGGGCGATGATCTTGCAAAAAACAATACTATTATGGCTTGTGTAAAACATTATGCCTTATATGGTGCCGCTGAGGCCGGCCGTGATTACAATACCACTGATATGAGCCACGTAAGAATGTATAATGAATATTTACCTCCATATAAAGCTGCTACTGATGCCGGTGCTGGCAGTGTGATGGCGTCTTTTAATGAAGTGGATGGCATACCTGCTACCGGTAATAAATGGTTGCTGACGGATGTACTAAGAAAACAGTGGGGCTTTAAAGGTTTTGTGGTAACTGATTATACAGGTATTAATGAGATGGTTGAACATGGCATTGGCGATCTTCAAGCCGTTTCTGCAAGGGCTCTTCTGGCGGGGGTTGATATGGATATGGTTGGTGAGGGCTTTTTGACAACATTAAAAAAATCAGTGAAAGAAGGCAAAGCCACACAACAACCAATTGATATAGCATGCAAAAGAATACTGGAAGCAAAATATAAACTTGGCTTGTTTGATGATCCCTACCGCTATGGTGATGAGCAAAGATCTAAAACAGAAATATTTACTGAGGCCAACCGTAAAGCCGCCAGAGAAATAGCTGCACAAAGCTTTGTGTTGTTAAAAAATAAAAATAATATTTTACCGCTGAAAAAGAGCGGAACGATTGCTTTAATAGGGCCGCTTGCTGATGCCAAAGAAAATATGACGGGTACATGGAGTGTTGCAGCAGATTTTTCAAAATCAATTACATTGTGGGAAGGCCTGCAGCAGGCCGTTGGCAATAATGCTAAAATTTTATTTGCAAAAGGTTCCAACTTAGATGCTGACAGTGTATTTGAAAAAAGAGCTGGCATGTTTGGAAAATCATTTAAACATGATAATCGTTCGGCGCAGGAAATAATTGATGAGGCCTTAGCGGTGGCAACTCAAAGCGATGTAATTGTTGCCGCTTTGGGAGAATCTGCTGAAATGAGCGGGGAGAGCAGCAGTCGCAGCAATATTGAAATACCTCAAACACAAAAAGACCTTTTGAAGGCTTTAGTTAATACGGGCAAACCTTTGGTGCTTGTTTTATTTACCGGCAGGCCGCTGGCATTAAAATGGGAAAACGAAAATGTGCCTGCAATACTGAATGTCTGGTTTGGTGGAAGTGAAGCAGGCTCTGCCATTGCAGACGTATTGTTTGGCGATGTAAACCCATCGGGAAAGCTGAGTACTACATTTCCTCAAAATATCGGGCAGGTTCCTGTTTATTATAATCATAAAAATACGGGCCGTCCATTGGCCGAAGGCAAGTGGTTTCAAAAATTCCGTTCCAATTATTTAGATGTTTCAAATGAGCCGGTGTATCCGTTTGGCTATGGGTTGAGCTATACAACATTTAGTTATAGTAATATTAAACTTAGTGATTCAACTATCAAAGGAAATGGAAGGCTAACTGCAACAGTCACCATTACAAACACAGGCAACATAAAAGGCAAAGAAATTGTGGAGCTTTATATCCGTGATATGGTGGGCAGTATTACAAGGCCTGTAAAAGAATTGAAGGGATTTCAAAAAATTGAATTGAATGCGGGGGAAGCAAAAGAGGTTTCATTCAACATTTCAGTTAGCGATCTTAAATTTTATAACAGCGATCTAAAGTATGTTGCTGAGCCGGGAGATTTTAAATTATTCATCGGTGGTAATAGCCAGGATGTGAAAGAGGTGAATTTTAAATTATTTTGACAGGCAAAAAATGAGAGATTAAGGTTGTAGAATCTAATCGATGGCGGTGCTTCTATAATCATGGAGACAGAATCTTTATCCGATAGTCAAACCAAAGTAATTTGGTGCAATGCAGGTACATTGAAATATCCTATAAATATAATGATGACTATGATGAAAAAACATGTTGTAAAACATCTGGATAGTAGCTTGTCTACTTTGCAAAATATTTTCTAACAATAATTACAACATTTAAAAGTACAACAATGAAAAAAGTAACAGGAATAGGGGGTATTTTCTTCAAATGTAAAGACCCAAACGCAATTAACGAA
>JBDSFG010000004.1:0-36049 GCA_039919615.1 Ginsengibacter sp. | reverse complement strand
GGTGTTATTTCCAAAAAAATCGAATTAATAAGGGTGGGTGCTTACCTGGAAATTTTGCGAGCTACCAGGTGTACATCAAACCATTCTAAAATATTTTATAATTTTATCTCTACTACTTTTTATCTTTCTACTTTTGTTTTCTTTCTTCTTTTTCTTTCACTTTTTCAGATTTAAATAAATGTTCACATCACCAAATGAAGGGTTTAAAAGATTGATTTCTATAATGGATGATCTTAGAGAAAAATGCCCCTGGGATAAAAAGCAAACTATACAAACACTGCGGCAGTTGACCATTGAAGAAACCTTTGAACTGGCTGATGCCATTACTGATAATGACTGGCAAGGCATTAAGGAAGAATTGGGCGATATCCTGTTGCATATCATTTTTTATGCAAAAATTGGCGCTGAACAAAACAGGTTTACTTTGCATGATGTGATAAATGGTGTATGTGAAAAACTTATAAACCGGCATCCTCATATTTATGGTAATGTAAAAGTAAATGATGAAGAAGATGTAAAGCGGAATTGGGAAAACCTTAAACTTAAGGAAGGAAAAAAATCTGTGCTGAGTGGTGTACCTAAGTCTTTATCGGCAATGGTTAAGGCCATGCGCCTGCAGGAAAAAGCAAAGCAGGTTGGCTTTGAGTGGGATGCTAAAGAGCAGGTTTGGGATAAGATTGAAGAAGAAAAATCTGAATTGCTGTATGCCGTACAAAGCGGCAATCAACACGATATTGAAGAAGAACTTGGAGACTTTTTGTTTTCAATTATTAATTACGCAAGATTTGTGCAGGTTGATGCTGAAAATGCATTAGCGTTAACTAATAAAAAATTTATTGACAGATTTTCTGCTATGGAGAAAATGGCGCTTGCCGGTGGAAAAAACCTCACTGATATGACTCTTGAAGAAATGGATGAGTTGTGGAATAGCATTAAACAACAAAATAAATAGCTTTGGTTTATAAGTATAATAAAAATGAATTTTTAGCTAACAACAGCTATCTGCTTATTGCTGCAGCATGGGCTATTACAATTTCATTTATAATAGATAATTATTGGAGCGGCACATCCACGGACGCATCAGTTCAAAAAACAATACAAAAGGATATTCAAAAAAAAGAAAAAGATTTTGAAGCTTTTTGTGCGGATACCAGCCTTGTAAATAAACTTGCTTTAAACCAATATGACGAGGCTGCTTTAAAGAAGATTGAGGAAAAAAAGTATTTCATTTTTATTTACCAGCAGGAAAATATCCCGGCAAACGAGTGTATATTTTGGAGTACCCAGGTTGTACAGCCCAATTCAGCAGTAATTGAATCTGTCAATGCCAGCTATATAACAAAGCTATCTAATGGCTGGTATATAGTAAATAAAAAAAATATAAAAAGAAACGGGAAAGGCAGGTACAAAATAATTTCGTTGATACCTGTTAAATGGAATTATTATATCCCCAACAAGTATCTTGAAAATTCATTTGCGGTTATTGAAAATATTGAAAATAATTATGAAATCAGTTTGCAGCCTGGCTCACTGGGTATAAAAGGTTTAGATGGTAAGATCTTATTTTATTTAAGCCCAATAAATGCCAATACCAAAATAACTCAAAACAATGCTATAGCAATATCTTTAAAAATTATTGCTGCATTGCTGGTGCTGATATTCATTCACATTACTGCTCATTTTATGTCAATAAAGCAGGGTTTGTGGCGCGGATTCCTGGTTTTATTTATTCCGGTAATAATATTAAGAGTACTGAGTTATTTTATACCAGTGCCGTTAAACTTTCGCCAGCTGGAGCTTTTTGACCCTGCGATTTATGGTTCAAATTATATATTACGATCTCTTGGGGATCTGCTGATCAATTCAATGATATTTTTGTGGTTCATTTTATTTATCAGATACCAGTTACAACAGAAGCCTCTGAACATAAAGCGCATTGCCAAAGAAGAAAAAATAAAGATAATTGCCGGAATAGCGTTTATTATGACAGTGGTAACATTTGTTTGCGGCCATATTATCAGAAGTCTTGTGGCAGACTCTCAAATATCATTTGATGTAATTAACTTTTTTACGCTTAGCCTATATAGCGTTACAGGCTTTATTGTATTATGTTGTATAGCCACCGGATATTTTTTTTTACTGCAACTATTATTATACCCCTTAAATCAGTTTATAAAAGAAGAGCCTTATATATTATACATTATACTGGCAGTATTAGGCCTTACCTTCATAAGTTTTACTTATTCCGGCCCTTATGTTTCTTTTAATTTGCTGCTGCTGCTATGGTTACTTTTATTTGTGTTTTTAATAAACAGAAATTACCAGGATTTAACGGCAGCTAAAATAATATCATCCCGGTATGTTTTCTGGATATTCTTTTTTTCTGTTTCAATTACAGCAATAATTGTTTTGCAAAATAGAAATAAGGAGCTTGGCTTTAGAAAACATTTTGCTGAAAACCTTTCAAACAAAACAGATCATGTTAGTGAAACGATGTTGAATATTGCGGTAACAGACTTTAAGAATGATTTTCTAATGCAAATTTTTGCTAGGCTGAAAAGTGAAGCGCAAAACCGTTCTATAAAGGATAGCCTTATAAACATAAATTTTTTAGGGTACCTGAATAAATATGATACCCGTATTTACACATTTGATGAGTACGAGAAACCATTATATAATATAGATTCAACCACCTGCAATACATTGAATGCAATTATAGAAACGCAGGCAAAATCTGTTAGTAAAGAGGGATTATATTCTTATGATTTATCCTACGACAGGTTTAATTATATCATTAAAAAAGAGGTATCCGACACGCTTGGAAATATATTGGGATATATCTTCATTCTTTCCAATCCTAAAAAATATAAATACGATGCTTTGTATCCGGAATTATTCTCTAAAGGAAATGGCAATTCGATTGAGAACTCTGCCTTATATGCGTATGCAGTATATAATAAAAATCAACTGCGTACCAGCCATAATGATTATTCTTTTGCCACCAAAATTTCTGCACCCAAATTATTGAACAATGAATTTTGGACGAACAAAAAGAACGGATACGATGAACTCTGGTATAGGGCCGATGGAGATAAAGTAATTGTGATAGCAAAACCGGACAGCTTCTATATTGAATCCATTACTTTGTTTGCGTGGCTATTTTGCTCGTTTTTGGCTCTAATTGCTTTGCTGAGGCTCTTAAATATTCTGGTGCAAAAAAGATTTGATATAAGAAATATTAAGCTGCTATCTGGTTTAACCATCCGGGCACAAATACATGGCACTGTAATTTTAATCAGCATATTTTCATTTGTTATAATCGGTATAACCACAATTTTATTTTTTGTAAAAAGATACCATGATAATAACCGGGAAAAATTAAGCAGAACTATCCAGGTAGTGCAAAATGAAGTGAGAGATTCATTAAATAAATTTTCTGCACTTGATACAAAACAAGGTTACAAATCGCTTGCAAAAGATAAATTAGAAAGTGATCTTAATAGAATAGCCGGAATTTATTCGGCTGATATAAACTTATATGACATTGCCGGCAACCTTGTACTATCAACTTTGTCCTTGCCATATGCAAACGGTATAGTTGGTAAAAAAATGGATCCTTTAGCTTTTTATCATTTAAAAAAACTAAAAGATGTTCAATTTTTTAAGCAGCAAAACATTGGAACTTTAAAATACCTAAACAACTATGTTCCCGTAAGGGATGAAATTGGCAATGAATCCGCCTATCTGAATATTCCATATTTTGAATCGGAGAATAAATTGGAAGAAGAGATATCAAATTTCCTGGTAACTATAATTAATTTAAACGCATTTATCTTTTTAATTGCAGGAATTATTGCTTTGTTTATAACCAACCGGGTTACGCAGTCTTTTTCATTAATCAGCAACAAAATGAAGGAGGTTAATCTGGGAAAAATTAATGAGATTATAATGTGGCACAGAAACGATGAGATTGGAGATCTGGTGAAAGAATACAATAAGATGGTAATGAAGCTGGATACGAGTGCTGAAATGCTGGCCAGGAGCGAAAGAGAAGGTGCATGGAGGGAAATGGCAAGGCAGGTTGCCCATGAAATAAAAAACCCGTTAACGCCAATGAAGCTTAACCTGCAATATCTGCAGAATGCCATTGACTCCAATACTCCGCGGGTAAAAGAAATTTCTCTTTATGTAGCAAAAATATTAGTGGAACAAATAGATCATCTTTCCCAGATTGCCGGAGATTTTGCTCACTTTGCAAATATCGGGCAAAGCAAAAACCAGCTTTTTAATCTGACTGATTCTTTAGAGCAAATAACTTCATTATACTCTTCAAATGATAATTTACAAGTATCGCTGCATATGCATATTAACGCAATATTTATACAGGCAGACAAAACCCAGATAAACCGGCTATTTACTAATCTTCTTCAAAATGCCATTGAATCAATTCCAGATGGTAGAAAAGCTGTTATAGATATTACGGCATCAGGTATAGAAAAAGAAGTATTGATAAAAGTAAAAGATAACGGCAAGGGGATTTCAAAAGAAATGATAAACAAAATATTTACACCAAACTTTACTACCAAAAGTTCAGGAACCGGGCTGGGGCTTGCCATGTGCAAGGGAATAGTTGAAAAGGCAAATGGTAAAATCTGGTTTGAAACTATTGAAGGGGAAAGCACTACTTTCTTTGTTCAGATACCTTTAGCCGGATAGATTTTTATTAAATTAAATGTTAGTTCTTTTCTTTTTAACGCCTTCTAAAAAATCTTCAAACTCATTTAGAGAGTAACTGCTTAAATTATCCTTCTTAGTTAATTTTCCTTTTTGAGCGGCCAACACTCCATAACGGGTGTTACTGAATTCTTCAGTTGAATGAGCATCAGGATTTATGGAGATTAAAACATTTTGTTGCAACGCATAGTCTATCCATTGCCACCTCATATCCAACCTGCGTGGATGTGCATTGAGTTCGATAACTACGCTATTTGCAGCGCAGGCATCAATAATTTTTTTATGATCTACCGGGAAGCCGCTACGACTTAAGAGTAACCTTCCAGTCATATGCCCAAGTATTGCAGTGTATGGATTTTCTATTGCCTTTAATAATCTCGCCATTGCTTTCTCCTGGCTCATTTTTAAATTGGAGTGTACAGATGCAATTACAAGGTCAAAAGTAGAAAGGATGCTATTACTATAATCAAGGTTACCATCATTGAGTATATCGCTTTCTATACTTTTAAAAATTTTAAAAGGCTTATATTTTTTATTAAGCTCATCCACAAGCTCATGTTGCGCTTTAATTTGCTCTTCTGATAATCCTTTGGCATAGTATGCAGCTTTGCTGTGGTCACTTATTACAAGATATTCCAGACCACTGTCCAGCGCTGCTGCTGCGAGTTGTTCAAGGGTATTGGAACCATCGCTCCAGTTGCTATGACAATGGATTAATCCCTTTATATCACGCGGCTGAATTACATCCGGAATAGAAAAATCTTTTGCAAACGTTATTATTTCTGCATCTTCCCGCAAAAAACAGGGGATATGTTGAATTTTAAGCGCTTTAAAAATATCTTCATCATTTGCTGCTTTTCTGAAATCTATAGGTGAAAATTGCCTGGAAAAAGCTTCCATAAACTCTTCTGTTGCGGAAGTGGAAAATAATTTTTCATTTAAGGATTCCTCATCTGTTAAAAACAATTTAATTTTTATTTTTTCATCATAATGATAAAGAAGATAATCATCGTTTTGGTCCAGTAAATTAAATTCCGAAAGTTTTTTCAATACCTTGATAATATTAACTGGTGATTCCGGAACCACAAATTCAAGCATACTTAATGTTTCTGCATGACGCTTAAAAGCACCGGTGATTTCTACCTGTTTATTTGAAAAAATATTTTGTAAATATGCGGTAAGTTCTTTGCCCAACTCTTCCACCTTTGCATACAAATAATTACCCTGCTGTTGTTCGTAAAATTGAATCGCCTCTATTACATTATCCTGTGTTTTTTTTCCAAAGCCTTTATATAAAAGCAAACGGTTTTCATGACATGCGTATAATAATTCTCCAATATTTTCAATGCTCATCTCTTTCCATATTATCGAAATTTTTTTTGGACCAATACCTTTTATATTCAACATTTCTAAAACACCTGGTGGTGTTTTATTGAACAAATCTTCTAACGATTTTATTTTTCCTGTTTGTAATAATTCAATTATTTTTTTTGCAATTGCGTCACCAATGCCTTGCATTGAAAAAATTTTTTCAAGTGGCAACGTATTAACTTCAACAATATTTTTTTCAATATTGTATGCAGCAATGGAGTATGTTTTTGATCTGAAACTGTTTTCACCATGAATATCCATGAGCTTTGCAAGCATGGAAAGGTTGTGTGCTATTTCATAATTATTCATCATCAAAAAGTAAACTTAGTAGTAAAATCCTCAAAGTAGCATTATAGAATACAAAAATGCTAGTTTGGTGTAGTTGGCTAAAATGCTTTGCAGTGCTGCATTTAGGCGAGTGAAGTTCTTGAAAACTAAAAGTCCCGAATCGCTTCGGGACTTTCTTATCTTCTTGCTTTTAGAAAAGCAAAGATTACTTTTTCTTAGCTGCTTTTTTAGGAGCGGCCTTTTTTGCGGGAGCTGCTTTTTTAGGAGCGGCTTTTTTTGCAGCGGCTTTTTTAGGAGCGGCTTTTTTTGCAGTTGCCATTTTTTTAGAATTTAATTGTTAGTAAATATGTACTAAAAATAAATACTATTTATCAACTATCAAAACTTATTGCAAAAAATTATGCAGTGGCCTCTACTGCATTTACTGATATGTATGTTTTATCGCCTTTACTTTTTTTAAATTCTACAACGCCATCAGCAGTTGCAAAAATTGTAAAGTCTCTTCCTACACCAACATTTTTACCGGGATGATAAACAGTTCCTCTTTGTCTTACAATAATATTTCCAGAGATAGCCTGTTGACCTCCAAAAATTTTTACTCCTAATCTTTTGCTTTGTGAATCACGGCCATTTTTTACTGAACCTTCACCTTTTTTGTGAGCCATAAATTAAAGAATTTTGTTGTGATATTTTTTGAGAAATACTCCTGTGAAAGTTTATGCTTTAGCATTATCGTTACCAACAATATCTAATACTTTTATTTGGGTGTATTGCGTACGATGACCATGTTTTTTTCTGAAGCCTTTTCTTCTTTTCATTTTAAACGCAATAACTTTTTCGCCCTTAATCATGTCATTGACAATTTCTGCCTTTACTGTAGATTTAGCTTCAGAGCTTAAACTAATAACCCCATCATTTTCAAGAAATACGATGTCGGAAAATTCTACTTTATCACCGGTTTTACCAGATAGATGTGGCACAAATAAATTTTGCCCCGCTTTAACCTTATATTGTTGTCCGGCGATTTTAATAACTGCAAACATAACTGTCAAAAATTTAGGAGTGCAAATGTAAGGAAATTACGGTAATCAGCCATAACATTTCAACCCATAAAACACAATAACACGGGAAATTATATATTTATTGATACTTACGCTTTATTCTAACCAAAAAGCCAACAACCAATTAAAATGAGCGCAAATTTTTTTAAGTTGCTTTATACCATTTTTGCGTTTATCTGTTTTATTCTACTAATGATGCTGCTTTTTCCGTTTTTCATCTTTGCTTCTTTTTTCGGGAAAATAAAGGGCGGGAATATGATTTACAGTGCATGCCGTTTTTGGGCAGATTGCTGGTTTTTTCTCTTAGCAATCCGACACAAAAATATTTATGAGGCACCTCATAAAAGAAATAAGCAATACATTTTTTTAAGTAACCATATTTCCTATTTTGATATACCAGTAATGATGAAGGCGGTTAGAAAACAGCATATACGTATTCTTGCCAAGTCAGAAATGAAAGATATTCCCTTGTTGGGTTTTATTTATAAAAATGCCGCAGTATTGGTAGATAGAAAAGATGCTAAAGAGCGTATTAAAAGTATTAAAATTTTGAAATCTATTCTCGCCAGGAACATCTCCATATTTATTTGCCCTGAAGGAACTTTTAATATGACAAACGAACCTCTTAAAAAGTTTTATGACGGGGCATTTAGAATTGCCATAGAAACACAAACACCAATAAAACCTATATTGTTTTTAGACACTTATGACAGGCTTAACTACAAAAGTATTTTTTCATTATCTCCGGGAAAATCCAGAGCTGTTTATTTAAAGGAAACACTCACTGATGGTTTAATACCAGATGATCTGCCAAGGCTTAAAGAAAAAGTTTACAAACAAATGGAAGAAGGTCTTATAAAGTACAAGGCAAGCTGGATAAAGCAATCTTAATAGTACTGACTCTAACTTTCAAACAAAGTTATATTTGCAAATAATATGATTGATGACATCCGTAAAGACCAGGATCTGTTTTATATACCATCAGCCAGCAGCAACTCCAAAGGTTTATGGGCAGAAATAATTTTGCCATTGGCAATTCCTAAAACATATACTTACAATGTGCCTGAGCACCTTGCAAAAAAAATAAAAGAAGGCATTCGTGCAGAAGTTGTTTTTGGAAAAAATAAAAAATATGCCGGTATAATTAAATCAATTTCAGATAAGCGGCCTGCGTACGAAACCAAAGACATTTTAAACATTATTGATGAGGAGCCGATAATCTTTCCACAGCAATTAAAATTATGGAATTGGATAAGTGAATATTATATGTGTAGCGAAGGCGAAGTGATGGCCGCTGCATTGCCAACGCATTTAAAATTAAGCAGTGAAACCGTTTTAATTTTTAATGAGGAATATGGCGAAGATTTTTCTCAATTGGATAACGAAGAATATTTGGTTGCTGAAGCTTTGCTGATAAAAAAGGAATTAAGACTACCGGAAGTACAACAGATATTAGATACTAACCACGTTTATCCTATCGTAAAAAAACTGATAGATAAAAATGTTTGTTTTATCTGGGAAGCAATTAATGAAAAATTTAAAGAAAAAAAAGAGACTTATGTACTTCTTAATCCTGAATATGACAATGAAGAAAAGCTGAATGATCTTTTTAATAACTGGAGTAAAGCGCCAAAACAACTGGAGCTTTTATTAAGCTATTTACATTTATTGAAAACGGAAGGAGAAGTAACACAAATTGCTCTTCTCAATAAATCAAAGGCAAGCCTGGCGCAGCTTAAAGGCCTTGCAGATAAAAATATTTTATTTCTCGAAAAGAGAAGTATAGACCGGATCAGAACTCTTCCCAAAGAAATTGCTATTGATTTTACTTTAAATGATGCTCAGCATACTGCTTTAGAGGCTATTGATAAAGCATTTACAGAAAAAAATGTTTGCCTTCTCCATGGTATTACCAGCAGCGGAAAAACACAGTTATATATTAAAGAGATAGAGTTTTATTTCAAGCAGGATAAACAGATTTTATATCTTCTGCCGGAGATAACACTAACGGCGCAGATTATACGAAGATTGCAAAAAAACTTTGGAGGTAACATTGCCATATATCATTCCAAATTTAGTAATAATGAAAGAGTAGAACTTTGGAACAAAATTAAAAATGGTGAAATAAGAATTGTACTGGGGGTAAGGAGTGCTTTGTTTCTTCCATTTAAAGATCTTGGGCTAATTATAGTTGATGAGGAACACGACGGGTCGTATAAACAACAGGATCCTGCGCCAAGATATAATGCACGGGATGCGGCGATTTTTTATGCGTCTCTTTTTAATGCAAAAATATTATTGGGAAGCGCAACACCGTCCATTGAAAGTTTTTATAATGCGCAAACGGGCAAGTATGCTTTTGTTGAATTGAATGAGAGATTTGGCGGCGTCCTTTTACCGGAAATAGAAATAATAAATACCCGCCAGGTTGCTGCGTCAAAGAAGGGAAAGGTGATGCTGTCGCCGCAATTAAAGGCAGCAATTACTGATGCAGTGAGTAACGACAAGCAGGTTATTCTGTTTCAAAACAGGCGTGGATACTCACCCTTTTTATTTTGCGGTGTTTGCGGATTTATACCTCATTGCCAAAATTGTGATGTAACACTTACACTGCATAAATATTCTAACAGGATGCATTGCCATTATTGTGGCAGCAGCTATCCTAAACTTACTACATGCCCTGCCTGTGGCGCTGTTAGCTGGATAGAAAAAAATTTTGGAACAGAAAAAGTCGAAGAAGAATTGCAGAATGAATTTCCTGAATATAAGGTAGCAAGAATGGATGCGGATGCTGTACGGGGTAAGACGGCACATGATACGCTCATAAAATTATTTGAACAACACAGGTATGATATTTTAGCCGGAACACAAATGGTAGTTAAAGGCCTTGACTTTGAAAATGTGAGCCTGGTAGGTATTTTAGATGCTGACGGACTTTTGAACTTTGCTGATTTCAGGGCAAATGAACGAGGCTTCCAGCTAATGGAGCAGGTAAGCGGAAGGGCTGGCAGAAAGGGCAAGCAGGGTAAAGTAATGATACAGGCGATAAAAGTTGATCACCCGGTGCTATTGTTTGTACAGCAGCATGATTACAAAAAGTTATACGATTTTGAATTGGAGAACAGGAAACGTTTTTTTTATCCTCCCTTTAGCAGGATCATAAAAATTATACTTAAGCATAAATTGAAAGAGGTAGTAGCTGAAGCTGCAGATAAACTCGGAGATATTTTAAAAAGAGATTTATCCAATTATATCATCGGCCCGGCGGCACCGATGGTTAACCGGATAAGGAATATGTATATTATGGAGTTACTTGTAAAATTGCCAAAGGATACTGCTTTGCTTCAACGTTATAAAAAAGTGATCAGTAATAATTTTAATTTACTGCATGCTGAAAAAAAGTTCAGAAGTGTGGTGCTGATCGCTGATGTTGATGCTAATTAAACTAAGACTATTTATGATAGAAAACTTTTCATTAAAAAAGTATAACACGTTCGGCATAGATGTTTATGCAAAATATTTTAGTGCACTTAGTTCAATAAACGAATTACAAACCCACTTTTCAGCAACCAGCATTCAACGATCAACGATCAACGATCAACGATCAACCCTTATCCTCGGCGGAGGAAGTAATATTCTCCTGACAAAAAATTTTGACGGCCTTGTTCTAAAAAATGAGCTAAAAGGAATTAACACTGTTCATGAAGATGATGAGCATGTTTATGTAAAGGCCGGAGCCGGAGAGAACTGGCATCAATTTGTATTGCATTGTCTTCAATATAATTTTAGCGGCGTTGAAAACCTTTCATTGATACCGGGAAATGTTGGCGCTGCGCCAATGCAGAATATAGGCGCATATGGTGTGGAAATAAAAGATGTGTTTTATTCGCTCGAGGCATTTTATATTTCAGAAAACCGGGTACAAACTTTTACTTTGAACGATTGTGAATTTGGATACAGGGATAGTGTTTTCAAAAAAAAATATAAAAATGAATTCGTAATTCTTAATGTAACATTCAGACTAAATAAAAAACCTTACTACAATATTTCTTATGGGGCAATTAAAGAAGAGTTGGAAAGGAAAAACGTCAGCGAATTAAGCATACAAGCCATTTCGCAGGCAATTATAAATATCAGAAGTAGTAAGCTTCCTGATCCGAATATAATTGGCAATGCAGGCAGTTTTTTTAAAAATCCCGAAGTAAATAAACACGAATTACACGAATTAAAACTAATTGGGCCAGATGCGCCTTCCTTTAAAATAAATGACAATGGATATAAAATACCTGCGGGATGGCTGATTGAACAATGTGGCTGGAAAGGTTATAGAAAAGGTGATGCCGGTTGTTATGACAGGCAGGCGCTGGTGCTTGTAAACTATGGTAATGCTGCGGGAAGTGAAATTTACGAATTGAGCGAAGAAATAAAATTGAGCGTAAGGCAAAAATTTAATATAGATTTGGAAAGAGAAGTAAATATCATTTAATTGATTTCTATTACCAATTAAAACTAACCAAATGCAAAAGTCATTTTTATTAACTTTTTTTCTTTTTGTTATTACCTATTCTTTTGGGCAAAGGGATACCGTTAAATTACGTGATATTCAAAAAAATCAACAATCAATTGTGACTGACCGGGCACCCCAGGCAATTTATTTTCAAATTGGGGGTTCAGGACCTATCCTATCTGTAAACTATGACAGGCGGTTTGCTAAAAAAGTAAATGGTGCCGGGTTTGCTGTTGGTTTAGGGTATTTTGGAATAAGCGGCATCGGAATTTTTTCAATTCCTGTTTCGCTAAATTATTTATTTGGCAAAAATTCTCATTTTATCGAAGCGGCTGCGGGTGCTTCATTTGTAACGGCTACGTCTGATCTTTTTAATGATGATGCTCAAACAGGCAGCACTTTTATATACCATGTCAATTTGGGGTGTCGTTACCAGCCAACACGTGGAGGATTTTTCTTTCGGGGCGGGATCAGTCCCTTATTTATATCAAATGGATATTTGACATCTTATTATATCGGGTTTGGCCATAATTTTTAATAAAACCCTTTTGGGCTATTTAAAATCTTCGTCATCCAGTTCTTCTTCGCTAAATGATTTTCCGCCAAGGTTAAGCATGCTTCCCATCAAATCTTTAAATTCTATCTTGCCTTCCAATATTTTTTTGCTGATCATAGAATGTGAAGCCAATCCATGTAACACAAACTCCATCAACAAAGCATTTTCCTTTGCATTAGCATTAGGAAAAAATTTCTTTATTAATCCATATAGTCCATCAACCTTATATAGCAGCTGAACTTTATCTTCATCCTTAGATTGAAAAAAAACATTTAAATGATTGCCCGCATCAAACCACCGGGTAATGGCTTTGTAAGGATTATCATCGTTACCAGGCTCTTTTGTTCTTTTCTTTTTAAATGTTTCAGGGTTAGGAAAATATTTTGCAAATTGGGTGCGTACAGCTTTTTCCATTAAATTAAATGCTACCTGGTATGGGCCTTCCTGCTCACCTTCATATACCAGTTCTATCTTACCGGTAATTGAAGGAATTATACCAACCAGGTCACTTATCCAAACCTGTGTTTCTTTTTCTTTATTTATGATTGCCCTCCTTTCGGCTGCGCTTACGGCGTTCTCATAGGCAGCGATGGTAAGCCTTGCAGATAC
Organism: Ginsengibacter sp.; assembly: GCA_039919615.1. Taxonomy (GTDB): domain Bacteria; phylum Bacteroidota; class Bacteroidia; order Chitinophagales; family Chitinophagaceae; genus Ginsengibacter. The sequence goes on along the minus strand of JBDSFG010000004.1, from coordinate 22,923 downwards.
ACCACTTTTTTTATCTACGTACTCGCTTCCTCTTGCCTCAAAAGAAACCTGCTCAATCAATCTTTTTACAAGATCACTTACTTTAACTTTCTTAACCTGGTCTTCATGAATATCCGCTTCCTGTTCTGTAATTAATAAAGATGTTTCTATGGAGATTGGGTAGTGCGTTAAGATCTGGCTCTCTATCCTGTCTTTTAAAGGCGTTACAATTGCACCCCTGTTAGTATAATCTTCAGGGTTAGCAGTGAAAACAAATAAGATGTCAAGAGGTAATCTTAATTTGAAACCCCGTATCTGCAGATCACCTTCTTCCAGTATATTAAATAGTGAAACCTGTATCCTTGCCTGCAGATCAGGTAATTCATTTATCACAAAAATACTGCGATTACTTCTTGGTATTATGCCATAATGTATCACACGTTCATCAGCATAATTCAATTTTAAGTTAGCAGCTTTTATAGGGTCAATATCCCCGATAAGATCGGCAACACTTACATCCGGCGTAGCAAGTTTCTCGCCGTAACGCTCACTTTTATGAAGCCATTCAATTGGTGTGGCATCACCATTAGCTTCAATAAGATCCCTGGCGTATTTACTTAGCGGAGCAAAGGGGTCATCATTTACTTCACTGCCTGCAACTATGGGAATATATTCGTTAAGAAGCTCAGTCATTTGCCTTGCCATACGGGTTTTGGCCTGGCCACGCAATCCTAAAAACAAAATGTTATGCCTGGATAATAATGCTCTTTCAACATCAGGAATTACTGAATCTTCATAGCCTAAAATGCCTGGAAAAGTTTCTTCTTTTTTCTGAATTTTCTTTATAAGATTGTCACGTATCTCCTGTTTTATACCTTTTGAAATATAGCCGTAACTTTTTAACTCGCCTAATGTTTTAATTGTCTGTATGTCCATTTTATAAATTATAACGCAAACTAAATTATAGTGTGCAATCTTTTAGTATAATTAACCTGCTGATAAAATGCAATAAAGAAATACTAAGTGAAAGTTTATGGACACCGCTTTTAGGAATCAACTATTATTTCTAATAAACTGTCTTCCTTTTCCCACTTTCAAAATCTTTAAATATAAAAGCGCCTAACCTGTCCAACGCTGCAAAGAATGCTTTGCCATTATTAGTTTCAGTAAACTCTGTAACAAACCTTTGCAGGTAAGGGTCGCTGGCAATCATAAATGTTGTGATTGGTATCTTTAATTTTTTGCATTGTGTGGCAAGATTAAGGCAGCGATTTAGAATTCTTCTGTCAACACCAAAACTATTCTTATAATACCGCTTACCCACTTTAAGGCAGGTTGGCTTGCCGTCGGTAATCATAAAAATTTGTTTGTTGGGGTTCCTTCTTCTTCTTAAAATATCCATAGCAAGTTCAAGGCCGGCAACTGTATTAGTATGGTAAGGGCCAACCTGCAGATATGGAAGATCTTTTATTTCCACGGTCCAGGCATCATTTCCAAACACTACAATGTCAAGAGTATCTTTGGGATATTTCGTAGTGATAAGTTCACTCAGAGCCATGGCTACTTTTTTTGCCGGGGTAATTCTATCCTCACCATATAATATCATGCTATGAGAAATATCAATCATAAGTACTGTAGAAGTTTGCGCTTTAAAATCTGTTTCTTTTATTTCCAGGTCGTCTTCATGCAATTTAAAGCTGTCAATGCCATGATTGATCTGGGCGTTACGTATGGAAGCTGTAAAATCAATTTGTTCTAAAGTATCGCCAAACTGAAAAGGCCTTGATTCAGGATTTATTTCATCTCCGCCGCCTGGTTTAAAAGTATTATGATTACCCTGTTTTGTCTTCTTCAATTTCCCAAATATTTCTTCAAGGCTTTTCTTTCTTATTCCCTGTTCTGTTTTAGGGGTGATTTTTATTTCACCGTTTTGTTTGTTCTCATCAATATACCCTTTGTCTTTCAAATCTTCTATAAAATCTCCCAGGCCATATTCATCATTTGTTAAGTCATATTCTTTATCAAGCTCTGTAAGCCAGCTTAAAGCTTCTCCTACATCACCGTTTGTGTAAGTGAGTAACTGCATAAAGGCATCAAGCAATTTCCCGAAAGAAGATTTACTGTTTTCTGAAGGATCGTATTTTGAGAATTTATGCCCTAACATATTGTTGATTTAAGAAGCGTCTTTGACTTTAAAACTTCACAAATTTTAAAATAAGTGTGCAAATTACTAAACATTTATTTTTCCTAAAAAGTTCGGTTGTTAAATAAACAATCCCGCCTCAACATGAAGAAACGGGATTATGTAAAGTTGAAAACTTTTAATTCTAATTATCTATTACCTGGGTATCTTGTTTAACAGCAGGCATTGTATTAATTAGCGGGGTGCTTCTTTCCGGATTTATTATTGCAGGAACATTATTTTTAAAGTACTGGTCTATATCCTGCAGGCGTTTAAGAAGGTTATCTACCGTCTCCATTTCATAACTTAATGCCGATTGCTTATTTTCATCAAGGCTGTTGTAATAGTTTTTCTGCTGCTCCAGATCTTTGCGCAATGAAGAAGAAACCTTTTGAGCAAGGACAGTATCTCCGGCCTTGTAAGCGGCTAATAAAAATTGTCCTGTTATCTGGTCGTGTTGCTGGCTTCTGGAAACCATACCATAGGGAAAATTTTCCTGGAGCATCATTTTATCGCACTTTTCCAATATTTTTTTGGCATCTTCTTTCCTGTTATTATCGGCTAAATTTATGGCTGATAATGCATATTGCATCCTGATAGAATTAAGATGCCTTCGATTTTCCTCATCATAGTATACACCGGGCTTATCTGCATTACCAAATCTAAATTTGTTCATCATCTTATTTACCACCCAGTCCCTGTTTATATCAGCGCCTTTAACGGGTACAAGACGGTATGACAAACCATCCGTTCTTATGTAAGCCCCCAGGCCTATCTGGCTATTGGGAGATGTAAAATAAATAGGCCGTTTCCACCGGTTTGCCGCAATAATATTTAACATGGCGCTTTCATTTTTAGCAATAAAATTTCCCGGGATATTAAAATCTATTTCACTTAAAACACTGTCATCTGCATTAACAGTACCATTTCGTGTTACCAAATTCAGATCAACGGGGATTTTTATATTTTTTGTGGGGTACACGTTAGCGTATTCTTCTGAATTAGTAAGGGCAGCCATTCTGTTGGGATCCTCACTTCCTGCATAATCTTTCATCATTGTATACAGATCCATTGGCTTAGTTTGATCAACCTTTCCATCTGGTGCATCCGGATAATAATAAATTCCGTCTCTCTTATTGCCAATTATTTGTTCAGGCGTCCAGATAACATCAATTGGGTCACTCTGATTAACCTTGTATCTTAATTGGTTTATATACCAATCAGTTCCGAGTAAACTTGAATTGATAACACGAATATCCCTGCGAATACCCTCAACTTCCTGGGCATACCATAAAGGATAAGTATCATTATCGCCATAAGTAAACAGGATTGCATTTGGAGCACAACTTTCCAGATAATCAATGCCAAGGTCTCTTGCCAAAACTTTTTTACTTCGGTCATGATCGTCCCATTCCTGGCTGGCCATTAATACAGGCACCGCAAGCAAACAAAGAGCGGCAGATACATAATTTGCAGTGGTTATATTGGTATAGCGGTTAAGCAGATCCTTTACGTAAAGCACCCCAAGCCCTATCCAGATAGCAAAAGCATAAAAAGAACCCACGTAAGCGTAATCTCTCTCCCGGGGCTGATTGCCGGCCTGGTTTAAATAAAGTACAATGGCAAATCCTGTAAAAAAAAACAGCATTCCTGCTATTAATGTATCTCTTTTATTCTTTTTATATTGATAGATAAAGCCCAAAATGCCGAGAATAAGCGGCAGGCAATACAGACTATTGTTGGCTTTATTCTTTTTTAGGCTATCAGGCATTTTTGACTGATCGCCCAAACGAAGCTTATCTAAAAAACCGATGCCTGTTTTCCAGTTCCCATCTCTTACATTGCCAATATCTATCCCTTGTATATCATCCTGCTTACCGGCAAAATTCCACATAAAATAACGCAGGTACATCCAGTTAGTTTGGTAGTTTACAAAAAAACTTATATTATTAGCCATTGTAGGCTTATCAAGGTAAGCGCCAGTTTTGGGGTCTTTGCCTATGCCGGCGTAGCTTGCATAATAATCTGCATGGTTCTGGTCGTTACTGGCATCCCACATACGCGGAAAAAAGTGCATATCCTCAGGCGCATATATTGACTCATATTTTTTGCCGCTTTTCTCATACTTATTTTTTCCTTTTACATAGGTATCACTTACTTTTTGATCAACGGTTTCGGCGGTAAAATCCTGGCCGTACAAAATTGGCCAGTCACCATATTGTTCACGGTTTAAATAACCAACAAGACTTACCGGGTTATCTACATTAAACATATCAACCGACGGATCTGCATTGGAGCGGACAAGTGTGGTAAAGTAGGTAGAGTAACCTATAAGCATAAAAGCAAAACTCCATAAACCTAATTTTAAATAATTCCAATTCCGTCTATTGGCTAAACGTATACCCAGGAAAATTAAAAAACCAAGCAAAATAAAAAAGAAGGCAAAGCCTGTAAAAAATGGCAACCCAAATGAGTTAACAAAAAGAATATCAAAATCGCCAGCCCATTTGATGCTCCATTGAATTACCGCCTTTTGCACCAAGCCTGTTATAAGACAGCCGACAATAAACGCAATAATACTCCCGTTTCTGGTTACGTTATACCTTTTGAAATAATAAATCATTACAATGGCAGGTATGGTAAGCAGATTTAATAAATGCACACCAATAGATAATCCCATCAGGTAAAATATGAGTATAAGCCACCTGTCTGCTCTTGTGAAGTTTCCTTTTACGCCATCAAGTTGTTCTTGTGTTACTTCATGTTCCCATTTTAATATTGCCCAAAATACTATAGCTGTAAAAAAAGATGATAAAGCATAAACCTCACCTTCTACAGCGCTGTACCAGAAAGAATCAGAAAAGGTATATGCCAGGGCGCCGATAACGCCGGCAGCCATGATGCTGAATATTTGCGGGGTGGTTAAAACTTCATTATTTTTTTGAACTACTTTACGGGCAAAATGAGTTATGGTCCAAAATAAAAATAGAATGGTAAAACCACTGGCTAAAGCACTCATGGTGTTTACTCCTGTAGCTGCATGATCAAAAGGGATAGTAAATAATCTTCCGATTAAAACAAATAAAGGAGCGCCGGGTGGATGGGGTATCTGCAGTTTAAAAGCGCTGGAAATAAATTCTCCGCAATCCCAAAAACTACCGCTGGCTTCCATGGTAAAAAGATAAACTGTGCAGGCGATAAGACAAATAGCCCACCCGGTAATATTATTAATTCTTTTAAAACTCATAATTTGGTTTTTTGGAAAAGTGCAGCAAATATAAAACTATGGGGCAAAGAAAATCACCCGCTCATTTTTTTTGTTTAAAAAGGATTGTTAATTACGAACCTGTTAATGGTTACAGGTATCTTTAGATTGATGAAAAAAGCATTTTTACAATTACATGTGGCTGTTTTTTTAGCAGGATTTACAGCCATACTTGGCAAGCTTATAACCTTAAATGAGGGGTTGCTTGTTTGGTATAGATTACTTATAACTGCCCTAACATTGGCATTGCTTTTATATTTTAAAAGGGAGCTTGAGATATTATCGTTCAATAAAAGTATAAGAATATTTGCTGTGGGCTCAATTGTAGCCCTGCACTGGGTTTGCTTTTATGGGAGTATCAGGTATTCTAATATTTCTGTGGCACTTACCTGCCTTTCAGCCATGGGTTTTTTCACAGCTATTTTTGAGCCGTTAATATTGAAAAGAAGACTTGATGCTATTGAAATCTTACTGGGGCTACTTGCAATTGCGGGCATTTATTTGATCTTCGATTTTTACCCTCAATATAAATTGGGAATTTTATTTGGGGTAATTTCTGCATTATTAGCAAGCGTATTTCCTATTCTGAATATACCACTCTTAAAAAATAATTCTCCTAAAACGCTTGCCTTATACCAGATGAGTGGTGGTTTTTTAGCGTTATCTCTTATCATCCCCTTTTATTTAAAGTTTTTTCCTGCTGTGTATTATTTGCCTTCAACAACAGACTGGTTATGGTTGTTAGTGCTTGCCTGGTTTTGCACGGTACTTAGTTTTATTCTTCAGTTAAATTCATTAAAAAGAATTTCTCCTTTCACCTCCAGTCTTACTTATAATCTAGAACCTGTTTACGGTATTATACTGGCATTTGTAATTTTTCACGAGAATAAATTTCTTACCCCGGAATTTTATTATGGGCTGGCTTTAATTTTACTGGCAGTTATACTACAAACAGGAAGGATGTTTTTAAGTTTAAATAAAAAAACTATTAATAAAACTTACGCCTGAATTTTATTTTGAATAGCAGAAGATAATTGTTGTGCATTCATCGCTCCTGATTGGCGCCATAGAATTTTTCCTTTCTTAAATAAAATTAACGTTGGTACTCCCTGTATATTAAATTGCGCAGCGGTATCGCGGTTCTTATCTATATCAACCTTTAAAACCCTTAAATTATTCTTATGGTTATCTGCAAACCGTTTTAGTTCCGGCGCCATCATTTTACAGGGGCCACACCATTCTGCAAAAAAATCTACCAATACAGGCTTGTCATCATTTATTATCTGGCTAAAAGTTTCCATAATTAACTGGTAATATTTGTTAGTTATTAATTTTCCTAAAAGCATCGATTTCAATTACAAAATTATCAATTATTTCCCTACCTTTGCCCTCCGAAAAAAAGTTATTATGGCCAGAGTATGTCAGGTTACAGGAAAAAGACCAATCACAGGTAATACAGTGTCTCACTCAAATATCAAAACAAAAAGAAGATTTTTACCTAATCTTCAAAGCAAGCGTTATTATATAGCAGAAGAGGACAAGTGGATCACTCTAAAATTATCAACCGAGGCCATCAGAACTATTAATAAAAACGGGTTATTAAGTGTTGTAAAAGAAATGAGGGGTAGAGGAGTTAAGATATAACAAGTTTAAAATAACTTTTATAAAATATTTATATGGCAAAAAAAGGAAACAGGGTGCAGGTAATTTTGGAATGTACGGAGCATAAAACTTCCGGCAAACCAGGAACAAGCCGGTATATTACTAATAAAAATAAAAAAAATACACCCGAGCGTTTGGAGTTGAAAAAGTTTAACCCGATTTTAAAAAAAGTTACAGTCCATAAAGAAATTAAATAATCGTTTTAAGATTAAGGGTTAATAAGATAAATTAATCATCATATCAACTAATTAAAATGGCAAAATCAGCTAAAACAGCAATAAAAACCAAAGATCAGAAAGCAGCCGCTGAAGCAAAAAGCTGGACTAAGGTTGTGCGAACAGTGCGTAGCCCTAAATCAGGGTCTTACACTTTTAAAGAATCTATAGTTCATAAAGACAAGATCAAAGAATTTCTGGCAAGCTAATATTGCTTATAGTAAATTTTACAGGCTATTCCATATAAGGAGTAGCTTTGTTATTTTATACCATTAACGCCACGAACACTTAATAGCGTTTTCAAAATAAATTTTGCCGCAGGCAGTTTACTATGGGAATATTTGACAAATTATTTGGAAAAAAGGAGCAAAAAGAATCCCTTGACCAGGGCTTATTAAAAACAAAAGCAGGATTTTTTGATAAGATTACCAAAGCTATCGCCGGTAAAAGTATTGTAGATGAAGAAGTATTGGATAACCTTGAAAATGCATTAGTAAGTGCAGATGTTGGTGTTGATACAACAATTAAAATAATAAAACGGATTGAAGATAAGGTTGCACGTGATAAATATATAAACACAACAGAACTCAATAGTATTTTAAAATCTGAAATCGAATCTGTGTTAGTAGAATCTGTCGGGGAGGCAACCTATGAAAATTATGATCTCCCGCTAACGCACAAGCCTCACGTTATATTAGTTGTAGGGGTTAATGGCGTAGGTAAAACCACAACAATCGGTAAGTTGGCACACAATTTTTCAGGAGCGGGTAAGTCTGTTTTAATGGGAGCGGCTGATACTTTCAGAGCCGCTGCAGTAGACCAGCTAACTATTTGGAGCGAACGGGCAAATGTGCCTATTGTAAAACATGGCATGGGTGCAGATCCCAGTGCTGTAGCTTTTGATACCGTGCAAAGTGGTATAGCAAAAAACGTTGATGTTATTTTAATAGATACGGCAGGCCGCCTGCACAATAAAGCGCATCTTATGGAAGAATTAAGTAAAATAAAAAGAAGTATAAATAAGATATTGCCGGGCGCCCCTCATGAAGTAATGCTTGTATTGGATGGAAGCACAGGCCAGAATGCATTGGAGCAGGCAAAGCAGTTTACAGCAGTAACAGAGGTAACTGCGCTAACTATTACAAAGCTTGATGGAACGGCTAAAGGAGGTGTTGTATTAGCTATAGCCGATCAATTTAAAATTCCGGTAAAATTTATAGGCGTTGGAGAAAAAATAAGTGACCTGCTGGTATTTAATAAGAAAGATTTTGTAGATACATTATTTGATGTGGAAATTATTGGAAATTAAAGGTTGAGTTTACGTAAATAAAAGAAGGCTGCTCATTGGAGAGGCAGCCTTCTTTTTATGTATTACCCTTTATTGTTCGCCAATTCCACCGCTTTGATTCAAGCGCTTGCTTTCTTCATCGGCAGCAGCTTTTCTCTGCCGTGCTGCCTTCACCTGGCTGTTGCCAAAGCGGTAGCTAAAGTTTACTTTTAATTGCTGGCTTTCCCAATTACCGCTCGCAATTAAATAAGTTCCTCCAAAATCACTAATGCCTTTCCATTTTAATGTATGAAAAATATCGGTGTAGCTTACTTTAATAGTACCCTGCTTTTTCAATATTTGCTGCTGAACACCCACATCCACAAAGCCTAAGGCTTTACTTTTAAAAGTTCCGCCCCATACGGTAGGGGAATTAAAAAAGCCTGAAAGCTCAAATGAAGGACCTTTTTTTACACTGAACGTTTGTTGCGTGTAAACTGAAAAGGCATTCACATTAATATTTATTATTTTCCCCTGGCCAAAATTCGCTTTGTAAGCAGAGTGATAACCATTGAACGTTGCAAAGGCATTCCACCATTTGGTTATGGTTACAGGTGCGCTAAAATTGAGGCTGAAGATATTTTGCTCGGCAATATTTTTCTGGGTTATAAAACCTTTATTGCCCACGGTATCTATTATTTGGGCAAAATAATCCGTAATGTGGCTGTAACCAATTGAAGTAACATACCGGTATTTAAACGTATGTGATAACTGGAAGGCGTTTGTGTACTGAGGTCTTAAAAAAGCGTTCCCTTTTCTATACGTTAATTCATCAAGCCTGTCTTCAAATGGATTTAGGTCCTGGTAATTAGGACGATCAATACGCCGGCTGTAGCTGAGATTCAAAGTACTATTTTTATCAAGCATGTAAGTTATCGCACCGCTGGGAAAGAGATTTGTATAGTTGCGTTTTACTTTATCGTCCGGCTTTGGAACTGCGGCTAACAGGTTACCCTGACTTATGGTATTTTCCACACGAACCCCTGCTTGTATGGTGGTTTTTTTACTCAATGGGGTATTGTAGTTTACATATAATGCATTCACGTTTTCTTTATAGTTAAACTTGTTGCTGCGGTTTATATCCTTATAATCAGTTCCTCCGTAAACATTATAAAAATCAAAAATGTTGTTGGTTTTAGTATCTGAATATTTTCCTCCAAAGCCAAGTTTGCCTTTATATAATGGCGTTTCATAGTCAACCTTTGCTGTAAAAATGTCGATGTCAGTTGGGGTATTATTTCTATAAATTTTCTGCTCCAATAAAGCACCGGTTCCCACGGCCCTGTAATAGTTTGGCTGAAAGCTGCTTCCTCTGCGCCTGAAGTTTACCATGTCTGCATCTATATTAAGTTCGCTGCCTTTATTGTCAGCAAACCTGTAGTTCAAATTGTAATCAATATTAGTCCGGGTACCTGGCTGAATATTAGTTGCCTCTAAAGTCTTTAACGGAATTTTTGTACTGTTAGGGGTTATTAATGTGTTCCCGTTTGTGTTGTTGTCACTGTTATTAAAGTTTGCTGTAACCATTACTCCAATCGTGTTCTTAGCATCTAATGAGTAGTCTATTCCTGCCTTTACATTATGGGTTTTATTGTTATTACTCATAACATTCTGCTGATCATAAATACTATCACCCTGAACGCGGTATAGGTGAAAATTAAATTGATTTGTACCAAAGCTGTTACTGTAGTTACTAAAAAGGCTCACCTTTTTATTGCGGTAATTTAAGCTCAAAGAGTTATTGTTTTTCGGTGTATGACCAAAATTTACGCCGGTTGAGAAGTTGCCATTAGCGCCAAAATTCTTATTCTTTTTAAGCTTTATATTTATAATACCCGCATTTCCGGATGCTTCATACTTGGCTGACGGATTAGTTATCATTTCAATTGATTCGATATCTGCAGAATTGATTGACCGTAAATATGCAGCAAGATCAGCTCCGCCCATTTGCGTTGGTTTTCCATCAATATAAATTTTAACGCCATTTTTGCCCTGCATTGAAATATTGTCATCCTTGTCTGTTGATACCCCGGGGGATTTTTGTAAAAGTTCAAAGGCATTGCTTCCTGTAGCATTTATACTGCTTTCAACATTAAAAATTGTTTTGTCCGCTCTTACCTCAATCATTGGTTTTTTTGCCTGAACGGTTACTTCAGCAAGTGAAGTACTGCTTTGCGATAAAACAACAACAGGTGCTGTAAAATCCTGGCCGTCTGTAACATTGAAAATTGCGCCGGTATTTTTCTTATGGCCGACAGATGTAACCGAAAGAAAATAATCGCCTGATTTTACGTTTATTATATTAAAAACGCCTGCAGTATTGGTAACAGATGTTTTAACCAGTGAAGAGTCTTTCGCTTTTAGCAGTGCAACAGTTGCCTGTGATAGTGGCTTCTCATTATTGTCAGTTATTTTTCCGGCAATATTGGCTCCTTTGTCCTGTGCAAATGAGAACGCACTTAATGTGATAAAGAACAGCAGAGTTGATAGTAATTTCATTTTACTTAGTTTGGTTGTTATAAAAATTTAAAATCTGCGCAAAGATATTTTCAGAAATTTCTTTCTGAGTAATCATTATAGGCGAAAAGCAAATTCTAATCGGTGAACGGCAGAAAAGGCATATAAATAGCATTCTTAATTACCATTATTTATTCTGCTTACCTTTGACGCCTTTTAATATGCGTACAAAAACTTTTAGAAAAGATAAAATTAATATAATCACATTAGGTTGCAGTAAAAACCTTGTTGATAGTGAAGTATTAAGTGGCCAGTTAACTGCTAATGAATATGAGGTTGTTCATGAAAATTTTAAAAAAGACCATAATATAGTAATTGTAAATACGTGTGGTTTTATTGATAAGGCAAAAGAAGAAAGTGTAAATACCATTCTTCAACAGGTTGAATTAAAACGCAGAGGCAAACTTGATAAAGTGTACGTGACCGGCTGCTTAAGCGAGCGTTATAAACATAATCTTGAGCTGGAAATTCCTGAAGTGGATGCTTATTTTGGCACCATGGAGCTACCATTCTTACTAGACAAATTGGATGCAGACTACAAAGCTGATCTCATAGGCGAAAGATCGTTAAGCACACCTGCTCACTATGCATATTTAAAAATAAGCGAAGGATGTAACCGCACGTGTTCATTTTGTGCTATTCCCCTGATGCGTGGCATGCATATCAGCCGCAGCATAGAATCATTAGTTACCGAGGCTAAAGGCCTTGTACAAAAGGGCGTAAAAGAAATAATGCTGATAGCCCAGGAACTCACCTATTATGGTCTTGATATTTATAAGAAAAGAGAATTGCCCAGGTTGCTTCATGCCCTTGCAGATATAAAAGATTTGGAATGGATTAGATTACATTATGCATATCCGTCTAAGTTTCCAATGGAGATAATTGATGCGATGAAAGAGCGGGAAAACATTTGTAATTATCTTGACATGCCCCTTCAACATGCAAGTAACCGTATGCTTAAGGCTATGAAAAGACAAATAACCAGGGAGGAAATGGAAGATACTATTGGAGAGATAAAAAATAAGATACCGGCTATTTGCTTGCGCACAACATTAATTAGCGGCTTTCCCGGCGAAACGGAAGATGATGTGGAAGAACTAAAATCGTTTCTTAAAAAGATGCGCTTTGACAGGGTAGGAGTGTTCTCTTATTCTCATGAAGAAGGCACAAGCGCCTTTGACCTTGAAGATAATATCCCTGCAGAAATCAAGGAACAAAGAGCACAGGAAATAATGGAGGTGCAACAGGAAATTTCATATGAGAAAAATCTGGAAAAAGTTGGACAAACATTTAAGGTTATCATAGATAAAAAAGAAGCCGGTAAATATTTAGGCCGCACAGAGTTTGATAGTGTTGAAGTGGACAATGAAGTAATTATTAAGAGCGATAAAAAATTAATCATCGGCAATTTTGTAGATGTGAAGATCACGAATGCTTTTGATTACGATTTGGAAGGGGAGGTGGTTTAAAAAAGTGTAGTTCTATTTAGTTTGAAACAGGATTTACATTGGTTCATAAGAATATAAAAGACCTTACTAGTATCACCCGGATTTTAACTTAATAATGGTAAAAGGCCTAACCTGCTAACTGAGATTTTTCCCTATATCTTTGCTGCAAAATTTTTGATAGCTATTAGCGAAAATAAAAATGCACACATTGCCAAATCGATTTCAGTCTCAATACATACCTTATTCTGAAACAGCAAAATTCTCAAAAATTATTTTAGATTATATAGATCAGGAGGAACAATTAAAAGCTTTTTTTTTACATCCTCCAACAATAGAAGGTATTAGGCAAGCTATTGAGCAACAACAAAATTTTAAAACTGACAGGAAGCTACTGGTTAGTGTTTTAGATACGCAATATGCAAATGTTGATACATCGCCGGAGGTAAAAAAAAATATAGAATTACTTGCTTCAGTAAATACTTTTACTATTTGTACTGCCCATCAGCCTAATATTTTTACCGGTCATTTATATTTTATTTACAAAATACTTCATACGATAAAAATAGCTGAGTATTTGAACACCCATCTTCCCGGAAATAATTTTGTGCCAGTATTTTATATGGGAAGCGAAGATGCTGATCTCGGGGAATTAGGACATGTTTTTATAGGCGGGCAAAAATATGAATGGCAAACACAACAAACAGGAGCGGTGGGTAAAATGGAAGTTGATGAAAATTTAATGAAGCTCATAGATGAAGCGGGCGGCCAGTTGTCTGTGTTGCCATTTGGAGAAAACGTGATACAGCTTTTAAAGGAATATTATACGAAGGGTACAAGCATACAGCACGCAACTTTTAAATTAGTAAATAGTTTGTTTCTGGAATATGGATTGATTGTGTTGCTCCCGGATAATGCAGATTTAAAGCGATCAATGGTATCCATTTTTGAAGACGATATTTTCAACAATACACCATCTCAGGTTGTCAGTAAAACATCAAAGGAGTTAAATAAATATTATAAAGTTCAGGCGCACCCGAGGGAAATAAATCTATTCTATTTAAAAGAAAATATAAGAAGCAGGTTAATTGAGAAGGAGAATGTTTATTATGTTGAAGGCAGTGATATCCATTTTACTGCTGAAGAAATTAAAAAGGAACTTGAAGATCATCCTGAACGTTTTAGCCCGAATGTTATTTTAAGGGGATTATACCAGGAAGTTATTTTGCCTAACCTGGCTTTTATCGGAGGTGGCGGCGAGTTGGCTTACTGGCTTGAGTTAAAAGATCTTTTCCAACATTATAAAGTTCCATATCCTGTCTTAATCTTAAGAAATTCTTTTTTGTTCATTGATAAAAAAGCAAAGTTATTGTGTGAGAAATTAGAACTTAGGGAGAACGATCTTTTTAAGGATGAAAATACATTAACCAATGAACTGGTAAAAAAAGAAACCAAACATCAGCTTTATTTAACCTTGGAAAAACAGCAGGTGAAAGACGTGTATGATGAAATAAAAAAGGCCACCCAACAAATTGATCCAACGCTTACAACTCATACAGAAGCTTTATTGACGAAGACTTTAAACAGTTTAAATATTCTGGAGAGCAAAATGCTTAAAGCAGAAAAGAGAAAGTTTGAAACCAGGCAAACACAAATAAAAAAGATTAAATCCATATTATTTCCCGGTAGAGAATTGCAGGAACGTGTAGAAAATTTTATGCCTTATTATGCAAAGTACGGGAAACGTTTTATTGAAGTTTTGTATGAAAATTCTTTAACCTTTCAACAAAAATTTAGTGTTTTAACTGAAGTTGAAGACTAGTGATCCTGTTCCATTTTCCCAGCTTTATCGATAACTTCCTGCTCCATATTTTTTTTAAAATCATCAAGTTTTTTAGAGATCCCTTCATCATAAATTCCTAATATTTCCGCTGCAAGTATCCCAGCATTTTTTGCTGCGTTCAAAGCTACAGTTGCAACCGGCACTCCATTGGGCATTTGTAAAATTGATAGCACTGAATCCCACCCATCAATAGAATTTGAAGATTTAATAGGCACGCCAATTACAGGAAGAGTTGTAAGCGATGCTATCATTCCTGGTAAATGTGCGGCACCACCCGCACCTGCAATGATTATTTTTAAGCCTCTTTCCTTTGCAGTAGTTGCATATTCAACCATTCGCTTTGGTGTGCGATGTGCAGATACAATTGTTAATTCAAATTCAACATTAAATTCTTTTAGAATTGTTGCAGCAGCATCCATGATGGTAAGATCGCTATCGCTTCCCATTATTATTCCGACTATTGGAGATTGCTGTTTGATTGTTCGTTGTTCAGACATTAGAAAGTTTTGAACTTTGATTTAAAATTTTTTTTGATGGACTATGATTTTAAACTATGATTTAAATGTTTTTGATGGACTATGATTTTTGTAAAATTACAATCATGGTATTCATTTAATCATTCCAAATCATAGTTCAGACTTTTCTTGTCGGCTTCATCACTCTTTTGAATTGCAAAGAAGTATTTCCAAAATTTATAAGTAAGCCAATATCCATTTTATACGCTTCAAGATAATTTATAGCCTGGGCAAGATGAACATCTTCCAATTGAATAACAGCTTTCAATTCAACCATTATTTTTCCTTCAACAAAAAAATCAACCCGCCTTAATCCAATATTATGATTCTTGTAAAATATTTCCATCTCATGTTCTCTGCTAAATGCTAAACCCTGTAATCTCATTTCAATATCCATCGCCCGCTGATAAATAACCTCCTGAAATCCATTGCCGAAATATCGGTGCACTTCCATAGCACAGCCAATTATTTTACCGGTTAAATCACTTAATGGATATTCTGGTTTAAGCATGTTCTGAACTATAATTTTAATAATTGAATCATGGGCTATGATTTTACTTTAACGTCTAAACTATGATTTTAATGATTGAATGATGGACTATGATTTTACTTTAACGTCTAAACTATGATTTTAATGATTGAATAATGGACTATAATTTTGTTTTTTAATCATAGTATTCATTTAATCATTCTAAATCATAGTTAAAACTACCGCACAAAATCTCCCCTCAATCTATGCAATTCTGTTTCAGCAACTTTAGTATCATACCTGGCAGCTATTAACCTGTCGTATGCAAGTTCAAGGCTTTGCTGGGCGTCACGTAATTCTACAAATGTTGCGACTGCAAGCTTGTATCTTTCAAAGGCAATTGATACGTTTTCTTTTGCAAGAGATATATTGGATTCTTCAAGAACAAGCGCTTTTTTTTGCAGATC
Organism: Ginsengibacter sp.; assembly: GCA_039919615.1. GTDB lineage: Bacteria > Bacteroidota > Bacteroidia > Chitinophagales > Chitinophagaceae > Ginsengibacter. Next base: position 7,037 of record JBDSFG010000004.1, on the reverse strand, counting down.
ATAATCCTGGTAGGCGTTTTCAACATTAGTGTTTAAAAGGGAAATCTCATTTTCCAAAGTGAGCCTTCTGAAATTTATATCTGCCTCAGCTTGCCTTATTTTTCGCCTTGCCACATAATTATTAAAAATGGGAATAGTAGCAGTAAGGCCGTAATTAAATCCCCTGTTCAAATTGTATAAAGTACTAAATGGATTCACAACACTATTGTTATTCGTCTGGCTAAAATTGTATGCTGAATTAAAAGAAACGATTGGCAATCTTTCCGCACGTCTTTCCCTGAGAGTTATACTGGCAATATCAATATTTTTTCTGTAAAGCGAAATGGAAGGGCTGTAATTAACAATGTTATTCTTTACGACATCCAACCTGAGCGTTGTATCAATCGGGATAGAATCAAGCACTTCGTAACTACTACCTTTATCAACGGCCATTAGTTGATTAAGATTTACTTTTTGCCGGGCAATTAAAGTCTGTTGCCTTAATTGAGCGGCTATTTGTGCATTAAGGTCAACTTTCGCCTGGAGCACATCAGGCTTTATTCCCAGGCCTACTTCTAATTTTACTTCTGCCAGGTGCAGCCTTTCACGGTTAATTACCATTTGCTCTTCAATAGCTTTAAGCTGCTGTTTTTGACGTACAATATTGTAATAGGTAACAATAACATTTGCAACAATATCTGTTACCTGGCTTTTAATGGTGAGATCCCCAAGCTGTAATAATTCTTTAAGCCTGTCGCGGGTGGCAAACATTTTAAGGCCATCAAATAGAACCCACTCCAGGCCAAGAGATGCATTTATATTTTTTGATATTATACCGTTACGTTTTCTGTCTGTACCATCGGCTAACTTCTGTTTTGAATTATTATTATTTTTTAGATAGCCGCCATTGGCATTTAACGTTGGCAAAAAGGCACCATTGGCATAAGAGTAATCTATGGCATAAATTATTGAATCGTTGCGTGATAATCTTATCTCATAATTATTTTGTAAGGCAGTAGCTATCGCTTCTTGTGGTGTTAACAGTTGTTGTGCATTGAGGCACGTTTCGGGTACAAAAAGGAATAAAATAAGAATTGCTTTCAGCGCTTTCATTAAAAATATTTATGCAGGTTGTGTAGTAAGGGGTGGCTGATCCAGCGGACTGCGTTTTTTATCTGATGACATATAAGAATACATGGCAGGGATTACAAACAAGGTAAGTATAAGTGAAAATATAATTCCACTTACAATTACTACTCCGAGGGGAACTCTGCTTGTAGCCGCTGCTCCAAGTGATAAAGCGATAGGTAAAGCACCCAATGCCATCGCTAGGCTTGTCATTAAAATAGGCCGCAGGCGCTGACTGGCTGCATATATTGCAGCTTCTGCTTTACCCATTCCTTTAATACGGTTCTGGTTTGCAAATTCAACAATCAGGATACCATTTTTTGTTACAAGCCCTATCAACATTATCATACCTATTTGAGAAAATATATTAAGCGTATGCCCGAATATCCAAAGTGATAATAACGCCCCTGCAATAGCTAACGGTACGGTTACCATGATAATAAATGGATCTATGAAACTTTCAAACTGGGCCGCTAACACCAAAAATATAAGGCCGAGTGCCAAAAATAAAGCGAAAGAAGTATTGCTTGAGCTTTCTGAAAAATCCCGGCTGCTGCCGGAAAGCTGGGTGGCAAAAGTTTGATCCAATAATTTTTTTGATATCTGCTCCATCACCTTTATGCCATCACCAACAGTTTTGCCCGGGGCAAGTCCTGCAGAGATGGTAGCTGATTTATACCGGTTAAAGTGATAAATATTCGCCGGGCTCGTTGCCTCTTCAAAAGTAACAAGATTATCAAGGCTGATCATCTGGCCTGTAGCATTACGAACATACAAGGTTTTTAAATCTGCCGGATCATCCCGGTTTGAGCGGTCAACCTGTCCCATAACCTGGTATTGTTTTCCCTCTTTTGTAAAATATCCAAGCCGGCGGTTACTAAGCGCAAGTTGTAATGTTTGAGAAACATCATCAACAGAAACACCAAGAGCGCTTGCTTTTAGGCGGTCAACATTTATGCGTAATTCTGGTTTATTAAATTTCAGGTCAGCATCAACTCCCTGTAGTACCGGGCTTTTACCAGCTTCCTCTACAAATTTTGGAAGCACCTCTGTTAACTTGTCAAAATTGTTATTCTGAATAACAAACTGTACCGGTTGTCCGCCTCTCCGGTTTACAGCAATAGTCTGTTCTTCAATTGCAAATGCCCTGCCTTCATTAAATTTTGGAAGGTTGCGATTAACCATTTCGACAATTTCTTTTTGAGAACGAATTCTCTTATTAGGATCAACCAGGCTAACACGAACAAAGCCTGTATTACTGGCACCGCTCGCAAAACCAGGTGCGGTTAATGACAAAACGGTTTGTCTCTCCGGAACTGAATCGAGCATAAAATTATTTAGCTTGTTAATGTAGTTATCCATATAATCATACGCTGTTCCTTCCGGGGCTGAAACCTGCAGCCTGAACTGGCTTCTGTCTTCCATTGGCGCCAGTTCAGAAGGAATTTGATTACCTATAAAATATATTATTAACCCACATGCAGCAATTATTACAAATCCTATCCAGCGCACTTTCATAAATCTTGTCAATGTGTTGGTATATCCGTTCTCCATGCCCCTGAAAAAAGGTTCTGTATGATTGTAAAACCATGAATGTTTATGAACATCCTTCTTACTAAGCTTTACATTTAACACCGGCGTTAGGGTTAGTGATACAAACGCAGATATAAGCACAGCGCCGGCTACCACAATACCAAACTCCCTAAACAATCTGCCAACAAAGCCTTCAAGAAAAATTATGGGGAGAAATACAAAAGCAAGTGTAACAGATGTGGCGATTACAGCAAAGTAAATTTCTTTAGACCCTTCCTTTGCTGCCTGGTATTTATCCATACCGGCCTCCATTCTTTTATAAATATTTTCCGTTACCACTATACCATCATCTACTACAAGGCCGGTGGCCAAAACAATTGCCAGCAGCGTTAATACATTTATGGTAAAGCCACATAAATACATTATAAAAAAGGCGCCTATCAGCGAAACCGGTATATCAATTAAAGGACGAAAAGCAATAAGCCAATCTCTGAAGAAAAGGTATATAATAAGTATAACCAACCCGAGGGAGATCATTAACGTTTCTTCAACTTCTGATATAGAGTTTTTTATAAACCTTGTCTGGTCAAGAGCAATGTTCAGTTTTATATCTGAAGGCATCTCTTTTTTTATCTGCTCGTAGCGCTTATAAAATTCATTGGATATAGCCACATAATTTGAGCCTGGCTGAGGAACAATCACAAGGGCAATCATTGGTATCCCGCTTTCTCTCAACTGTGACTCTTCGTTTTCCGGGCCAAGTACAGCTTCAGCAACGTCACTTACTTTTATATTTGATCCACCTTCATGTTTAACAGTGATATTATTAAATTCCACTTCGGTATTTAAACGTCCAAAAGTTCTAACGGATAATTCGGTTGCATTACCTGCTATCTTTCCCGCCGGTAATTCTACATTTTCACGTAATAATGCAGTTTGTATATCATTAGGCGTTAGTGAATGCGAAGCTAGTTTTTCAGGGTTGAACCAAATTCGCATGGCGTAGCGTTTTTCACCCCATATCTGTATACCGCTTACCCCGGGAATAGTCTGTAACCTTTCCAGCAAAACATTGTTTGCCCATTCCGACATTTGTAATTGATTGCGGGTATTGCTCTGCACCGTCATTGAAATTATCGGATCAGAACTGGCATCTGCTTTTGATATCACCGGCGGAGCTTCCAAATCAGTTGGTAAAGAACGGGTTGCTTGCGAAACCTTATCTCTCACATCATTGGCTGCAGCTTCCAGGTCTACACTGATATCAAACTCAACATTAATATTACTGGATCCACCACTGCTTGAAGAAGTAATATTTTTAATACCCGCTATGCCATTAATGGCTTTTTCCAGCGGCTCCGTTATTTGGGTTTCAATGATATCAGGGTTTGCCCCGCCATAAGAAGTGCGGACACTAATATTAGGCGGATCAATAGCAGGATAATCTCTTATGCCCAGGTATTTAAAACCGATAACCCCAAACAACACAATAGTAAGGTTAAGCACAATTGCCAGCACGGGCCTCCTTAAACTAAGTTCTGATATATTCATGTTTCCATGTATGGTTTAAGATGTTAATGTTCATATTATGTACGATGTTTGATGTACGAGGTACGATGTGTGTGAACTTGCCTGAATGATACTTTGACCTCGAACCTCGTACATCTTAAATCGTACATATATTCTCACTTTCTTAAAGTTTTTAATGATGTTCCATTATTATAAAGTTTAAATAGTATATCCACACATAGTACATCACACTCAACACATCACACATCGTACATCGTACATCGAACATCGTACATCGAACACCCCACATCACTGCGGAAAATCAGAAGACAACACAACAGGTCTTACAATTTTATTTAAAGTAATTTTTGCATCAGGCTTTAAACTCATCAGGCCAGTTGTAATTATTGTATCCCCGGCGCTTATCCCTGAAAGTATCTGCACATTCACTGAATCTCTTACTCCTGTTGTTACATCAACAAATTTTGCTATGCCGTGTTTGAAAAGTACAATCTTTTTCCCCCTCGTTTGCGGTATAATGGATTGTGTTGGTATCATTAGAGCGGTATAATCCGGCGAAAAATCCATCATCACTTTAGCAAAAGCTCCGGGCACCAGCGCGGGGTCGTTACCCGGAACTACAGCTCTTACATTCAGCGTTCTTGTATTTTCTGTTATCCCCGATTCAGTAGCCAGAATTTTTGCAGTATGTTTTGCATCTGAACCTTCAACTCTAAAATATACTATGCCGCCTGGCTTTATTTTGCTTATATATTTTTCAGGAATAGTAAAATCCAAACGCAGGTCAGTTGCTTTCCTTATCACTGTAATAATGGTTTGCGGGGTTACATAGGCTCCAAGGCTTACTTCTTTTAAGCCCAACTTGCCTGAGAAAGGGGCACGTACAACGGTTCTGGCAATATTAGTCCTTACAATTTGAATATCAGCCTGTATGTTATTTGAATTTAGAACCGCCATATCATAATCCTGCTTGCTGATGCCCTGTATCTTCAGCAATTGTGAAAGGCGGTTTGCCGTTTGATTACCTATGTTTAGCTGCGCCTGCAGTTTTTGTAATTGCGCCTGCATATCCGCATCATAAGTTTTTGCAATTACTGCACCTTTACTTACGAAAGCGCCTTCTCTCACATTCAACATCGTTAATCTTCCTGAAACTTCCGGATGGATCTCTGTGGTTTCTGAGGCAAGTAAACTTCCGGGTACTTCTATGCTTTCAGTAATAGCCTGGGGTATGGCAATAATGCCATCTACTTTCAGTTGCGGGCGTGGAGGCTGGGTATTCTTTGTTATTTTTTCCTCTTTTCCCCCGCAGGCATTTAAAAGGATAAGGCAGATAAAAAGAAAGCTAATTTGATTTTTTTTCATGAAAAGATATAAGCAGGTTAGACTCCGTAAAAATGCAAACTCTGCGGTTTAAGTTTGTTTTATTTGATGTTATATTACCCCGGCGGGACGCACAATTTATACCAGATATTTTATAAGATTTAAAATCATCTTATGTAATTACTTTTAAGATATTTTTTATTTTAATAGCTGTATGAATCAACTCCTGTTTTTCATTACTTAAAATAGTCACGTGTCCCATCTTTCTCCCCGGCTTTGTTTGTGTTTTTCCGTAGATATGAACAAAGGCATTTTCAATCTTCAGCACCTCCTCCAATCCTTTATAAACTGCATTACCGCTAAAGTTTTCTTCACCAACTATATTTACCATAGCGGCCGGCATAATAGATTTGGTATTGCCTAAAGGATAGCCAAGCAGTATTCTCCACATCATATCAAACTGGGAACAAAAATTTGCTTCAATAGTATGATGCCCGCTGTTATGCACCCTCGGAGCTGTTTCGTTTACCCAAACATTATGCTCCCTGTCAATGAACATTTCCACTGCAAAAATGCCAGGGCTATTCAATTCCTTTACTACTTTCAAGGCAATGGCTTCGGCCTTCCATAAAATCTTTTTGTCCATTTCAACCGGGCTGAGCTGGTAGTCCAGTAAGTTTAAGTGAGCGTTGAAGATCATATGAACAGCCGGGTAAATGGCCAATTCGTTTTTATCATTTACCGCAATTATTATGGAAAGCTCTTTAATGATATCCACTTTTTTTTCAAGTACAGCCGCTTCATTAAATCCTTTGGCAAACTCATCTGTACTCTTTAACGCTACTACACCACGGCCATCATACCCTCCCAAAGCAAGTTTATGTATGGCCGGAAAAAGGGAAGAAAAATTCTTTAATTCGTTTATGCCGTTTGTAATTTCAAACTCAGCAGTAGGTATTTGGTTTTGTTTGTAAAATTTTTTTTGTAGAATCTTATTTTTGATCAGTTTTAGTGTTGAAGGTTTTGGGTAGATGTTTATACCTTCCTCTTCCAAACGCTCCAATGCATCTTCATTTACTGATTCTATTTCTATAGTTATTGCGTCAAGTGATCTTCCGAAATTATAAACGTCATCAAAATTCCTGATATCGCCTTTTATAAAATGATCACATAAGTGTGCTGCCGGACAGTCCGCATCGTTTTCCATTACAAAGGTTTCTACAGGATAATTAGCTGCAGCCTGCAACAACATCCGCCCTAATTGTCCGCCGCCAAGAATGCCAATTTTTTTCATGCGGCAAAGATAAGGGATGGGGTTAACCGTAAATTATGTGTTTATTAATTGGGCTTTGCGCAAAGCAATACTGATTTTGGTGCATTGCCGCAATTGATTAGTTTTAAGTTGTGACAATACCAGTGTTGAACCGAACCCTCCTACGTCGGGAAATAGAACAACAGCATTCCTTTCGTAATTTAAGGCTCTAAACTTTTAATTATGAAAAAAAATTAACCCCTTTTGCAGAGGCTGCCCTGGCCAAGCTGCA
>JBDSFG010000380.1:0-22386 GCA_039919615.1 Ginsengibacter sp. | reverse complement strand
AAAGTCGGGGTGATGGCGGTTGGGGAAGGGCCTTCCCAGCCTGATTGCACCCTGCACTCCGTTGGGGTCATTGCTTGTTCTGGCTTTTTTTTGTAAGCCAGGTATTGCAATATGCTCAGGGTTATCTATATAATTATTGATATTTAAATCGCCTAACAAATTATTAAGCTCTTCTTTAAAGTCAGGCGGTAATTTTCCCGCAGTAAAAATTATACATTTTCCATTCTGATAAAATTGCTGATAAAATGTTTTAAGATTATCCGTTTGGAGTAAATCATAATCTGCAACGGTAGTAAATTTTCCATAGGGATGATCAATGCCATAAAGGTATGTGTCAATTAACCTGTTTGCCACAAACTCAGATTTACGCAGATTAACTGATAATTTCTGTTTGCTGTTTTGCTTATATATTTCCAATTCTTCTTCCGCAAATACAGAGTCGGTTATTATCTCCCTGATCACAGGCAAAAGCAGACTTAAATGTTTAGAAAGACAATGCAAGGTTATTGATGCAACTTCACTATGGCACGACCTTGACAGATAAGCGCCATGATAATCAAAATGCTCACTTATCTGGAAAGCCGTTTTTTTAGAAGTGCCATTTTTAAGCAGGTGGTTTGTTGCCGTAGCTGCAAGGTTTTGGCCTTCATAAGAATTGCCTGCATAAAAAACAAGTTCAAGCATAAGTACTTCTTCAGCACCTTCATTTATTGCGTATACCGGTACGCCGTTAGTTAATGAGAAACTTTCATAAGGCTTTAGGCTTAAGTTAAGATCAACGGCATCTATTATATAGGGATGTTCGGTTCTGTTTAGCATTTACTTAAATGATGGTTTTAAAATCAATGACCAGGGAATCGATTGAATCAATGAGAAAATATGCTTCTGAAAAGGTCAGAAAACTTTACAATTAATTGTCTGAATAGTAATACAGCGTATTGCTGTTATTCTCATCAAAAATATTCCTGCTTTCCTGCAATATTTCTTCAGCGGTTACGGCCTGGTAACTTTCAAGTTCTTTATTCATAAGGTTTGCGTCGCCTAAAAGTTCATAAGTGGCAAGGCTGTTGGCACGGTTCACCAGACTTACATCTTCAAAAGCAATGAGACTTTCAGTTTTGTTTTTTACCTTTTGAAGTTCTGTTTCACTTACCAGTTCTTTCTTCATTTTATCGAGTTCTTTTTCTATTGCAATTTCCGCGGCTTCCATTTCAACTCCTTTAATTAATTTACCCTCTATGGCCAGCAGTCCGGCATCTGTGCTGCCAAAATGATGGCACTCAATGTTGCTGAACAGTTGTTGTTCTTTTACCAAACTTTGAAATAATCTTGATGAACCGCTACCGCTTAAAATATCAGTAATGAGGTCGGTGGTATAGTATCTTTTATCAAGCCTTGAATAAATATGCCAGCATTTATACAATGCATCCAAGGGAACTTTTTTTGACGTAACCGAAAGCTTTTTGGGAGATGTTTGTTTCGGTTCCTCCGGGAGATTACGATTATATTTTTCGCCAGCCGGAATTTCGCCAAACCATTTTTCCGCCAGCGTTTTTATTTGTTCAACAGTTACATTACCTGCTACAGATAATATGGCATTTGCCGGGTTATAATGCTTTGTAAAAAAATTTTTTACATCCCGCAACTGTGCATTTTCTACGTGACTTAATTCTTTGCCAATCGTCATCCACCTATAGGGATGAGTAGTATATGCAAGCGCTCTCATTTTATGCCAAACATCACCATATGGCTTATTGATGTAATGCTCATTAAATTCTTCAACAACTACCTTGCGCTGTACCTGCAGGCTCTTTTCATCAAAAGCCAGTGATAACATTCGGTCGCTTTCCAGCCAGAAAGCCGTTTCCACATTCTCAGCCGGTAATTGAATATAATAGTTGGTAAGATCATGGGTGGTATAAGCATTATTGTCGCCACCTGCCATCTGCAGCGGTTCATCATAAGAAGGAATATTAATACTTCCCCCAAACATAAGATGTTCAAACAAATGGGCAAAGCCTGTCTGGCTTTCATTTTCATCTCTGGAGCCTACATCATACATAACATCTACTGCAGCCATAGGTGTACTTTTATCTTCATGCACAATAACGCGTAATCCGTTTGTAAGGGTAAATTTTTCAAACTGTATCATGCTGCAAATTTCTGTCATTTAAAACTCTTCCCAAAAAGATTTGGTGAACATGCTAATAAAAGGGAATCAGCATTAATATATTCTTCCAACTTTAAAATTAATTAAAAGAGGTGTGTTGTCTCTTAAAATCAACACTTTCACTCTATCGTTTGCTAATTGTAAAAGATCTTTATACTCGTTAATATTGTTACTAAAATTATTATTTATGGAAATTACAATGTCATCCTTTTTAAACCTGGCTTTATCGGCAGGGGAACCTGGAATTATATCATCTATCACCACTTTTCCGTCGATGAAAAAAAGGCTTAAACCGGTATAGGAATATTCAAAGCTTTCTCTGAAATGGCTGTTAGGTAATAAATGTATTTCTCTCTTTTTATAATTAAAAATAATATTGAATTTTTTTAGAATCTCGCTGCCCAGTAACCCTCCTAAAAAAGGATAAGAAGTAGCGTTGTATTCATCGTCTAAAATATAAGTTGGCACTTTTCTGAACCTGTATGGCCCAAGTTTTACTTCTTTAATTACTGTTATCATCATTCTTTTTTTTCCACCCATACCCTGGGCATCTATAGCAAATTGTTTTCTTTTTGGTCTTAAAACAAGGCTGTCCTGCTCAAAATCTTTACTCAGTAAAAAACTAAGGCCGGCCCCGGTATCAATGTAAAAGTTGCCTTCAATTGTTCTGTTTTCTTTAATGAGTAATGATTGTATTGGCAGGGTGGTAAATAAAGGATGTAAAAGGTACCCGCCTGAAGGATAACGGATTGAACCCGGGTTAAAGATCTCAATATTAATGCTGTCGTAGTTTACTTTAACTATATACCTGCTAAAAAAACTATACCCGATGATACCATCAATTTTCTCGCCATATACACTACTAAGAATACCGTAATCATTTATGTAAAAATCTAATCCTTCTACCTTTAAACCTGGTAAAACCAACGTATTATTTTTAGCAAAATCAACTTCTTTAATCCCGGCGATTCCGTTAATGGTTCTTCCTGATGGAGAATGTGGAATTTTAAATTCTAAACATGTTGCAGAATCAAGAGATATACCTCCGCTGCCTGTATCTAAAATAAAATTTAAGGGGTGAGCATTATTATTAAATTTAGCCTGTATCAAAATTACTCCGCCACTAAGTTGTCTGAAGGGAAATTTGGTAATAAATTTGGCCCGTTTTTCTATGAATTGTTCCTGCGCTATTACAGTAGTTGTGCAGCAGCTAAAAAATATATAGATAAAAATTCTTTTCATTATAGCAATTTAAATTTACAACTTAATGCATGTATTTTTGTATTGGTTTTATTTGGGCGGTAATCAATAAATATGGTTTGAACTTTATATAGACAAAACAATTACTATTGGGCAATTTAAATTTATCACAACTTTATAAAAAATCTCTTGACGGAGAATTTCTCAGTGTTGAAGAAGGCCTGTTTTTGTTCAATAATGCTGCGTTGGCTGAATTAATGATGGTAGCAGATGAATTAAGAAGAAAGCAAGTGCCACACCAAAAAGTTACCTGGATAATAGACCGTAATCTTAATACAACAAACGTTTGCATTGCCAATTGCAAATTCTGTAATTTTTATCGCATACCCGGTCATCCGGATTCGTATATCACCGATATAGAAACGTATAAAAGAAAAATTGATGAAACCATCCGTTATGGAGGCGATCAGTTATTGTTACAGGGAGGGCATCATCCAAAATTAGGATTATCTTTTTACGTTGATCTTTTTAAAGAGCTTAAGAGCTTATATCCAAACATTAAACTTCATGCCCTGGGCCCACCGGAAGTTGCACATATAACTAAACTTGAAAAATCTACTCATAAAAAAGTTTTAATTGCTTTAAAAGATGCAGGCCTGGATTCCTTGCCAGGGCCTGGTGCCGAGATTTTAACTGACAGGGTGAGGCGTTTAATAAGCAAGGGCAAATGCGGCACGCAGGAGTGGCTGGACATTATGCTTGAAGCCCACAAATTAAATATTACCACTTCTGCCACTATGATGTTTGGGCATGTTGAAACGGTAACAGAACGTATTGAACATTTAGTAAAGTTGCGTGAAGTGCAGGCAAGAAAACCGGATTATGCAAAAGGCTTTATAGCCTTTATTCCGTGGACGTTTCAGGATGTTGATACATTGCTTACCAAAATTCGCGGTGTACATAATTTAACAACTGCAGAAGAATATATAAGAATGATTGCGATGAGCAGGATAATGCTGCCCAACATAAAAAATATACAGGCAAGCTGGCTTACCGTAGGCAAGCAGGTAGCCCAAATTTGCCTGCATGCAGGGGCAAATGATTTCGGCAGTATTATGATAGAAGAAAATGTAGTAAGTGCTGCAGGTGCACCTCACCGATTTACCAGTAGGGGAATTCAGCAGGCAATTATGGAAGCGGGCTTTGAGCCGCAACTGAGAAATCAGCAATATGAATTTCGTAAAATGCCGCAGGTTATGGAAGAGCAGGTGATTGATTATTAAAATTTGCACAAACACTTTCCGTAATTTAGTATTTGCTTTTTTAATTATAATTATTAATCTGTAAGCATGTTGATTCTGGTCCTTCAACCATTTATTTGCTACAGTGAGATAATTTATTAATTATTTTAGAATTGTTATAACGGAACTTTACATGTACACAATAACAACTAATGCAAATTAATACCGATTTATATTTTGGCGATAGCAAAGAAGAACTAAAAAAACTTAATGCTAATTCAGTTGATCTTATAATTACGTCACCCCCTTATGCCGATCAAAGGAAAGGAACTTACGGTGGTATTCATCCCGATAAATATGTAGATTGGTTTTTACCAATTTCTAAACAACTTCTTAGAGTTCTTAAACCTTCCGGCACTTTCATACTTAATATCAAAGAAAAAGTTCTTAACGGTGAAAGAAGCACATACGTGATTGAGTTAATCTTAGAAATGAAGAAACAGGGTTGGCTTTGGACTGAAGAATTTATTTGGCATAAAAAAAATTCATATCCTGGTAAATGGCCTAATCGCTTCAGAGATTCATGGGAAAGACTCTTACAATTTAATAAAGACAGAAAATTCAATATGTATCAGGAATCAGTTATGGTACCCATGGGTAATTGGGCTAAAATAAGATTAAAAAATCTTTCTGCTACAGATAAAATAAGAGATAATTCAAAGGTAGGAAGTGGCTTCGGAAAAAATATTTCTAATTGGGTTGAAAGAGACAAAGCTTTTCCCACCAATGTTTTACATCTGGCCACAGAGTGTAATAATAAAAATCATAGTGCTGCATTTCCCCAGGAATTACCGGAATGGTTTATTAAACTTTTTACAAGGGAATATGATACAGTTCTTGATCCTTTCATGGGCTCAGGAACAAGTTTAATAGTTGCAAACCAAATGAAAAGAAATTCAATAGGCATTGAAATAATTGAAGAATACTATCAAATGGTTAAACATCAGCTTAAGCCTGTACAATTGTATTTATTGGAACCAAAAGTTAATTATGGAAAAACTCAATCTTCCTGACGTATTAAAATATGTCGAAGAAAATATCGGAATTTTCCATAATCAAAGATTAGAAAATTTTAAAAAATTAAAACTAAAAATAGTTTTAAGAAAGAAAAACCCCTATCTCTTTAAAGCGAAAAATGTAAACACTGCGACTGAAATTATACAAGGGATAGTCGATGCATTTTTATCTTCAAGTGAAGAAGGAATTTTTGGCAATTGGCTTGAGCGTTTTGCTATTTATATTAATGACAGCGTTTTTAAAGGGAGGAAAGCCGGTATTGATGGAATAGATTTAGATTTTGACAGAAATGATTCGAGGTATTTGGTTGCCATAAAATCAGGGCCAAGTTGGGGAAATGATAGCCAGATAAAAAAATTAATTGATCAATTTAATACCGCAAGAAAAAGATTACATACTTCGGGATCAAAAATAAAGGTAGTTTGTGTAAATGGCTGCTGTTACGGACGATTAAAACCTTCATCAGAATACAAATCCAATGGAGATTACAATAAAATTTGTGGACAAAAATTCTGGGAATTAATATCTGGCGATCCGAATTTATACATAACAATTGTTGAACCACTCGGGATGAAAGCCAAAGAGAAGAATGAAGAATTTAAAGACCAATATAGTAGGATAATTAATCAATTCACAAAAGAATTTTTAATAGATTTTTGTAAGGAGGATGGTTCCATTGACTGGGAAAAGTTAGTTCGTTTTAATTCCTCTATAGCTGAGTAAGTTAAAATAACCAAGGCTTTTATTGCTCCTCTTCCCTTTTCTCTGGCCTCATCTGCGGAAACAATAACACATCCTGTATAGATGCGGAATTAGTAAGTAACATACATAGCCTGTCAATGCCAATGCCAATACCACTTGTAGGGGGCATGCCATATTCAAGTGCCCGTAAAAAATCATGATCTATAAACATAGCTTCTTCATCCCCGCGTTCCATTAATTTTACCTGCTCTTCAAAACGTTGCCTTTGTTCAACAGGGTCATTTAATTCCGTATAGGCATTGGCAATTTCTTTTCCGTTTATCAGCAGCTCAAAGCGTTCCACAATGCCTGGTTTACTTCGGTGCTTTTTAGTAAGCGGGCTCATTTCAACAGGATAGTCAATTATAAATGTTGGCTGAATAAAGTGGCGCTCACATTTCTCACTAAAAATTTCATCTACCAGTTTGCCTTTACCCATTGTTTTATCTGCATGAATATGCAACAGGCCGCAAACTTCTCTTAGTTGTTCTTCATTCATTGTTGAAATATCAAATCCTGTATGTTCTTTTATAGCGTCATACATGGTTATTCTTTTGTAGGGAGCTTTTAAATTAATTTCATTTTCTCCAGGCATAACTTTTGAAGAACCATTAGTGGCAAGGGCAGTTTTTTCCAATAGCTGTTCAGTGGTTTCCATCATCCATAAATAATCTTTATAAGCAACATAAAACTCCAGTATGGTAAATTCGGGATTATGCGTGCGGTCCATTCCTTCATTCCTGAAATTACGACTGAATTCATATACCCAGTCAAAACCTCCTACTATCAGTCTTTTTAAATAGAGTTCATTGGCAATGCGTAAATAAAATGGAATATCCAAAGCATTGTGATGTGTTTTAAAGGGGCGGGCGGCAGCCCCTCCGGGAATACTTTGCAATACAGGTGTATCTACTTCAAGGGCCCCCCGCTCATTTAAAAATTCACGCATTGCGTTTATCATTTTTGTTCTGCTGATAAATGTTTCCTTAGCATGAGGGTTTACAATAAGATCAGCATAGCGCTGCCGGTAACGAAATTCAGGGTCAGTTACTTCATCAAATGTTTCTCCATCTTTTTCCTTTACTACCGGCAGGGGATGTAATGATTTGGTAAGAACAGAAAACTCTTTTACATGTATAGATGTTTCACCGGTTTTGGTGGTGAAAACATATCCCTTTACGCCAATGATATCGCCGATATCAATTAATTTTTTCCAGACAATATCATAGAGTGTTTTATCATCGCCGGTGCATATGTCATCTTTTCTAACATATATCTGAATCTTCCCCACGCTATCCTGCAGCACTGCAAAAGAGGCTTTGCCCATATCACGTATACTCATTACCCTTCCGGCAAGACATAAATCTGCAAAATCATTTTTATTTTCTTCTCCTTTGTAATTCTCTTTAATAAAAACTGATGTTGTATTTACAGGATATAACGCAGGCGGATAAGCATCAATTCCTAACTTATTAAGCTCTGCTAATTTTTCTCTTCTTATAACTTCCTGCTCTGAGAGATGTTGTGTACTCATTATGTTGTTTGCAATTTCGGCAAAGGTAACTTTTGAGGTGGAGATGAGCAAAGAGACTGTTTGTATCTATATGTTGGACAACATTTTTATCCAAAGCAGATAAAGTTGATTAATAGACTTGGTTAGCCAACCATTTGAAAAAACTACTAAAAAGAAACCATCCCGGACATATACTTAGAAGGATATAAATAATTAGATATCTAAAGCGAATCTTTCTCCTCACGCTTGTTAGTTGGTTTATTTATTATTGAAAAATTTTTCTGCAGCAGCTATACCATTTTCAAAAAGATATTTTTTTTCTGTTACACTAACCTTTCTTGGCTTGCCGAAAATATTTCCATAACTGATATAAATTGTTCTTCCTTTTTCATTTTGCAATTGCGGGGTTTTTCTTCCCAGTGTTTCCTGGAGGAGGTTATTTAAGGCCATCAAATAATTATTCAAAGAAGAAACATGGTAGGGTGCTACATCTGTTAAGCCATTATCAAATTGTTGTAACTGCTCTTCCCGGTCAAGTTTTAAACCAAGAGTTTGATGGTTATAAAGCACATCAGTACAAAAAAAAGGATCGTCACCATTCAGGCATGTATCAAAGATATTTACCGGATAATTGTTTAACATGCCACCATCAACATACAAGTCATATTTGTTTTTATTTTTTCTTACAGATACTTCATTCCACATGCTGTCAATGGCCACAGGCTTAAAATAAAGAGGAATGGAGCCACTGATATGTACTGCAGTTTTTAGCTGCATGGCTGGTGTGTTTACCCAGGAAAAAATGGCCATCTTTTGCCGGGTAACGTTGGTTCCTGTACAATAGATATCTTTAAAGTTTTTGTTTTCAAGAGACAACTGGTGTAGTGCTATGAATGTAGTTTTTACATTACCTGTTTTATTCTTAATTATCTGGCCAAGCCATTTCTCAAATTTATCTCCCTTGAATATTCCGTATTCTCTTTTAAGTCTTTTTATCTTTCCGGGTATGCTTTTGCCGTCATTCAACTGCTGAATTTTTAAGGTATAAATAATTGAATCAATTTCATGACTGTTATATCCCAGGCCAACCATAAGTGCGGTAATTGCTCCTGCAGAAGTGCCGGCAACTTTTTCAATATTCTTTATGATACCTTTTTGTTCCAGTACCTGCAAGGCCCCGGCATAAGCAAGACCTCTTATTCCCCCGCCTTCAAATACGAGATTTTTATACGGATAATTTTCCTGTGAGAAAAGTGATAGAAACGGGTAAATCAGCAATAAGAATAATAATAATTTCATTACGTAAAAGTAGGTAGAAGAAATGCAGATCAGGAATGGGTAAATGTTATTCCCAAATGTTGTTTAATTCAACGTCTATTTTACAATCCTCTTCCAGTAAAAAGGGACATGAATTTTCACCTGAGTACACTGCAGTCTGGTATTGAGTTTCAACAAGTGTATTTATATCAATAGATTTTTTATCTATGTCAATTATGAGAAAATATTTAATACCCATTTTTTCATAAAGAGAAAATTTTATATGGCGATCTTTAAAAGCTGTTGCAGGAGATAAAATTTCAATAACGAGTGTGGCCGGAAAATCCAGGAAATTTTTTTTTATGGGTTTGCAAACTACAGATACATCGGGTTGCACAATAGTATCTTCTTCAATTTTTATATCAATGAATTCGTAAACTTTACAATTTTTGCATTTTACTTTTTTTAAGGCAATATTAAATTCTGTAATTAAGTTCCCTCCAACTAACTGATGCATTGGGGTTGGCGCTGGACTCATTGCGTAAGGAATTCCATCTATTACTTCCCATCTGCCTTCCCAGTTGCAATAATCTTCGTAAGTATAATGTGGTAATATTTTTATTGCAGGACTCATTACTGTAAAGATAATTCTTTTGCTCTTTAAGGATGCAATATGCCACTACTCAAGGCTCTCAATTTCTAAATCAGGAAGTTCACTTTCCTCCTTCACAATAGTATTGATCAGTTTGCCTAAACCTTCTATCTCCATTTCAACAACATCACCTTCCTGCAACCATTGTTCCTTATAATCCGGATCATTTATTTTACCCGTGGTATTTAATTCTAAAAAACATCCTGTACCTACAGCACCACTCCCTATAATATCCCCGGGAAATAATTGAACACCGTATGATGCCTGTTCAATAATCTCTGCAAAAGTCCAATCCATATCTGCAAGACTTCCTTCACTTACTGGTGTACCATTCACTGAACATGTCATTGATAAATTATAGGCATTACCTGTATGATTTGGTTTGCATTCCACCTTATAGGCTTCAAGTTCGTCGGGTGTAACCAACATGGGACCAATGGGTGTTGCAAAGCCGTTGCCAGATGCAGATGAACCCCCCCAGGCTATTTCATCCGATAAAAAATTTCTTGTATTAATATTATTCATTATCATATAACCACCGATGTACTCATCTGCATCAGCCACTTTTATATTTTTACCGGCCTTGCAAATAACAATAGCTGCCTGCAATTCAAAGTCAAGTTTTTTTAAATGACCGGGCATGCAAATAATATCTCCCGGCCCCTGGAAACAATTATGATTCTTAAAATAGAAAATTGGATTTTTATCAAACTCAGGTAAGATAAAAGCCCGATCAGCATATGCTGTGAAATGTTGACGGAAAGCAGCGGCATTCCTGCTGCTGGTAGCATGCGGAACAGGCGGTAAAATTTCTACTAAATCATTGTCAATACCCTGCTGACGGGAGATCTTTCCGTCTTCAAGTTTTTTATTTATAGCTGCGGTTATAGCATACACATGGTCCCAGTAATTTAAAAACATACTCATACTCACCGGTAAATCAGGATGTAACAAATCAGTATCGTACAATAAGCCGTCTTCTAAAATGGCCAGTTGGTCCTGTTCATCTTTATTGTAAGAAACTAATTTCATTTATATAGTTTGTTTTGGAAGTTACAGCAATTAATTATTAAAATATGCAGCGATAAGTTCGATGCACCTTTTCTCTTTGAGCTCCTGTGGCTTCATGCAGGGCAATCATTTTTTTATTAAAATCTCCTACCCATGCCAGTTCCACCTCTTTAATGGTATTGCGTGGCAGCACTTCTATCTCAAGTTTTTTTATCATTCCACTTTCAATCCCTTTATTTTGAAACTTTCTCTTACAGCCCATTACGATAAATCGAATACGGTAAATGGTAGTTATTTTTTTATACCATAAAAATTTAAGCTTGCCGAATAAATTTAATTTACCATTTAAGGGTTTTAACACCTGGTTAATATTTGGCAGGGCTAAAATAAAAGCAGCAGGTTCATTATTATAGTAAGTGAACCAGATTATTTTTTCATCAACAATTGGTTTCATATCCCGGAACGATTGCCTTATGGTATTCAATTTGATGGGGGAGAAATCTTCAAATTCACTCCACGCATCATTATATATTTCCTGGAAATCAGCCGCAAATTTTTCAAACTGATCTTTTTCAAAATGCCTGAAGCTGTATTCCGGTTTATTGGCTATCCATTCTGCAATTTTATTAAAGCGTTCCGGAAACGGCCGTTCAAGGTGAATTACATTTGTAAATTGATCATACTGCTTTGTGAAACCATACTTCTCAAAAAGCCTTTGATAATAAGGAGGATTATAATTCATTCCCATGCTTGGAGGAAGAAACCCATCTACAAGAAGCCCCCAGTATTTATCATTCTCCCCTAAATTTACAGGCCCATCTATTGCTTTTGCATTATGCTGCTGCAGCCATAGCTTTGCTGTATCAAATAAATTAAAGGCACCCTTTTCATCATCAACACATTCAAAAAAACCTATCCCTCCAACTATAAAATCCTTGTTTTTATTTTTCTCATAATTTATGAAAGCTGCTATGCGCCCGGTAATAGTGCCATCCTTTGCTTTTGCTATCCAGCGTTTGCAAATTCCGTGAGCAAGAAAATTATTAAGCCTTGGATCAAAAATGGCTTTTATATCCTTATCTAAAGGACAGATAAAGTTTGGGTCGTTCTTGTATAATCTACGTGGCAGATCAATAAATTCTTTTACTGTACTCTTATCATTTACTTCGGCTATGATCATTTTAAAAAAGCTAATAAGGATAAAGATAATAAAATCAAGCTCTGTTATAATTGCTGACGATATTATCACCATTTTTCGTCATCGGGGATATCTTCTTTTTTGCGAAAACGGCTTCTTGAATAAATTTTTTCCCGTTCTCTTTCTATAATGAGCTTTGCAATAACTGGTGATGCGTCCTGGTAAGAGTTCTGCTGTAGTAGCTGTTTTAATTTACTTTCACTAACGTCCGCTTTGTATAAAATAAATACAAGCTTCTCAAAGTCTGTTTTAATAAGTTGATTGATAAATTCTGAAAGCTTTTGCAGTAACTCATCCTCAGAGATAGGTTGCGGCAATTGAATTTCTAATTGTTTTGTAAGATTTTGTATCAATTCAGAATTTTCCATTAATGCGTTTTTAAAATTCGCCAAGTACGCCCAAGCCAAACAAAGCAAAATCATATTTTACCGGATCTGCAGCATCCATGATACGTAACTGCCCGGTAAGTTGTAATGCTGATTGCCAATCTAAAGTGGTTCTGTCTAATAATTTAAAATGCCTTGCAACCCTTGCTACATGTACATCCACAGGGCATATAAGCCGGGAAGGTGAAATTGTCTCCCATATTCCAAAATCCACACCTTTATCATCTCTACGAACCATCCATCTGAGAAACATATTTATTCTTTTACAGGTGGCGTTCTTTTCAGGAGAAGCAATATGCTTTTTTGTTCTAAAAGGAATATCCGGCAGAGAAAAAAAATAGTGATAAAAAGAATTTAAAGCCCCTTCTAAATCTCCCTCGTTAGGAGAGACTTTTGAACTTTCTGTCACATGCCTGTTGTTGAAAAAAGCAGATTCAAGAGATTCATTATTTGTATAGTGATATTTAAAAAATTCGATGAAATATAAAAGATCGGCAGTGTTAAATGTTCTATGTTTAAATTTTAATAATTTTTTCAAATCTGATGCACTATGGTTCAGACAAAATTCGTGTGGAACATTATCCATCAATGACATAAGCGTCTTACTTTTATTAATGATGGTTGTACGATTTCCCCAGGCAAAAATTGCCGCAAAAAAAGCAGCTATTTCAATATCCTGTTTTTTAGAAAATAAATGTGGAATACAGATAGGATCACTCTTAATAAAATCTGGCCGGTTGTATTCTTCAACCTTTTTATCAAGAAAGTTTTTTAAATCATTTATTATATTCTTTTTCGCCACTCTTTAGGATTTCTTGAGTAATGAAATATTGCAATGATCTGAATTTGAGAATCAGATATTCTGTAAATCAAATTATAAGGAAACTTTTTAATTTTTGAAGAGCGGACATTTTTTAAAATATATGAAGAGACTTGCGGATTTTGTTTTAGAGATTCTATTTTTGAATCCAAGCATTTTTTAAAATCTTCCCCTAATCCAGGTTTCTGATTTTCATACCAAAAATAAGCCTTTAGTGCTTCTAATTCCGCTTCTGGCGTAAAAACCATAGCATAAATTTTCATCACACCCTCATTTTGTTTTTAACCTCTTCCCAACTAATTAGTGTTTCAGGATTTTTAATAATCTTATTTATTCTATTAGCTATTTCCTGTTCAATTTCATAGTTGGATAAATCTCTCCCTAAAGTATCATTATCTATACTTTCCCAAAGAGCTGTTACAAGCTCAAGCTTCTCTTTTACAGGCAGGCTTAAAAGATTTTCTTTATTGTATGACATTAGCATTTTGTTTTTTAAAAGTTATAAAAAAATTTTCCTGAAGCGAACTTTTACCAATAGCCTGTTCAAGGTCTTCAATCAGATCATCAACATCTTCGATACCTACGCTTAATCTAATTAGTGAATCAGTTAACCCATTTTTAAGTCTTTCTTCTCTTGGTATACTTGCATGAGTCATACTTGCAGGATGGCCAATTAAACTTTCTACTCCACCTAAGCTCTCTGCAAGAGAAAACAGCTTTGTTGCAGACATTAGTTTGTTAGCTGCTTCAAGGCTGTCATCTTTTAAAGTAAAGCTCATCATACCTCCAAAACCACGCATTTGTTTCCTGGCTACAGCGTAATCCGGATGATCTTCAAAGCCGCACCAATACACATTTTCAACCTTTGGGTTATTGCGTAAAAAACGGGCAACCTTTTCACCATTCTCACAATGCCTTTGCATGCGTATATGAAGCGTTTTTAATCCCCGTAAAACCAAAAAGCAATCCTGCGGGCCGGGCACCGCACCACAACCGTTTTGTATAAATTGTAATTTGTCGTTTAGTTCTCCATCGTTCATAACAAGGCAGCCATGTACAACATCACTATGCCCTCCTAAATATTTTGTGGCAGAATGTAAAACAATATCAGCACCGAGATCCAGGGGGTTTTGTAAGTAAGGCGATGCAAAAGTATTATCAACACATAAAAGAATATTATCCTGCTTTGCAATAGAAGCCACTGCTGCAATATCAGTAATGTTCATCATGGGGTTAGTTGGTGTTTCCGTCCAGATGAGTTTTGTATTGCCGGTAATATAATTTTTTATATTATCGGGATTGCGCATGTTTATAAAATGAAATTTCAAGCCATATTTCTCAAAAATTTTTGTAAATAATCTGTAAGTACCGCCATACATATCGTTAGCAGCAATCACTTCATCACCGGGATTTAATAATTTGATAACTGCATCAGTTGCAGCCATTCCGCTGCTAAAGCATAAGCCATATTTTCCGTTTTCAATAGCTGCTATTGCTCTCTGCAGAGCATGTCTTGTGGGGTTTTGGGTTCTTGCATATTCATAACCCTGGTGATCTCCGGGAGCGGCCTGCACATAAGTTGATGTTTGATAAATAGGAGTCATAATAGCGCCTGTTGATGGATCAGGCTCTATACCGGCGTGTATAAGTTTTGTGGCAAGCTTCATAGTTTTTTATTAGAATTATTAAAAAGAACATCAGCCATTTAATACGTAAAGGTCTTAAATATTTTTTACTTGCTGCGGCTTCCAAAAAAATGAAAATCCCGCTGGCATAGCGGGATTAATAAAAACGATTTTATTAAATTTTAAAATACTATCGGTAACGAAGCTGTTACGGTATCCCAATACATAAACATATTTGCACCATTGACTGATTTTTCAAAGAAAATAGTAAAGGCCTCTGTTGGTTCATTTGCCGCTACCGGAAGATCAACCCTTACCACATCTTTTGCCTGGTCATATCTAAAGCTTCCCCATGTATCTGTTTCTTTGTTTACTATCAATGTCCATTTATCAGCTACAGGAATGCAATACAATGAATAGCGCCCTTTTTTTATTTTCTTATTATTGATTTTTACGTCTTTAAAAAATTCGATTTCAGTGGCTTCATTAGCCCCAAGCCGCCATACTTCCCCATATGCCTGCAGCTCTCCAAAAACCCTGCGCCCATTCAGTTGCGGACGGCTATAGATCAGCCTTATTACCAGGGGCTCAGTAATCTTATCCTGGATTTTAAGCAATGGATATCCGGGAGGATAATAACTCATATCCATTGGCGATTTGTCGAGTGAAGGAAGCTTTGCAGGCAAAGTTTGGGCTGAAGCCTGTGAGCATATTACCAGTAAGGCAATCGCAATAATTATTTTCATTTTCTTGTTTAATTGATAAAGATATAGTGATTAAGGGTAGAGCGATATGTCTTCTAAAAGGTTGCGTAGCTGCAAAGCAGCAAACTGCTTTTGCTCCGGGAAAAAGGCGTGATAATATTCTTTCAATTCCCCGTAATGCTTATTAAAAATTGAAAAAGCGATGCTGCTCTCATTCAGATATGCCGCCCTGTTTGCTAATCCCCGGAAACCTTTTTCAATACCCCATTTATATTGATAGTTATACAGCCAGTTTTGTGTTTTCATATATGGCAACATCTTTTGAAAAATTTCAGGCAAGAAAGAAAAATTATCTTGTAAAGTCTCGTATACGCTTTTGCTAAATTTTTCAAGATCAGTATTTAAAATAAACTCGCTGCGGTCAATAGCTAAAAAATGATCATAGGCCACATCAATAAATGCACCTGCATATAAGCGGTACGCTGGCCTAAAAAAAAGTTTTGCCGCTTTTGTGGCAGGGTGATCATCCGTAAACTGATCAATGGCCCGGTGAAGTGTAATTCCCTTTTGAATGCCCGGAGAATAGTTGAATTTATTTTTTCCTTTCACGAAATCACTGATCATATTACCAACCAATATTTCAGGCTTATTAAAAGAAAGATAAGCATGGGCAAGGTAATTCATTCTATAAAAGTAGCATCCTCAATCCGATAATAAAGTAATGGGCTATTATAAATGTGTGATTGTCATCAGGTAATTTTCAGGGCATTTTAAAATTTAACTTAAAAGATAATTTGCTCCATTCTTTGGAGAAAAGCCATCAGGGACGCCATTTTTATTAATTTAGCATTATACATCTATACAGAATTAATATTTGATGAATTCCATAAAAAATCGGCATCTTTGTATGTTGTTTCCACTCACTAATTTACTTAAACTGGGGGATAATGCCCTTAATAAAAAAAATCTTTCATGTACAATCACATCTGGAAAAAATATCTGCCCTTTATAAATATACATTTAAAAAAGTCGGCAGGAGGTGACCAGGTTTTAAATCTAAATCGTGTGGATTTTGAAAGAGCCGGCACCGGGCGTAAAGCCGGTTATAAATTTACCATAGAATTTACCGAGGGACGTGTAAGTAACGTTATAAGTAATTCTCCGCTGGCGTTAAATCTTGCCGCAGTAATGCTGGAAAATGAAATTACCAGGCAAATACTTCGCAAAAATAAATACACTATTAGCCTCAATACCAAGTTTCAGCTAATTACTAAAAATTGTGATCCGGCAAAAAGTATAAGTGAGCAGGAAAGCCCGAAACAACCAGATGCTAATAGCCAAATGGTTAATTCTGATACTGTTCACTGAATACAACAGCACTGCTAATCTTTAAGTCTGTTGCTGACAAGTTCTATAAAACTTACCAGTTTTTACAATGAACTTTTAACTAAATCTGATCTTTGTTCAACCTAAATATTATTTAACTTTGTTTATAAAAAATGAGTTATGATAAAAACTGGTAATCCCGTCATAAGTATTTACACTGAAATGACGCCGAATCCTGAGACTATGAAGTTTGTTGCCAACAAGTTATTGTACCCGGGTAAAAGCATAGATTTTCAGGATGAATCCGGCGCTGCGCCCTCACCACTGGCTATGGAATTGTTTAGTTTTCCTTTTATAAAATCAGTTTTTATTGCGAGTAATTTTGTAACCCTTACCAAAGCAAATAAAACAGAGGATTGGCAGGACGTTATTCCCTCTATTAAACAATTTTTAAAAGAATATTTAGAAGAAGGAAAACCTGTGGTGAATGAAGAAGATATTGCTGCTATGAAATCTGAAAGCAGCAATGAAGTAAGCGTTGACGACGACGACGTGGTTAAAAGAATAAAAGAGTTGCTTGAAAATTATGTAAAACCTGCTGTGGAAATGGACGGTGGCGCTATACAATTTAAAAGTTACGAGGATGGAAAAGTAAACCTGATGCTGCAGGGAAGCTGTAGTGGATGCCCTTCATCAATGATAACTTTAAAAGCAGGTATTGAAGGAATGATGAAACGAATGATACCTGAAGTAAAAGAAGTAGTAGCAGAAGCGGAATAAGATAATATAAATTTTTAGAATCGCTGATTAATTATAGCATCCTGAAAAGGGTGCTTTTTTGTTTACATATACTAGTTTTGCCAATCAATATTTTTCAATGGAAGTATCCGGAGTATACCAGCAATTTATTGAAGGCATTGAACACACAACCTTACTTGAATACCTGGGCGTTTTATCAGGCATAGCCAGCGTTTGGTACTCAAGAAAAGAAAGTATACTTGTTTACCCCGTAGGGTTAATAAGTACTACCATTTATATCTACCTGAGTTTCAAGGGTAGTTTATTTGGTGAGGCAAGCGTTAATTTCTATTATACAGTAATGAGTATTTATGGGTGGGTATTGTGGGCAAAAAAGGATAAACAAAAACAGCACATAATTGTAATTACAAAATCGGGAAAAAAAGAATGGATCACTCATCTTTTATTTTTTATGGTTTGTTATGTATCGGTTTTTTCGGCGCTTACCTATCTTAAAAAAGATTTTGCTCCGGGCGCTATTCCATTTGCAGACGCTTTTGCAAGTGCAACAGCTTTTACCGGAATGTGGCTGATGGCCAAAAAAAAAGTAGAAAGCTGGTATTGGTGGATTGCAACTAATGTGGCCTCAGTTCCTTTATATTTTATAAAAGATTATGTTTTCACCAGCGTGTATTATTTTGTGTTGCTGTTAATGGCTTTTTGGGGATTAGATGAATGGAAAAAAAGAGCAAATGCGGTAAAAATACAAAGCGCAAAAATATAAATACATTGAATGAAAAAGATTGTGATTATTGGCCCTGAATCAACGGGGAAAAGCACTCTCTGTGAGCAATTAGCCCGGCATTATCAAACATTATGGGTACCTGAATTTGCAAGAGAATACCTTCAGACAAATGGCAAGGATTATACTTTTGAAAACCTGCTAACTATTGCGAAAGGGCAAATGGCGTTAGAAGAAAAGTATATCGATTTGTTGGAGAGCTCGTCCCGCCTGGGGCGGGAAAAAACCGGAAATCAATCTGCTCCATTTCCCATTCATCCACCATCCGCAAAAGCCGATTCAATACTTTTTATTGACACTGACATGTATGTAGTTAAAGTTTGGTGTGAATTTGTTTTTGACAAGTGCCATAACTGGATATTAAATCAAATAGCTTTAAGGAAGTATGATCTTTACCTTTTATGTAATATTGACTTGCCATGGGTAAAAGACAGCCTGAGAGAATATCCTGATCTTGCTACAAGAGCCAAACTTTATTATTATTATAAAGATATTGTGTTAAACCAGGCTACCCCGTGGATTGATATAAGCGGTAATTATAAACAAAGGCTTAACAGAGCAATACAAGGAATTGATTCTAATATCTCATAAACACTTACATTTATTTTTACCAGATGGCATTTATAAAAAAATATCACTTTTTTTTATTTCTCTCCGCCTGCACCCTGGTAAATTTTTTACAGTCGGCCAATACAGTCCTTTTAAATGATGAGGCCTATTACTGGGTGTATTCTAATTATTTAGACTGGGGTTATTTTGATCATCCTCCTATGATAGCCGCATTAATTAAAGCTGGCTATTTTTTGTTTAAGAATGAATTTGGTGTAAGGTTTTTTATAGTTATACTAAATACCCTAACTCTCTTGCTAATATACCACTTACTACCCCGAAAAAATGACAGATTATTTTATTCAAGTGCCTGTTCAGTAGCATTGATACAATTAGGCGGGTTTATTGCCGCTCCGGATATCCCATTGACTTTTTTTGTAGCTCTTTTTTTTATGGCATATAAAAATTTCCTGACCTCTTTCTCATGGCCCCAAACAATTTTTTTAGGAGTTGTGATGGCATTGCTATTGTACAGCAAATATCATGGTGTGCTCATTATTGTGGCTACGCTTATATCCAATCCTGCGCTTTTAAAAAAACGCAAACCTTACGTTGCAGTTTTAATTGGTGTTTTGCTGTTTACACCCCATTTATACTGGCAATATCAACATAGCTTTCCATCAGTTCAATATCATTTATTTGAAAGAAGTGAATCTTATAAAATTGCATACACGCTGGAATATATTTTAGGCCAGGTAATATTGGCAGGGCCTTTTATGGGATGGCTTTTTTTAGCCGGGGCATTTAAATACCGGCCAAAAAATCTGCTGGAAAGAGCTTTAAAATTTTCATTAACCGGTGTTTACCTATTTTTTTTCATCAGCTCCTTTAAAGGGCGTGTGGAGGCAAACTGGACTGTGCCGGCTATTATCCCCTTAATAATTTTAAGTCATCAATATTTTTATAATAAAAAAAAATGGCAACGTATTTTAGTTTTCTCAGTTCCCTTTAGTTTAGTGTTTATATTTTTTATAAGATTTTATCTTATTTCAGACCATAAGTTTATAACCTTTTTAAATACAAATGAATTTGAACAAAATAAAACCTGGGCAAAAAAAATAAGTCGTATTTCAGGGGGACTGCCGGTTGTATTTGTAAATTCCTATCAAAAAGCATCCAAGTATTGGTTCTATTCGGGTATTCCATCTTTTTCACTTAATACTCCGGGATACAGAAGAAACAATTATAATTATTGGCCTGTTGAAAAATCTATGCAGGCTAAACCGGTGTATGCAATATCAACTGAGAATAACGCTTATTTCACAGATAGCTTAAAAACATCTGCCGGCATTTTAAGAGGAAGGTATATTGATAGCTTTTACTCACATTCAGCAATACAGCTAAAAGTAAGTGATGAGTTAATCTTCAATAAGCAAAAAAATATAATTGTGAGTTTAAGGGCGCCGGATAAAACAACTTTAAAATGGGATAGCACTTTACATTTACAATTATATATTTATAAGCAAAATGAATTTGCAGGAAATTATGATTTGTTGCCAGCCAGTGTTAATACGGGTGAGAACAAAACATTAATTACGTCAATACCTGTGTTATTACCTATGGGAGAATATTTAACTAAGCTTGCCATATCATCTTCATTACCTGGCTATCCATCTTTAAGCAGTACTAACTTTAAACTAGTAGTAAAATAATTATTCAATTAATTTTCTTATATCCGGGTCTCCATCTAAATTATTCATCTGCCTTAATATCCACGGGTATCTTGAAGCGACATGCCTTGATAATGGCTTTACAGTATATCCTTTAGGATTAGGTAAACATGCAGCGATCATAGCGGCCTGCGTTCTTGATAAGCTTTTAGCGGGTTTGTGAAAATATTTTTTTGCTGCGGCTTCTACTCCAAAAACGCCATTTCCCATTTCAGCTACATTAAGATATACTTCTAAAATTCTTTTTTTGCTCCAGAGAGTTTCAATCATAAAAGTAAAATACACCTCAAGCCCTTTTCTAAAATAACCGCCATGCTGCCATAAAAAAACATTTTTAGCAACCTGCTGGCTTATGGTACTTGCACCCCTTAATGCTTTGCCTTTTTGATTATGCTTCCTAGCTTTTTCAATGCTTTTAAAATCAAATCCGTCATGGTCGGGGAACAATTGGTCTTCGGCGCTCATTACAGCTAGCTTTACATTTGGGCTCATGTTATTAATACTTATATAATCTCTTTGTAATCCATTGCCGCTAATGGCGCTTACCAGTTGAGTAATGGTTATAGGCGGATTAATCCATTTGCAGAACAAAGTATAAATGATAGAAAAAAGAAACCCATATAAAAAAACTTTCAGTAAAAACCTAAATGCCTTTAAAATGAAACTTTTCTTTTTTTTAGTGGGGTTATATTGCAATGGTGTGCACTATTTTGTTCTGATATATTTTAGTTGATATTTTTTCCCAATTATAAAATTGTTACTATTTGTTTTTAAAAGGATATATCCGGCAGCAGCTAAAACAGCAGATCCTATTACCAGCTTTGGGCTTGCGTGATACCTGTCTCCGCTCTTTGTAAATATCCATGTGCCAAGGCCAATAGTTGTAAGCAGTATGCCGCCGCCAAATAGACTTCCGCCACTGGCAGCTAAATCAAAACCTTTTTTTTCATTTCCAATCTTTAAAATATCCCGGTAATAAATTTCTGAGTGATAAGTGGCTATTGTATCAAGCATATAAACACCAAGATTGGTTGGCATTTGCCTTACATCGTATTCCAAAAGGTAAATTGAATCATTTTTAATAAAATTAATTACGCCCCGAATAATAACGAATAGGGGTTGCAAAAGAAACCGGGCTGCCCGCAAACATAGTTTTTATAGTACGCTCATTTTTTTTTATGATGATGAAATCATTTTGTGCAACAGAGATGTAAGAGATTAAAAAGGATAAAAAAGAAAGAAAGATTTTTTTCATTACAATATCCTGTTATTGTTTTTTTATAAAAAATAAAACGCCCGCCAATAAAACGGCGCCAAAAACCAACAATATAAGACCGGAAATTTTATTGATAAGCCTTATATTTTTTATAGTGAGTTTTGAGCGTAACTTACCGGCCAATGTTACTTTGCCAACATCGGCAGACATGTTGATAATAACGCAGGCGCTAAAAATTATTATACGCTCTTTTAAGGTATGTGTAACCGCAATGGCTGTTGCAGCAGTTAGCCAAAAGGCCATTACAGCAGGGTTTAGCGTATTTACCAAAAATCCTGACAAAGCAATTTTTGCATGATCGCTTCTCTGCAGGGGTGGAAGTTTTATATCTTCAGGATGAAGATGTACTTTTTTAAAGAATAAATAAAAC
>JBDSFG010000377.1:0-17549 GCA_039919615.1 Ginsengibacter sp. | reverse complement strand
AACACTTGCTGAATCATCACCGGTTGGAATTTTTCATACAGATGCAAGTGGTTATACAACTTATGTTAATAAACGCTGGTGCCAGATCTCCGGATCGTCCCTTGAAAAAGCTATAGGCAATGGCTGGTTTAATGCAGTCCATATAGATGATAAAGAAAAATTAATCAATGGCTGGCAGCAGGCAACTAAAATTGAGGGAATCTCCTTTTCAGAATATCGGTTTGTTCGCCCTGATGGAACAACAGCATGGGTAATGGGGCAGGCTACTCCGGAAAGGAACCAGGAAAATCAAATAGTGGGATATATTGGCACAATAACAGACATTACTGACCGTAAAACTGCGGAGCAGGTTATATCGGCAAGCGAAGAAAAATACCGCACACTCGTGGAGCAGGCATCTGATGCAATTTTTCTTTTCGATTACGACGGTAACTTTCTTGATTTAAATACCAGTGCTGTAAAACTTTCAGGTTACACCAGGGAAGAATTACTGGAGCGTACTATACATGATCTTTCTATAGAGGACGATATTAAGATGAAACCTGGCTGCCCTTTGACCACCGGATTAACATTAGCTAAAAATGTAGTTTATCAATAAAATCATAATTCACCTTCTCTTTCAGGCATAACGATGCGCTCTGCGGAACAATAATTAATTGCCCTGTTAAATCACTGCTGTAACGCCACTTAAAAAAATACCGGTATAACCTTTCGGCACAGGAATTAACTTAAATACTTTTTAAAAAACTCCATTGATCTTTTCCAGGCAAGGGTAGCAGCCGCTTCATTAAAACGGGCAGTGGCGGTATTGTTATGAAAAGCATGATTAACGCCTTCGTATAGGTATAATTCATAGGCGATATTATTTCGCTTCAGGGCTTCCTCATAGGCGGGTCTTCCGGCATTTATTCTTTCATCCAAACCTGCATAGTGCAATTGCACTGCTGCTTTTATTTTGGGCACATCTGCAGCTTCGGGCTGTGCACCGTAAAAAGCAACTGCTGCTTTTAATGCAGGCACATTTACAGCTAATTTATTGCTCATACCACCACCCCAGCAAAACCCAATGCATCCCGCTTTACCATTGTAATCTTTACGTGTAGCCAGGTAATCAAAAACATTTAAAAAGTTTTTGAGATTGTCTTCAGGTTTAAGCTCCTGGAAAAATGTTCTTGCCTCATCTTCATTGGCGGCTGTTTTACCAAGTGCTGCCAGTGCATTTGGTGCAATGGCCAGGTATCCTTCTTTAGCAGCACGCCTTGTTACGTCTTCAATATGTTCATTCAATCCGCGGTTCTCATGTATCACAATTATTGCCGGGTATTTCTTGTTTTCTTCGGGTCTTGCCACATAGGCTTTCATCTCATTTGGCACTCCGGGGTAAGCGATGTATTCTGTAAACAGGTCATCGGTTGCAGTAACCGCAGCCTTTGCATAATTATTTTCCAGCAATGGAAGAAGGCTCATTGCCGCTGCAGTGCCACCCGCTAATATTGCAAGGCGTTTTAAAAATTCCTGCCTGTTGAGTGGCTTATGGGTGTATTCATCATAAAGATTAATAATACGCTGGTCCATATATTTTTTGATTTGAATAAAGTTAGTAATTTTTACCTCATGGATGTTTATTGATGTCGCTAGGGCTTTGCATAATCTTAGGGCTTAAAGCCTACTCTTTGTCTTGGGTATTGTGGTGGATTTAATAATTGTTTCAACGCTTCAAAATCATTTGTATATTATCTTCATTCTTCGCTGTCCGGCTATCTTGCCTCATCAACTCATTTTCTATTTTTTCCAACTTCACTAAAATGTCTTTATGTGTAAGAAACATTTCACGGAGTTTTTGTAAATATTCTTATAATACGGATATTTACTTCTATTGCTCTGATGCAACTCGCTGCTCCGTAAAGCCATAAGGCATTTTTCTTGTACCACCCCAACCTGATGTTCCACTTTGGAATATCAAATTTTTGAATTCGGCCTGTTTAAGCCGGAACATAAAATCTTCCGGTAAGCGTTTTAAATTCCTCTTTCCTGCCCTGTTTAAATTTCCTGTGGTTGCATCGTAAAGTTCCGCAAGGTCTCTTTATCCAGCATTATTTTTTTATCCCTGATAAAATAAATCTTACCAACGATTTCTTCATCTGCCGCTTCTATCTTCTTTACTGCTTTTGCCATTTTGATTTTTTTAGAGAGTGTAAATATAATTATCTGAACGGATGATGTTTACTAAGCTGACCGGTTAAGATTTTCAACTCCTGCAATTCATACATTGCTGTACCGATTATGAATTTATGCCCTGCCATATATTGCTCCTTTTTTTATTGATCCGGGATGTGCCTCTACTAAAACCTAAAGCAGGGCAAAGCCTTCACTGATATTGATTGTATTATTTCTCGTGCGTATAGAAGCTACACACATATGGGTGAAAAATTAAAAGATAATTATAACGTCCGCCGTCCTCCTCTGCTGCAGGCCCGTGGTAGCGACACGGCTCAGGATGAATTTAGGAATGGCCCAGGTCTTCCTTGATGACCGGGTGCAAAAACATTAATAGAAAGTCTCCACTTCTTAGGTAGCAAAGAAACTGCCATTGACAAATTGTTATGACTGTTAATATAAGCGTGATAGAAATTGAACCGTATCAAAGGTAAAATTGCCTGATGGTAAATCACTGACTTCAAAATTACCGGTACTATTTGCCGTGGTTCCTGTGAGCGGCTTTTCTTCACCTTTTACAAACACAGTAATTGTTGCATGGTCCAAAGGACTTCCGGAGGATGAATCAAGCACTCTGCCTGAAATTTTTGCTTTACCCTTCGCTTCAGTCTGGGCATAAATATTTACAAATGAAAATAAAATCGATCCAATAAGTATAATTTTTTTCACAGTTCATTCATTTTGCGGCAAAGGTATTTTTTGATTCTGTAGAAATTTGGTTTTCTTTGATAAAAGGTTGCAACTTTATACATTTCCTTTATACTCATCTACAAAATCTCTACAGAATTTAACATCAATTTTGAAAACATCCTAAGTTTAAAATAAAAAACATGCCAACAAAAATTATTTCCCTTATTTCCATTTCTCTGGTTTTAAACCTGTGTGCAATAAGCCAGGATAAGGATGATTATAAGATTATAAAAACATATCGCATTGCAAGTGCAGGTGGCTGGGATTATATCGCAGTTAACAAGGGCAATCTTTATGTTTCGCATGGTACACAAGTAAATATTCTTAATGAAGAAACCGGGGATTCAGTCGGCATTATACCCAACACAGAAGGCGTACACGGTATCGCTTTTAATAATGATATGAACCGCGGCTACACCAGTAACGGCAGATCAAATAATGTATCGGTATTCGATCTTACGACCAATGCCGTAATAACGCAAATTGCTGTGGGCCAAAATCCTGATGCAATCTTTTATGATCCTTTTTCTAGAACAATTATAACCTGCAATGGAAGAAGTAAAGATATTACGGTAATAGACGCTTCGTTAAACAAAGTGATTGCCACCATTGATGTAGGCGGCAAGCCGGAAACGGCAGTATCTGACGGTAAAGGAAAAGTGTTTGTAAATATTGAAGATAAAAATGAGATAGCGGCAGTTGATATCAAAAGTTTTAAAGTATTAAATCATTGGCCTATCACCGGCGAAAGCCCTACCGGGTTAGCATTTGATAATACGACAAACAGGCTGTTTGCGGGCTGCGATAATTTTTTAATTGTACTTGATGCAGCCAGTGGTAAGGTGGTTGATAAACTGCCTATTGGCGATGGTTGTGATGGGGTTGCTTTTGATGATAAGAGTAAAATGATTTTTACTTCAAACGGAGAAGGAACGGTTACCGCTATAAAAGAAAAATCTGCAAACGAATTTAAAGTTAAACAAACCATTACTACCAAAAAAAGAGCAAGAACGATAACCATTGATCAAAACACGCATACACTCTTCTTACCCACTGCAGAGTTTGAGCCTCTTGAGCCAAATGCACCTCAGGGCACAAGGCCAAAAATGATTGCAGGCACTTTCCAGGTATTGGTGGTGCAATAACCTAATATCGTTTTTAAACAATATTGATTAAATGCGGATGAGAATAGTAATTGCGTTTTTATTATTTGCTCCTTTTACCGGTTTCTCACAAAAGGATACCCTTGTAAAAAAACTGGACAGCCTCAGTATTAAATCCGACAGCCTGAAAAACGGCGCTGGTAATAATATTAATCCTAAGGCTTACAATGAGCAAACAACATTAAACTTTCATAATTACTTTTTATTATTAGGAAATGATTTTAAGCAACAAGCTACATTACCATTCAAAGTAAAAAAGAAAGACAGGTACACCATTGCAAAATTTGCCGCATTAACAGCGGCAGTATCTTTTATTGATGAGCCTGTAAGCCACTATGCGGTTCATTTAAAAAATAGCAGCGACGCAGTAAGTTCGGCCAGTAGATACATAACCCAATTTGGGGGCTTGTACGAAATATATGCGTTAACAGGTATGGCTGCTTATGGTATGGTATTTAAAGATGAAAAAATTAAAACCACAACGCTGCTTGCAACCCAATCTTATCTTACCGCAGGTGCAATACAAATAGTTTTAAAGTTTGTAACCTCAAGGCAAAGACCCTTATATATTGATAAAAGAACGAATGAAAATGAGCCTATTTTTCATGGGCTTTTTTTTCATTTTAAATCTCAAAGTAATTCAAATTCAAAATCATCTTCTTTCCCCTCAGGCCACACTACGGCTGCATTTGCAGCAGCTACTGTATATGCACTGGAATATAGGAATAAACCCCTCATACCTATATTATCCTACAGCGCTGCTACACTTATAGGACTAAGCAGGATAACTGAAAATAAACATTGGCCAACTGATGTGCTTGTTGGCGCTGCCTTAGGTTTTTTAAGCGGCAAACAGGTAGTAAATAATTATCACCGCTTCTCTAAAATTAAACAGCCTCAGCAAGAGAAGCTAAAGGCTCTCTCATTTAACATGCAGTATTTTTATGGAAAGTTATTGCCCGGAGTAACTTATAGTCTTTGACCTGATTCGGCTCACTGATTATACATTAACTTACTTTGATTGAGAGCCTGCACTTTACAGCCACAGCTAATTTATTTTTGTATGCAGATATAAACAAATACTTTTAAAGCAAAGGTATCGGTGGCATGAAGGAAAAGTATAAGAGAAGCAACAGCAAAAGTTGCAAAAAAATAAAGTACCGCCACAGATTGTAAAAGAAAAGGAGCGGTAATACTTGAAAGATAAATAAAAACTTATGCGGATACTTATAGATATGGATGATGTAATTGCAGATGCCACGGGGCGTTTCCTGGAATGGTATTACCGCGATTATGGTGTGCGCTACACTAAAGAAGATCTAAAGGGAACCCATTTGTATATGATTGTTCCGGAAGAGCATAAAAAGGTTGTAAGAGGATATCCGCATCATCAGGATTTTTTTAAAGACCTGCCTGTTATTAAAAATAGTATAGAGGTTTTGGAACAACTGCATAACCGGTTTGAAGTGTATATTGCTTCGGCCGCTATGGAGTTTCCATTTTCGCTGGCACATAAAACCAAATGGCTTGATGAGCATTTTCCTTTTATACACTGGAAGCGCCGCATCTTTTGTGGTGATAAAAGTGTACTGAAAGGTGACGTATTAATCGATGATCATGATTTTAATTTATCCGTTTTTGATGGCAGGGTTATTATGTTCAGTTGCTCTCATAATATGAATGAAACAAAGTATGAAAGGCTGGATAACTGGCTTGATGCAGAGAAGCTCTTTGATCTGAAATAACTCAATAGCCATCATTTTGCTGATCTTTCCATTTTAAAATAGCCCACTTGCCATCAGGCAGAGGTTAAGAAATAAGAATATTTCCAATATCCATTTGATATAATACGCTGGTCGTTGATAAGGCAACCAACATTGTAAAGTGATCCAATACAAGCCCAACACCCGGCTTCGTTATTTTTATATAAATATACATGTGATGCAAAGCGATTTTATCCAATACGTTTATCTCATTCTTATTATCCTGGCGTTGGTGATGTTAGCTAATAAGGTTCGGTTGGCATACCCGATCGTTCTTGTATTAGGCGGACTGGCGCTTAGCTTCACCAAAGCGTTTTCTAACATTGCAATTGACCCCGAGCTGATCTTTTTTATTTTTCTTCCGCCCCTGCTTTACGAAGCAGCCTGGCAAATATCATGGAAAGAGTTCTGGAGATTGAAACGTGTAATCATGAGTTTTGCGTTTCCCATTGTTATCTTAACCTCCTGCGTAGTTGCGTTAGCATCACATGCCCTCATTCCCGGATTTTCATTGGCGCTTGGTTTTCTTTTAGGCGGTATTGTTTCTCCTCCGGATGCTATTTCAGCAACAACTATTATGCGTAGTGTAAAAGTGCCAAAGGTACTTGTAGGTATTGCCGAAGGTGAAAGCCTGCTGAATGATGCCTCTTCACTGATCGTATTTCGTTTTGCTTTAGCGGCAGTCATCACAGGGCAATTTCATTTAAAGGAAGCAGCTACGAACTTTGTTCTTGTTATTGTGATGGGAATACTCATTGGTCTTTTGGTTGCGTTTGTTTTCTATTCTATTCATCGTTGGTTGCCTACTACACCAAGTATTGATATTGTTTTAACTTTTGTCGCTCCTTACTGTATGTATTATTTCGCAGAGCATTTTCATTTTTCAGGTGTGCTTGCGGTGGTGAGTGGCGGGCTTCTTTTATCAGCTAAGCGTAACAGCATGCTTGGTTATCAGAGCCGCATCCAGGGAGTAAATGTTTGGACGAATATAGTTTTTGTGCTGAATGGTTTGATCTTCCTGCTTATAGGACTTCAATTACCGCTTATTACAGAACAACTTGGGGATATTGGTTTGGGCAAAGCAATATGGTATGGATCGGCAATTTCAGCCGTTCTTATTATTACACGATTGCTTTGTGCCTTTGGTGCTTCTGTGTTTACACGGCTAATGAGCCATTTTATTACAGTGGCCGACCGGGATCCGGGATGGAAAGGCCCGCTTATTTTTGGATGGGCTGGTATGCGTGGTGTGGTATCATTGGCAGCAGCGCTTTCAATACCTTTATTAATAGAAACGGATAAACCTTTTCCGTATCGCAACCTTATCCTGTTCATTACATTTATCGTTATCATAGTTACTCTTGTTTTGCAGGGATTGACATTGCCCTGGCTGATACGGAAAATAAAACCTATAGACAGAACGCCGATACCGCTACCTAAACAGAAAATGATTATTCAAAAGAAATTAGCACTGTTTTCACTCCAAAAATTGGACGAGAACTATGCCGAAGACCGGTTGGTAAATAAGCACATAAATAATTTTCATGAAAGACTAAAACTTGATTCAAATTTTTTTGAGCAGGCACTTGATGAGTTAGTTAATAGTGATAATAATTCATTAAAAAATTTTCAAACGATTTACATTGACCTCCTGGAACAGCAGCGAAGCTTACTCAATAAAATGAATCGGCGTTCTGAATTCGATGAGGACCTCATCAGGAAATATCTTTCATTGATCGATCTTGAGGAATATAAAATCCGGGAAAAGGTATTGCAGCAAGCCTGATTGAGACCAACGCCCTGGCAAGTCTATTTTAAAAATTTTATATACTTACGAGACAGAAATTTTTGAGCTCTGCTATCTTACTTTCTAAATAAAAAAGTAAAAAGACCTGAATATGGAAATTAAAAAAATTGGTTCACAACCTTCCGGCAAAGGATCGGTTGATTGGTTTACAGGTATTGTGCGTATTGATCCACTGTTTCAGCCTAAACATCCGGCCCGGACTGCCGGGGCGACTGTTACATTTGAACCGGGCGCCCGAACAGCATGGCATACACATCCATTGGGGCAAACGCTGATTGTGATTGCCGGTTGCGGTTTAGCGCAACATAAGGGAGGTGTGACAGAAGAAATTCATCCCGGTGATGTAATCTGGTTTTCGCCGGGAGAAGAGCATTGGCATGGCGCCACTCCAACAACTGCGATGACACACATTGCCATACAGGAAGAGCTTAATGGTAAAGTGGTTGAGTGGATGGAAAAAGTAACGGATGAAGAATACCTCAATTTTAGATAAAAGCAATGCAAAGCTGTTCCTTGTTTTCAAACGACGATTAAGAAAAACCCTATTTAGATGGCCCGGCGTTAGCAGTAACGGCCTGCGATGATAAATCTGCTCTTGCATCCAGGCTTCTTTCCAAATCGGCGGCTCCCCTGATTTTCATCCAATATTTTATTGTATCCTCGAGAATTTGATCAAGCCTGGATTTAAACCTGTTTAATTCATCTATATTAATATCTTGAGGATCTTGCCCCGCTTCCCAAAAGCATATGTCCCGCTGAAGGTCTTTCAAACGGGCAAATGTTACAGTTTCTCTTACCCAAAGAGCCCGCGGATCAAAAAAAGCTTCATAAGCACTCAGCACTGTTATAGACGCTCCCAGCACCAGAGATGCATCGCTTAAAATGGTTGCTAAATATGGTCTTTGTATTTTTAAACCAAGAAAAATCGTAATAAGAGCCGCCAGTAAAACAGAAACAATTTTTAAACGGAAAGCTATCTTTTTATATCTTCCGGATTCAGCTTTATATCGTGTTACCAGTTTTTGAATTTCTTCCTTTAACCATTTAAGTCGCTCATCAGATTTCATTTGTAAACTTTTAAAAGTGATAAATCGTATAACTAATATAAACTTTTATTGATAAAATATCTTCTTCTGTTAACGCAAGCATTGGATCATACCATGCCTCGGTAAATATACAAGGCAAAAAGCGGCAACCTATGTTTGATACATGTAACTAATTTGCGTGCTGAACTCAATTCATGCATATTGAGTAGCGGAATACGCTTCAGTTTTCCTGGTAATGTGGCAAAAAATAGTTGGCAATTTTATTGACTATAGGGCTGGTAGGTGTATCTGTGGTTTAGGTGCAATTAATAGATTGCTCAATTGAATAGATTTCCCACGGAATTCCTGAGGCTGAAAATTAACAGGAGCAATAAACTTTTACTATTAGCCCAGGCACTATCCTTTTTTGGGGGAAAGAAGATGAATGATAACATAGATTTTAATCCACTCGGTGAGTTTCAATTGAGTGTTTATCGTCTTCAATGATAAATTTCCGGATGATTTTTTCTGCCTGAGATTTTTTTAGTTCGGAAAGTTTTATTGTTTCTCCATTTATAGTTATTGCCCCGTCCTCGTAATTAATTCCTATTGAAGGAATATGCTTACTTACTTTTGGTGACGCATTTTTATACTCGAATGCATATGCCTGCCGGATAATTGGCCTGAGGGAAGGAGGTGGATCAGCAACTGCTTTTTTAATTTTAAATGGAGGGAGAGGAGGCGGGGATGGTACAGTAAAATGATTTCGCCGGGCCTCGTTGTAGTAGAAATCCGCCTCGTTTTTATTGTTATAAGAAATCAATGAGTCACGCTTCAGAGGCCTTATCCGCCTTTTTAAATCATTGCGGCTATGAGCCGTTTGTAAATCAAATTCTTTTTTTAGATTTTCCGTTAACGCCTTTTTCTCAGTGGTAAACTCCAGTTTATTATTTTTAATATTCATTTTAAAGCCCGGCAGTTCAGAATCTTCCTGTCTCAACGTTTCATTTAATTGGTTTTTTATAGCAGGCCAATCCATTGTTGCTAATACCTGATTTCCTTTTTCAATCTCAACTCTTAGTTTACCTGCATCAATATTTAAATGAAAGTCCTCAAATTTTTTCAGATATGATAAGATTGAATTAGGGGAAAAAGTAAAATTACTAATTGCCGTGGCATCAGATTCTTCTAAATCAGCGGGGTCTATGGACTGACTGATTTTATTACTATTATTATGGGTATCTCTTTTAAAGATTTCATCTTTATTTTCCGGATTTTTAATATTAAGTGTAAACGCATCGTCGTCATTGTTACCTGAGCTTTTGTAAGTTTCAGGCATATCTTCTTCATTCGTTTCCTCTATATTAATTTGTTCATCTTTAGGTATTTGAGGCTGATTGAATAAAGTAATATTTTTTGCTGCCTGATTTTTTAACGTTATCGAATTATCTGATGTTTTTGCTGGGCTATTAAGGTTACGATGTATCAGGGTTTTAGCCTCTAATTGTTTTTCGGATGCTTGATGCGTTTTCTTTTCAGGCGTTAACCATGCTATAGAGCAAATTATCCCTGTGCTAACTACAAGCGCCAATAATTTTTGGCCATAATTCAAACCATCACTATTTTTTTTTATTTCCATGATTCTTTTTATGCGAAATAAAAGTTGTTTTCTCCCCGAAGTAGCTGCAATGGCTAACCGAAATTGCTGGTCTCTGGATTGTTCCAAAACAAGCAACGCAGAGGCATAAGAATGGCGATCATATTGATATTGAAGTACAAAATCGTCACAACAATTTTCTCTTTCTTTTTTAATGATCCTGCCAAACAAAACAACAAACGGATTAAAGAAAAGGATCGTTTCAACTAAGGAAACAAAAAGATTAACCAAATAATCATTCCTTTTTATGTGAGATATTTCATGAAGAATGATTGCCTCCATCTGATCTGTTGTTAACTGATTTAGGGATGCAAACGGAATTAAAATAACGGGCTTCAAAAATCCAATTGTAGCAGGAACATCTACGTATTTGGAAAACCAGATTTTTATTTTTTTGGTGATACGGATATGGTTGGCCACCTTTTCCACAAATAATCCCCATTCTGCACCTGGCCTTGATAAACCATTGCTTCTTATAAAATTTGCAATGCGGTAAGCGTTGACTAATCTAACAGAAAAAAATAATAATAACAGGAGATAAGCAACAGAAAGATAAGGTAAAGTAAAAACGACAGGGTGAATGAAATTTAGAAAGCCTGTATTACCCGAAACAAACTCAGGATTATAATACAGCACCTGATTTGCAACATGATCTGGCAGACCGTTATTAAGATGAAATACTTTAAGAGAGAATGTAATAACAAACCACAAAAAATTCCCCAATAGTAATGCTGTACTCAAGTTGTTCTTAAAGCCTGAAGAGGAATTATTATAAAAAGCGATTATGGTTTTATAAAATATCCAGAGAATACCGCCTTGCCATATGCTGTTGGCAATTGCCCAACCAAGTGCTTGTAAAAAAACTGATTGTTGAAAAGCGGGTAAAAGCATACCTATAACTTTTTAAGGTTGTCGAGATATTTTTGAATTTCTTCCAGTTCTCCTTTTGATGATTTCTGATTGCCTAAAGCCTGCAATACTAATTGAGTTGATGACCCCCCAAACAGGGTATTGATCATCTTGTCTAAAAATTGCTTTTGTGTTCGTTGCCTGCTTACGGCGGGCTCGTAGATATGGGTTTTATTACTATCATCTCTTTTTACCAATCCTTTTTCAAACATGATCTGCATTAGTTTAAGAGTAGTAGTATAACCAGATTCTTTTATTTTGGAAAGTTCATCATGAACTTCCCGTACTGTTGCCTTTTCATTGTTCCAAAGAATTTTAAGAATTTCTAATTCACTCTCAGTTGGCTTTAAATTTTTCATAATGGTCATAATTACGATTTTATTCGTATAACTAAATTACGATTTAGTTCGTAAGCGCAAAATTTTTTTACAAAAAAACCCCGGAAATTTCCGGGGTTAAAAAAATATTCAATGGAAAATTATTTTCGATTGGTTTTAACTTCATAAGTAAAATCTTCTTTATCATGAAAGAGCCGTTCATATTTATTATTTACAGTATTACTTTGCTTTATACCATTTATATATAACCGCCCGCTTTTTACACCTACAGAATAATCGGAAGACTTATTTACCAGCCGATCTCTCACCAATTCACGAACCAGTTTTTTTATTTGAGGATCCTGATCGTCCGACACCATATCAACAGCAGCACTTCCGCCAGAATTATTTAAAAAAGTATCTGTAGTTTGATGGGCTATACCCCCAGTCATCAGCATTAATGATTGCATTTTTTCTTTTCTGTTATTTTCAATTTTAGTATGATGAACTTTTGCAAGTGTAGGGGCAATAACCAGCGAAACAATACTCATAAGTTTAATTAAAATATTCATAGATGGTCCGGAAGTATCTTTAAAAGGATCGCCAACGGTATCACCTGTAACTGAAGCTTTATGCGGTTCAGAACCTTTATAATAAGTTTCCCCATTTATAACAGCACCTTTTTCAAAAGATTTTTTTGCATTGTCCCATGCACCACCTGCATTATTTTGAAACATTCCCATCAGCACGCCACAAACTGTTGCACCCGCTAAAAATCCGCCTAACACTTCAGGCCCTAAAATAAAACCGATTAATAAAGGAGAGCCTAAAGCAATTGCCCCAGGCAGCATCATTTTTTTTATAGAAGCATCAGTGGAAATAGCCACACATTTGTCGTATTCCGGTTTGCCGGTTCCTTCCATGATTCCTGGAATAGTTCTGAATTGCCTGCGTACTTCTTCAACCATTGCCATTGCAGCCTCGCCAACTGCACGTATAGCCAAAGACGAAAAAATAAACGGTATCATACCGCCCACAAATAAACCAGCCAGCACATCGGCTCTATAAATATCAATTCCATCTATGCCTGCAATGCCTACAAATGCTGCAAATAATGCTAATGCAGTTAATGCCGCAGATGCAATAGCGAATCCTTTGCCGCTTGCAGCGGTAGTGTTTCCAACTGCATCCAGTATATCTGTTTTTTCACGAACTTCTTTCGGTAACTCGCTCATTTCTGCAATGCCTCCTGCGTT
Organism: Ginsengibacter sp.; assembly: GCA_039919615.1. Classification (GTDB taxonomy): domain Bacteria; phylum Bacteroidota; class Bacteroidia; order Chitinophagales; family Chitinophagaceae; genus Ginsengibacter. The sequence goes on along the minus strand of JBDSFG010000377.1, from coordinate 4,745 downwards.
ATCTGCAATCGGGCCAAATGCATCAATAGCCAACTGCATAGCTGTAGTAGCCATCATGCCTGCAGCGGCAATAGCCACACCATATAAACCTGCACAATAGTAAGCGCTATAAATACCTGCGGCTAAAACAAGAATTGGCAGTAATGTACTTTCCATACCAACCGCCAATCCACCTATAATATTTGTTGCATGGCCGGTAGATGATTGGCGAATAATACTTATCACAGGGCGCTTACCCATGGCTGTATAATATTCAGTGATCATGCTCATTAATGTTCCCACGGCCAGTCCAACCATAATAGCTCCGAAAACGCCCATCTTTGTAAACAGGTGTCCACGCAAATTCATTGATTCATCAGGCAACAACCAGTTAACTAAAAAGAAAGAAGCAATTGCGGTTAAAACTATTGAACCCCAGTTGCCCATATTCAGTGCCTTTTGCACGGCATGGGTATTGAGCGGAGAGTTTTCTGATATTTTTACAAAGAATGTACCTACTATAGAAAATAAAATTCCCATGCCGGCTATCAGCATTGGTAATAATATAGGTGATAAGCCACCAAAGCCATCATTAAGCACTGTCTTTATACCGTCAACAATTGGCCCTGAAACTTCTCTTCCCAGAACCATAGTAGCCAACACGGTTGCTACGTAGCTTCCGAAAAGATCAGCGCCCATACCCGCAACGTCACCTACATTATCGCCTACGTTATCAGCAATAGTAGCAGGATTTCGTGGATCATCTTCCGGAATTCCAGCTTCTACTTTCCCAACAAGGTCGGCCCCCACGTCAGCAGCTTTTGTATAAATACCTCCACCTACTCTTGCGAACAAAGCAATACTCTCGGCCCCTAAACTAAAGCCTGTAAGTATTTCAATTGTACGTTCCATTTCAATACTATCAACACCAGCATGCGGAGCAAAAATTGCTTTCAAAATAATAAATAATCCTCCAACGCCTAATACTGCTAAACCGGCCACCCCTAATCCCATTACGCTGCCGCCGGTAAATGACACTTGCAGTGCTTTTGCTAAACTCGTACGTGCAGCCTGAGCGGTACGCACGTTTGCCTTGGTAGCAACGTTCATACCTATATATCCTGCTAAAGCGCTGAAAAATGCTCCAATAATAAAAGCCAGGGCAATGCTCCAATGGCTATTTGCATTGCTAACACCCATAATGCCTAAAAGCAATGCGCCAATAATTACGAAATAGGTGAGTATCTTCCATTCAGCTTTTAAAAATGCCATTGCACCTTCAGCAATGTAGGTGCTAATCTCCTTCATCCTTTCGTTGCCCGCATCTTGTTTTGATACCCATGCAGACTTAAAAAAGGTATATAATAATCCTACTATGCCCATTGCCGGAATTACGTAAATCAAATTATCCATGTTAACTTTATTTGCTTAATTTTTGGGTGGCAAAAATAGTGTAAAAAGCGCTAAAAAATTCAACTGATTTCCCCTATTGATTACATGAGCTACATTATTATTTCCATTAACTCCTATGTAATTTAAAAAGATATTTTTCAAAAAAAGCTTCACTGCTTATTACTTCAATTTTCGAAAAATAAAAATCACCCATATCTTCCGTAATGATACATTCGCATTTATTTTCTATTGCGGAATAATATTCGAGGCCATCTTCAAAATCATTAACAGCAGGGTTTTGGAGAGATTGCTTTACTGTACTTTTAGTAATACCTGTAATATTTATATGCTCACATAAAATCTCAATTCTTTTCTTTGCGGAAACACTTTTATATTTTTTCTCTGCAAAATAAAATGCAATAGCAAGGCAAACCGGGGAAGTATATAAAGTAAACTTTGTTTTATCAGCAAGACTTATGATCCTGGAACTGTAGGTAAATAACGGGTATTCTTTATTTAAAACGGAAACTAAAATATTGGCATCAAGAAAAAGCCTCATTTTTTAGAATTGAAGTATTCTGCTTTTGCAGATTTTCTTGTTCTTCCGGCCTTTGTTTGGTATACCGCCCCGCCTTCGGCAACCTGATTTACCCAATCTGAAATGGGAAAATCTTCCAAAGAATTATAATTATTTGAAGTAACTTTTTTTAATAAAAACTCTATCAGGCGTGATAGGCTGATATTATTGCTTTCCGCATATTTCTTTGCTTTGGAAATAATGTTTTCGTCAAAGCTTAAAGTTATCTTGTTGTCCATAACATAATTTAAAAAACAAAATTAATAAATTTATACTACTAAAAAAAATATGTTATACGTATAAGTTTTTTTAAAAGTTTAAGCGTTTAAAAGATTGGCCAAGGCTATTAATAATATCCCCTGCAATCATCGCTTCCTGCGTAAATTTGTTAGCAGCAATATCACCAGCCACGCCATGCAAATAAACTCCAAGCAAACAAGCCTCTAAACAAGAATAACCTTGTGCCACAAAACCAGTAACAATGCCCGTTAGTACATCTCCACTGCCACCTTTTGCCATACCTGCGTTTCCGGTAGAATTAAAATAACCTCTTTTGTAAGGAGTGGTAATTAAAGTATGATGGCCTTTAAGAACAATATAAATTTTATATTTCTGTGACTTTTCGAAGGCCAATTCTATTCTTTCAAAATCATTGTTTGATTTGCCAAATAGCTTGTCAAACTCTTTAGGATGTGGAGTTATAATACAATTTTGAGGAAAAGAAAAAAGAAGGTTTTTATTCTCTGAAATAACATTCAATGCATCTGCATCAATTACAATAGGGTTAGTAAATTCTCTGAACAGGAGCTGCAATAATTCTACATGGGATTCATACATACCAATGCCCGGACCAATGCCTAAAGCTTTGAAATCTTTGAAATCTTTAAAATCTTTAATAAACGTGTTTCCATACACTTTACACATAGCTTCAGGAGCTGAAATTTGCATTATGTCGTATCCTTTTTTGCAAACCGCACAGGTAAGTTTGCCTACCCCGCTTTTCAAACACGCTTTTGCAGCAAGCACTGCTGCACCCATCATTCCATAACTGCCAGCCAAAAGGCAGGCATGTCCAAAGTCTCCTTTATTGCTGAATGGTTTTCTTGGTTTGTAAAGCGACTTTGCCAGGCTAATATCAATTAACTCATATTGTGAATCATTTTGCCCGTAAAACTTAGGGTGCAAATTAATATCAAGAAGAATTATTTCTCCAAAATATTGTTCATTTTCAGCCATCATAAAAGCCAGTTTGTATTGCTGGAAGGTGAGTGTATAATCAGCTTTTATTACAATATTTTCTTCTGAGCTTTTATCAGTATATAATCCACTGGGCACATCAATGGATATTATGATTCCATCAGAATGATTTAGATGATGAATAAGTTTGCCTGTTATTTCCACGAGCGGTTTGTTCAGGCCTGTTCCAAATAACGCATCTATTATTATTTCATCATCATTTATTTTAGGAAAGTGCTCTTCGGATTGTATGAAATGAATATCGTCGGTGACAATATGCAATCGGGCAAGATTAATTTGAAAATCATTTGTACCCAAACGCCCTGTCTCTAAAATGTAAACCGATGCGGTATATTTATTTTCGGTTAACATTCTTGCAAGGGCAAGTCCATCACCGCCATTGTTACCCTTGCCGCAGAATATTTTGAAAGCCTTCTTATGAAATTGATTTTCTATCAGCCACTCATAGCAGGTTTTTGCGGCCCGTTCCATTAGTTTAATAGAAGTAACAGGCTCGTGGGCTATTGTATAGTTATCCCATTCCTTTATTTGACTTGAAGAAAATATTTTCACAATACTATTAACCTTATTTTATTTTTCCAGTTGGCATACCAAATGTGCCTCTCATTCCGGTAAACACAGATTTCCATACCAGATTAAAAAACGACTTGGAAGGGTCTCTATCGTATTCTACAGTAAACGATCTTAACTTTCCATCATGAGGATTTTCGTTTTTTATCAAAGTATTAGCCAGTATGCTTAAAAATCCTCTTTTTTTCGGCACTTTATTTTCTTCCCCTTTTTTAAACATTGTAATTTTAAAATCTTTATACTTCATAACAAACTCTCCTCTTGCACCATAATCATTACCGCTAAAATCAAAATTGGCTTCATCAATAGTGCCGGTATCTATTCTTACCATAGCCATAGGCATAGATATTTGATTCAATGCTTTTGCATCACATCTGCCTAAAGAGCCTTTGGCGGTGAATTTACCGTCGCCTGCATTTAAAAAGAATTTAAAAGTCGTGTTCATGGCAAGCGTTCCTAAAACATTAGCGGTGTAATTTACCGTCATCAGGTTATTTAATTTTATAGCAGCGGGTATATTAGACATGTTATTGATAGTGATTTTTCCTTTGTCAAAATTAATGGTACCAGCTTTGCCACTGACTGGATTTTTTTCTTTGTATTCCAGGTATGTATTATTGAATGAAGTATGCTGTATATTAATTGGTATATCACTTTTCATTAATACCTGCGAGGGGTAATTACCAACTTTATTTACTTTAGCAAGAGGATAAGAAATATCCCTGTAAATTTTTATGTTACTATTATTTACTGTAAGGTTTTGGCCAACCACTTTCTTTTCTAACAACCTGTCAAGATTTACATGGTCCAGGGTTATACCTTTAAAATCTATTTCATACCGGTCCTTTTGAACCTTTGCCTGCTTTGCGAATGTTGATTCGCTTAACGACGGAATTACTTTAAAACCTGCTACACTAACTTCTTTTACAAGTGAATTGAGCCGGATATTCTTCAGGTTATAACGGTATAA
>JBDSFG010000336.1:0-2780 GCA_039919615.1 Ginsengibacter sp. | reverse complement strand
CCCGGTTACTCTCATTTATATAATTTTGTTGTATGGACTGGAATGCGATAATAGCAATGGCGCTGGCTTTAATTCTTATAGGATTTTTTTCAGGCATTGAAATGGCGTTTATTTCAGCCAACAAATTATCTGTAGAACTAAAAAAGAAACAGGGAAGCTACAGTGGCAGAATTTGGGCCGCGTATATGGAAAAGCCTGCCCGGTTTATAGGCACCACATTAATTTGCCTAAATATTTTGCTAGTGGCCTATGGCCTGCTGTGGAGCGATATTCTTACCGGTTTCTGGAAGTTTTGGGGTATCAATAATTTTTATATAAGGCTGATTGCTGAAACGTGCGCCTCGGCATTTATACTGCTTTTTTTTGAATTCATTTTTAAAGCTTTTTTTAGAGCAAAGGGCAATGTAATAATCGGCAACAGCATTATTACCTTTATTGTGCAATTTTTCTATTCAATATTTGCATGGATAGCTGCTTTTTTTGTAGATGTGGCAGAATGGATACTGAAGTATATTTTTAATGTAAAGCTGTCTAACAAAAAAGAATTTTTCAGCAAAATAGATCTTGAATATTTTATTCAGCAAACCAAGTCTCATGATACTGATGATAGTACTGAAATGAATAATGAATTATTCGAAAACGTATTGTCTTTTTCAGATGTTAAAGTAAGGGAATGTCTTATACCAAGAAAGGAAATTGAAGCTATAGATTTAAGTACTTCCATTGATGTAGCTAAAACTCGTTTTATTGAAACAAAACTTTCTAAATTGGTGGTTTATCAGGGTAATATTGATAATATACAAGGTTACATTCACCAGTTAGATATGTTTAAAAACCCGGTAAGCATAAGTTCAATATTATTGCCTATACCAACTATACCCGAGAGTATGAGTGCCAATGGTTTAATAAGCAAGTTTAGCAGGGAGCGAAAGAGCATTGCATGGGTGGTAGATGAATTTGGCGGTACAGCCGGTATAGTAACTATGGAAGATCTTTTAGAAGAAATATTCGGTGATATTAAAGATGAATATGATTCTCCCGAAGACCTTGTAGACAAGCAGCTTTCAGCAAATGAATTTATTTTTAGCGGCAGGCTGGAGCTGGATTATATAGCTGACAAATATGAGCTGAACTTTAGAAATAATGATGAAACCGACACGCTTTCCGGTTACATTATCAGCCAGCATGAAGAAATTCCGAAACAGAAAGACCGCATCATCATTGACGATTACGAATTTGATATTTTAAACGTTAGCGAAACAAGAATTGAAACGGTAAAAATGAAAGTTTTGAAATGATGAGGTACGATGTGGTTGAAAATTTATGATGTTCGATGTGAGATGCACGATGTACGATGTTTAGTTTCTTGGTTTTTCAGCCCTTCTTCAAGCCGTTACATAAATATTTATAAATAAAGGACACATTATTTACCCAGATTCTGTGTTCTTCTGTCAGCGTACTTCTCACATCGAATATTGTACATTCTACATTCCAGCCCATTATGGTTATAGCCATCAACACAAGATATTTTTTAAAGACGTATCAGCAGGATTATTCAGACTTTATTCACGAGTGTTTCAGCAGAATTACAAAGAAATACCCGCAGCATACATTTATATTTTTATCAGATTTTTCTTTGAATATTTCAGATGATTGTGTTCCCTTTGCTGAATGGCAAAGCCGCAATATCACAGATAAGGCTGGCCTGTGGTACAAACTAAAAATTGCCGCTCTGCTAAAAAAATATAAGGCAGATGTTTTTGTAAACGCAGATGGCTTTTGCCTGCTGTTTACAAAAGTTCCTCAATGCTTTATCATGCCTGGCGCCGGTTGCCTCTATAACAAATATTTTATAAAAAAAAATCATCTATTTCTTTATAAAAAATTTCTCTCTTTGTTTTTAAAAAACACAAAAGTAGTTATCACCGGGTCCCGATTTTCAAAAAACTGTATTAAACGCCAATATAGCATCACTGAACAAAAAATTGATATTATACCTAATGGCATAAGCACTTCTTTGGCACCGATAGACTGGAAAGTGAAAGAAAAAATAAAAGCGCAATATGCAGATGGGAATGAATATTTTATTTTCTGTGGAAGCACTTCACAACAAAATAATTTCCTCAGTTTACTCAAGGCGTTTTCGCAATTTAAAAAATGGCAAAAGAGTAACATGCAACTTTTAATTATGAACCAGGATACCCTGCCGGAAGACCTTACCGAAAGCCTTAAATCGTTTAAATACAGGAAAGATGTAAAGGTTTTAAACTTACAGAATAATGAATTAACTAAAGCTATTGCTGCATCGTATTGTATGTTATATGTTACAATGGATGACGGCTTTCAAACCTCAGTTCTAACAGCGCTAACATGTAGCCTGCCGGTAATTACAAATGATACTAATGCAATGCCTGAACTATTTTCTGATGCGGTATTATACACCGACTTCAATAACCCTGCAGATCTTGCTGAAAAATTTATGCTCATATTTAAGGATGAAAAACTGAGGAAGGGATTAATTGAAAAAGGAAGACAGAAAGCGCAGGAATACAACTGGGAAAAAATAAGTGAGTTGGTTTGGCAAAGCATTTTAAAAGCGGCAAGTTAATGCCTTTGTATTTACTTGCTAAATAACCGGTATATATTTGAGTTATCAATTAAACTTATGACTCAATCAACAATAACAATAAATGTGCGTCTTGATACCAATAAAATGCCTGAACAAATAAGCTGGAATGCCAGTGACAGTACAACAAATATGGCGCAAAAGGCCAAAGCAA
>JBDSFG010000332.1:0-8269 GCA_039919615.1 Ginsengibacter sp. | reverse complement strand
ATTCTTATGGTTCGGTGGCGGGGCCGGGGAAGCGACAAATTTTTATATCTATATTTTTAGAAACGCAGGCCTGCAATTTAAATTTACTACAACACACAGGAAGAAGTGGATGAGCTGTGGGAAAACTTTCTGAAGGCGGACAAAAAAGCAGGTGCGGATGGCTGAAAGATAAATTCGGAATATCCTGGCAAATAATTACTTCTGCATTAGGAGAACTTATGAATGATAAAGACCGGGAAAAGTCAAAGAGAGTTATAAATGCAATGATGCAAATGGATAAAATAAATATTGCAGACCTGCAAAAAGCATACGACGGGCACGAATAATCAAACAAAAATCAGGAATACCAAACCAAAAAAGATTTTAATAATTTAAACTTAAAAAAATGGCAACGCTAAATCCTTATTTAAATTTTAATGGTAACACTGAAGAAGCATTCAATTTTTATAAATCAGTATTTGGCGGCGAATTTGCAATGCTGCAACGCTTTAAAGACGTGCCTCAAGCCGGCGATACGCCTGAGGGAGAAAAAGAAAAAATTATGCATATCGCATTGCCTGTTGGCAAAGTAAATATGCTTATGGGCACCGATACTCCGGAATCAATGGGCCAGCTTACATTTGGCAACAATCTTTCTTTATCTCTTAGTACCGAAAGTGAAGAAGAGACAAACAAAATCTTTAATGCACTTGCAGCGGGCGGTAATATAACAATGCCGTTAGACAAAATGTTTTGGGGTGCTTATTTTGGAATGTTGACCGACAAATTTGGAATTCATTGGATGGTGAACTATGACTATGATCAACAGAAATAACATACCTGGCTTATGAATGGAACCTGCAACCAGATATTATATTGAGCAGGCTGTGATTTACGGCTTTTATGATAAAATTAAAGCCTGCTTATTAACCAACGCATATCAGGCATACAAAGCATACATCAAATGGTAGAAGTTTTTAAAACAAATGTGCAAAAGGTCACCCAGGCAAATAGGCTAAAAAGCTTGCTACTCGATCATTTTCCGGGGCGCAAAATAAATTTTGATCTACAGGATTGTGATAAAATACTTAGAATTGACGGAGCAAATTTTATAACAGAAAAAGTAACACTTCTTATAAATGAAAATGGATTTGTTTGCAATGTATTAGAATAACAAATTCAGAGTGTAACCAAACCATCAATGGCAATAAAGCCGGAAAGCCTTCAAAAATAAATGCTTGAAAGTTTAAACCCACAAAACACTATCCTGGATAGCTTAAGCAAGATTCATGAAGAATTAAATGAGTTGAAACCGGGTAAAAGGCAACTACATTCTATCAGGCATTTTTATGCCCAGCAACTGCATACTGCCGGCTATAACGTTTGCCGTCATTTCCGCAATTGATAAACGCAATATTTTTTTCTGTTCATCTTCAGCGTTGGCAATGGAATGTTCTGTATAAAATGAATTGAATGTTTTGGCAAGATGAAAAACATAATTGGCTATTACTGAGGGGCTCAATTCATCTCTTGCCTGTGTTATTGCGGTAGAATATTGCTCTAGTAAAAGGATAAGTTTCTTTTCAAGTGGAAGCAATTGGTTGGGCGTTGGTTGTTGTTCGTTGGCTGTTGATACCTTATCCGGAATTTCATTACTGCCAACTGCCAACTGCCAACTGCCAACCTTCTTCAGTACAGATTGTATTCTCGCAAAAGTATATTGCACAAACGGTCCGGTAAACCCATGAAAATCTATACTCTCCCCGGGGTTAAATACCATTCGCTTTTTTGGGTCAACCCTTAGCAGGTAGAATTTCATTGCACCAAGGCCCAATATCTCATATAGGGTGTTTAATTCTTCTTCAGTAAATTCTTTTACTTTCCCTAACTCTTCGGTATGCATTTTTGCTGTTAAGATCATCTCATCAACAAGATCATCCGCATCAACAACATTGCCCTCCCTGCTTTTCATTTTACCAGAGGGCAAGTCAACCATGCCATAGCTCAAATGATATATCCCATCTGCAAAAGGCATCCCCAGTTTTTTGCAGATCAGTTGCAGCACTTTTAAATGATAGTTTTGCTCATCTCCTACAACATATATGCTTTGGTCGGGCCTATACTGCTCATATTTTTGCTTTGCCAAACCAATATCTGATGTAATGTAAACTGATGTCCCATCTCCTCTAAGCACCAATTTTTCATCAAGGCCATCTTCAGTAAGATCTATCCATACACTGCCATCATCCTTCTTATATAATATTTTCTTTTCGAAACCTTCATACACAAAATCTTTTCCCAAAAGGTAGGTCTCGCTTTCATAAAATATTTTGTCAAAATCACTTCCTATGCGTTTATAAGTTAGGGCAAAGCCGTCGTATACCCAGGAGTTCATTTTTCTCCAAAGCTCTTTTACCTGCAGATCATTATTCTCCCAATCAACAAGCATTTGTTGGGTAGCTTTCATTAAAGGCGCTTCTTTTTCTGCCTCATCTTTCGTTTTTCCTGCGCCCATTAATTCCTCCACCTGCTTTTTATATTCATCATTAAACTTCACGTAATAATCTCCTACAAAATGATCTCCTTTTGTATGTGTGGATTGAGGAGTGGCAGCGTTTGCAAACAATTTCCAGGCAAGCATACTTTTACAAATATGAATTCCCCTATCGTTTACAATGCAGGTTTTTATAACATCATATCCGTTAGCTTTTAAAATTTCCGCAATGCTCCAGCCAATAAAATTATTCCGTAAATGTCCAAGATGTAATGGCTTATTTGTATTTGGAGAAGAATACTCCACCATTACTTTTTTCCCATTTCCAGATTTTTTTCCGAAAGATTTATTGTTATAATTTTTTTGAAGAATGCCTGATAAATATTCATCTGTTACTGTAATATTTAAAAAGCCTTTTATAACGTTGTACTTATAAAATATTGACTCATTATTTTTAATGATGTGTTCACCTAACTCACTGCCTAAAACAGCAGGAGACTTTTTTAAATTTTTGATAAGAGAAAATAAAACAACCGTATAGTCACCTTCAAATTCCGGTTTGGTTTCACTTACCTGGAAATCTTTGTGAGTAAATGATTGAGTGTATAAAGCTAAGAGGCTTTCAACCACAGCATTCTTTAGAGTTTCGATTATTGTTGTCATACTAATTATTCCGGGCAGCAAAAATAGTCTACTTGGCTAATAAAAAATGGGGAACAGGCTTTATTATGGCCATTAAATATTGAACGAAAAACCAGGGAATTAATGACAGCAAAGTTTATAACTGCCGGCCCCTTTTTTGCTAAACCACATTATAAGTGTTAGCCACTTCTTAGCTTACTGTTTGTAATTGCGGGCCAACTTTTTTATGGTAAAGAAAATAAGACAGACCACAAAAAAGTAACGGGAGCACCATAAAAATTATTGATGGCTGAATGCCGAAGGTTGAAGTAACAGAATAGGTTGCTCCAACCAGGTCAAAAAACAAACCGGCATAAGCCCATTCTTTCACCCGTGGAAAGCCCGGAATAAGAATTGCAATACAACCTAAAACTTTTGCAACACCAATAAAGGGTATAAAATATTTTGGGTATCCCAACTGGTGCATAAAAGTAACTGCATCAGGAGCCATAAGAATATCAGGTATCGCAGTAAATATCATAAATCCCGCAAAGAGAATTGTTACTACCCAGTAAAAAATTTTTGTTTTTTTCATTTTTTTCATTTTTGAAATATTAGCGAATCATTGATCTTTTTTCGGCTCAATTAACCATCTAAATCGTGAAACATTTATTTCCCGGTAAGCTGTATTATTTTTTTAGTTTGGAACACTTACATGACTACCAAGTATGTGTTTTTTATGATCCCAAATTTTATTGCTGTTGAAGTCGCCAGTAAGCATAGTAGGTCTGTCTGTTAACAATTCATCATAGTGACTAACGGCTTTCCAAACTTGAGTAATATATCTTCCGTCTCTATCATCTGGATTATATGCCCAGATCAGAAATAAGTTAAAGTCAAAGAGGCCGCAAGTAACCGCAATAGGGATTATCATTTTAAAGTTCTCGTTGTGTTTTTCAAGGACTTTAAAACTATAGTCACCATATGAAAATATTGCAAGCCCTTTATGTTTATTTTTCCCAAACCATAAATAGTCTTTTGGTTTTGGCAGATCTGCTGCAAATAATAATTTATCAGCATGTTCGCATTCTATGATAATAAGAATGTCTGGCTTCAGTGTCAGTATAAAGGAGGCTTTCTTTCTAAAAGCCATATTGCAGTTCCATGTTATAATCTTCATAATGTTATGGAATGTCTCATAGTGCTACGCACAACCACCAATTTACGAAACCAAATTCCAAAATTAAGTTTTGATTACCAATCCTTCCCCATTTCGCTTTCCGCATTATCGTTTCGCAAATGCAACTTGCATTTTAATTTTTAATCCTTAATCAGTTAACTTTGCGCCTCCAAAAAAAGATGAAGCATGATCAGTGTAAATAATGTAACTCTTGCATACGGCAAAAGGGTTTTGTTTGATGAAGTAAATCTTGGTTTCACCAAAGGAAATTGTTATGGAATTATTGGCGCCAATGGTGCAGGTAAATCAACTTTATTAAAAATTATCAGTGGCGAAATAGAACCTAATAAAGGTACGGTAAGCATTTCGCCGGGTGAACGTATGGCTGTGCTAAGCCAGAACCATTTTGAGTTTGATGAGATCACTATTTTAGATACCGTTTTAATGGGGCACAAAAGAATGTGGGATGTGATGAAGGAAAAGGATGCCATTTATTTAAAGGAAGATTTTAATGAAGCAGATGGAATGAAGGCCGGTGAACTTGAAGGCGAGTTTGGTGAAATGGGTGGCTATACTGCAGAAAGTGATGCCGCAACTTTACTAAATGAGTTAGGCGTGGAAGAAGAACTTCATCAAAGGCTGATGAAGGATATTGGAGGTAATATAAAAGTTAGAGTACTGCTTGCCCAGGCGTTGTTTGGAAACCCCGACATATTATTATTAGATGAGCCTACCAATAATCTTGATGTTGAAACAATTTTGTGGCTCGAAAATTTTTTAGCTGATTATGAAAATATTGTTTTGGTAGTAAGTCACGACCGTCACTTTTTAGATGCGGTATGTACGCATGTTGCAGACGTTGATAAAAAGAAAATAAAAATATACACGGGCAATTACACCTTCTGGTATGAAAGCAGCCAACTGGCAGCAAGGCAGGCAGGAGATAAGAATAAAAAAATGGAAGAGAAGAAAAAAGATCTTCTTGAATTTATTGCCCGTTTTAGCGCCAATGCCTCAAAATCAAAACAGGCAACCTCCCGTAAAAAAGCTTTAGACAAATTGGTTTTTGAGGATATTACGCCAAGCAACAGGAAATATCCAGGTATAATATTTAAGCCGGAAAGAGATGCAGGTAACCAGATTTTAAATGTTCAGAAATTATCAAAGCAAATTGACGGAAGGGCGTTGTTTACTAATATTTCTTTTGATATTGTTAAAGGGCAGAAGATTGTATTTGTAAGCAAAGACCCGGTTGCCCTGACTACTTTTTTCGATATCATAAATAATAAAATACCCGCCGATGCCGGTAAATTTGAGTGGGGCACAACTATTACCAAAGCTTATCTTCCTAACGATAATACAGAATTTTTTACCGGCAATCTTACCTTGATGGATTGGCTAAGGCAATACGTACCACCACATTTTACAGATGTTGATGAAGATTTTTTAAGAGGTTTTTTGGGTAGAATGTTGTTTAGCGGCGATGAGATACTGAAGAAAACATCAGTACTAAGCGGAGGTGAAAAGGTTCGTTGTATGGTTAGCCGTATGATGCTTCAAAACCCTAATGTTGTAATACTTGATGAGCCCACCAATCATCTTGATCTTGAAAGCATAACTGCTTTTAACGATGGTATGATAAGCTTTCCCGGAATAGTTTTATTTACAACACATGATCACCAGTTCTCACAAACAGTTGCCAACCGCATTATTGAATTAACGCCAAAAGGTATGATAGACAGGCTTTGCAGCTACGATGAATACCTCACAGATGAAAGAATAAAATCTTTACACAAGGAAATGTATAACTAAACTTTATAGCTAAGGTGTTCGTTCCGGCATTATTTTTACTTAAATTACCTTAAACTAAATATTGATTTATGAAAAAAACATTTGTTCTGTTGGCTGTGTTTATAACCATTGCACTAACACAGGTAAATGCACAGAAAAGCTCCAGCACTAATTCAGCAAGTTATAAAACAGCTATTGGTGTGAAATTTTGGCCCACAGCTATAACACTAAAGCATTTCATTGCAGATAAAAAGGCACTTGAGTTCTTAGGATATTTTTATAATGCAGGCGCACGCATAACCGGCCTTTATGAATTTCATGGTAATATTAATGGAGTTGAAGGTTTGAAGTGGTATGCAGGGCCCGGTGCACACATTGCTTTATACGATAATAAACATGGAGGGTTTACTTCGGTTGGTATTGACGGAGTTATCGGTTTAGATTATAAATTTAGTGATGCCCCTATAAATTTATCAGTGGATTATCAGCCCTCAATTCAGTTGACGGATTATTATGGTGACAGGTATACAAGTTGGGGTGGTATAGCAATACGGTACACATTTTAAAATTACCTCATCCAACCTTTCTCCCTAGCGGAAGGGCAAAGTTCAATCCCCTGGAGAAGATTTGAGGTGAGGTAAAAAATTAATTATTCTGAAAGAAGAGATCACCACGTTCATAGATTTTTTTTACCCCCCGTTTAAAAAATTTATGCCCATTCAAACCTTCAGGTATGCTGTATGTGGCAGCAGTAACCTTGTGCTGGATATTTTTGTGTATTATATTAGTTATAATTTCATTCTTCAAAAACAAATTTTACATATTGGCATCTTTGCTTTTAAACCACATATTGCAGCGCTTTTAATGTCATTTTGTGTAAGTTTTCCTGCAGGTTTTTTACTCTCAAAATACATTGTTTTTAATACCTCTTTTTTAAGGGGAAGGGTGCAGCTTGTTCGATACATGATGGTTGTTTTTACTAATCTTTTCCTCAACTATTCATTTTTAAAGGTGCTGGTAGAATACATGGGCTTTTACCCTACTATCGCAAGAATTTTTGCAACTTTTTTCATCGTAATGTTCAGCTATCTTTCTCAAAAACATTTTACTTTTAAGCAAAGAAAAGAGAACCATGAAATTTAATGCCAGCAGTCAATAAGGCAAATCATCATTTATATAATTCCATAAATCTGCTAATCCCAAAAATCATGATTCACACTACTGCCAAATTTGCACAATTTTACCCTTGGCACAAACCTTGACTAATAAATTCCAAACAAAAAATACAACTATGCCAAAAATTATAGGTATTGATCTGGGAACAACTAACAGTTGCGTTGCTGTAATGGAAGGTAACGAGCCTATTGTAGTAGCAAATGACGAAGGAAGACGTACCACTCCTTCAATAGTAGCGTTTCTCAAAAACGGAGAAAGAAAAGTTGGTGACGCTGCAAAACGCCAGGCAATTACAAATGCCCAAAACACCATCATGAGCGTAAAGCGTTTTATGGGGCATAAGTGGGATGAGGTTACAACTGAAGCCGGACATTGGAGTTATAAAGTGGTTAAAGGTGACAATAATACTGTTCGTATTGATATAGATGGCAGGCAATATACTCCCCAGGAAATATCTGCAATGGTTCTGCAAAAAATGAAAAAAACTGCGGAGGATTATCTTGGTCAGGAAGTGACAGACGCTGTTATAACAGTTCCTGCATATTTCAATGACTCTCAAAGACAAGCCACTAAGGAAGCAGGCGAAATCGCAGGCTTAAATGTAAGAAGAATAATAAATGAGCCAACAGCCGCCGCATTGGCTTATGGCATGGACAAAAAACACACTGATCAAAAAATCGCTGTGTTCGATTTGGGTGGCGGTACTTTTGATATCTCTATACTTGAATTAGGAGAAGGTGTTTTTGAAGTTAAGTCAACCAATGGAGATACTCATTTGGGAGGAGACGATTTTGATAAAGTTATTATGGATTGGCTGGCTATTGAATTTAAAAAAGATGAAGCTATTGATTTACGTAAAGATCCTATGAGCTGGCAGCGGTTAAAAGAAGCGGCAGAAAAAGCTAAAGTAGAGTTATCATCTTCCAGTGAAACAGAAATAAATTTACCCTATATAACCGCAGTTGATGGTGTGCCAAAACACCTGGTGAAGAAATTAACCCGTGCAAATTTTGAAAAACTGGCCGATG
>JBDSFG010000328.1:0-7143 GCA_039919615.1 Ginsengibacter sp. | reverse complement strand
AACAGAAAGGATTGAAGTTAAGCCTGAAAAAGAAACAAAAGAAGAAGATATTAATTAACCACATCCTGCCTTTTGTAAATAAAGAGTTTCATCAGGAGAAACTCTTTTTTATTTTTGGTTACTCTGGTATAGTAAATATCAGTGTAATTTTATTTATATGATCAAAGCCAAAATAAAAAAATTAGCAGCACAATATGCGGAGGAATTTATTGCAATTCGTCACCATCTACATCAATATCCTGAATTAAGCTATCAGGAATTTGAAACATCAAAATTTATACAGCGGCAATTATCAGCATGGAATATTCCATTTAATGTATTGGCAGAAACCGGTGTAGTTGGGCTTATTCATGGAAAAAATCCCGGTAAAAAAATTACCGCACTTCGTGCAGATATGGACGCTTTACCAATAACGGAAGAAAATCAAATTGAATACAAATCAAAAAATCCCGGAGTTATGCATGCCTGCGGCCACGATGTGCATTCAACCTGTTTACTTGGCGCCGCAAAGATTTTAAACGAATTAAAAGGTGAATGGGAAGGCACGGTAAAATTAATATTTCAACCGGGAGAAGAACGGAACCCCGGCGGGGCAAGCCTTATGATAAAAGAAGGTGTGTTGAAAGATCCTTTACCTCAATCCATATTTGCTTTACATGTACATCCCGGCCTGGAAACAGGCAGATTAAGTTTCCGCAGCGGAATGGTAATGGCAAGCGCCGATGAAATTTACATCACTATCAAAGGAAAGGGTGGACATGCAGCATCTCCGCACCTTACAGTTGATACCATTTTAATCGCCTCTCACCTCATAGTAAGCCTTCAGCAAGTGATCAGCAGAAATAATGATCCTTTTAATCCGTCGGTTTTATCTATTACTTCTTTTCATGGGGGTAATACGACAAATGTAATTCCTTCTGAAGTTAAGCTCCTGGGAACCTTCAGGGCAATGAATGAAGCATGGCGTTTTAAAGCGCATGAACTTATAAAAAAACTAGCTGTTGATTTAGTTAATAGTATGGGTGCTGAAATTGATATAACAATTGATGTTGGATATCCTTTTGTATTAAACAATGAAGAGCTTACAGAAAAGTCAGTTAATAAAGCTGGTGAATATCTGGGAGAAGAAAATATAGATAAAACCGAAATGCGTATGGGCGCCGAAGATTTTGCTTTTTATTCTCACCTTATACCTGCCTGCTTTTACCGGTTAGGGGTTGGCAATATACCAAAGGGAATAACTGCAAATGTACATACACCACTTTTTAATATTGATGAGCACGCCATTGAAATTGGCATGGGAATAATGGCATGGTTGGGAGCATCTGCTGATAATAAATTTACCAATCAGGATTAGTAATACCTTTGTACTTACACTATTAAATATGCCACGTAGTACTTGGTACTGGCTTATAAATAAAGAGTATGCAAAAAGAACTTAGAAAGCAGGAGGCGCTGGATTATCATTCAAAAGGAAGGCCGGGTAAAATAGAAGTAGTTCCTACAAAAGCAACTAAAACACAACGTGATCTTTCATTGGCATACTCCCCGGGAGTTGCTGTTCCCTGTATGGAAATAAAAGAAAATCCTGAATCGGTTTATCAATATACAGCTAAAGGAAATCTTGTTGGTGTTATAAGCAATGGCACGGCTGTTTTAGGTTTGGGTAACATTGGCCCGGAAGCAGGGAAACCGGTAATGGAGGGCAAAGGAGTGCTTTTTAAAATATTTGCTGATATAGATGTTTTTGATATTGAGATAAACGAAACAGATCCTGAAAAATTTGTGCAGATCGTAAAATCATTGGAGCCAACTTTTGGTGGAATTAATCTTGAAGATATTAAAGCCCCGGAATGTTTTTATATCGAACAAAAATTAAGAGAGCAATTGCACATACCTGTTATGCATGATGACCAGCATGGTACTGCAATTATAAGTTCTGCAGCTTTATTAAATGCTTTGGATATTCAAAAGAAAGTTATCGGTAAAGCAAAATTCGTAGTAAACGGCGCCGGTGCTGCGGCTATGGCTTGTGTAAGATTATATCAAAGCCTGGGCGCTAACCCCGCCAACTTTTTAATGTTTGATAAAACAGGAGTGATACATTCCGGCAGAACTGATCTTGATGAAAATAAAGTACAGTTTGCAACCTCGATTGATAAGAGTCTTCTTACGTTAGCTGATGCTATGAAGGATGCAGATATATTTATCGGGTTAAGCGTAGGCAATGTTGTTACAACTGATATGGTAAAAAGCATGGCAAAAAATCCTATTGTTTTTGCTATGGCTAATCCTGATCCTGAGATACCTTATCAAACTGCAATGGCTTGCCGTAATGATCTTATTATGGCAACGGGCCGCAGCGATTTTCCTAACCAGGTTAATAACGTATTGGGCTTTCCCTATATTTTTCGCGGTGCCCTGGATGTAAGAGCGACGCAAATAAATGAAGCAATGAAACTCGCTGCTGTGGTGGCTTTGGCAGAGCTTGCCCGTTCCCCGGTTCCTGATATTGTAACAATGGCATATAACGAAAAAACGATTGTGTTCGGGCCAAACTATATTATACCAAAACCACTTGATACGAGGCTTTTAACCACTGTTGCACCGGCTGTAGCCAAAGCAGCAATGGAAAGTGGAGTGGCCAAACATCCCATAACAGATTGGGAGGGTTACGTGGTAGATTTGAATAAACGATTAGGAATAGATAACCAGTTGTTTAGAATGATAGGAAACAAGGCTAAGAAAGCGCCGAAAAGGGTGGTATTTGCTGAAGCCGAAAACCAAAAAATATTAAAAACGGCACAGCTTGCCCAGGACGAAGGTGTAGCATATCCTATATTATTGGGTAACGAGGGAAGAATAAAAAAGATTGCATCTGATAATGGTATTGATTTGGAGGGCATTCCAATTATTGATCCCAAGGGTGATGAGATGGAAGAAAAGCGTATGCTGTACGCAGAAATTTTCTTCAGGAAGAGACAACGTAAGGGTTTTAACTTTTATGAATCAAAAAAAATAATGCGTGACCGCAACTATTTTGGTTGTATGATGGTGGAAACCGGTGATGCTGATGCAATGATATCCGGGCTTATAAAGAATTATCCTGATACCGTTCGTCCTGCTTTACAAATAATAGGTATAGAAGATGGCGCTAAAAAAGTCGCCGGGATGTATATCCTGATGACAAAACGCGGACCTATCTTTCTTGCAGATACAACAGTAAACTTTAACCCTACTGCCGAAGAGCTTGCTGATATAACTATTTTAGTTGCTAAAGAAGTAAGGCATTTCGGCGTTACACCTGTAATAGCCATGTTAAGCTATTCAAATTTTGGAAGCAGCGATTCTCCGGAGGCCCAGTTGGTAGCAAAAGCCAGGAGTATTGTAAAAGAAAAAGAACCCAATTTAATGGTGGATGGTGAAATGCAGGCTAATGTAGCTTTTAATAAAGAAGTTTTAAAAGATAATTATCCGTTTAGCGAACTTGTAAACCAGGATGTGAACACATTAATATTTCCTAACCTTGCAGCAGGGAACATGGCTTATAACTTATTGCAGGAAATTGGCGGTGCTGATGCTATAGGCCCTATCTTACTTGGATTAAAAAAATCTGTACATATTTTACAAATTGGCAGCCAAGTACGTAGTATTTTTAACATGGTGCTTATTGCAGTAATAGATGCCCAAATGAAGGGTGGAAATACCAAAACAGAAGAGATAGTACAAAGCTCAGGTTGGTGGAAAAAAAGAGGTAATAACGTAAATAAAAAAATATTGGTTGGCCAAAAATAAATAAATATATAATGAAATTTTTTTCCACCTTAGGCAGTTATTTTTTAATGTTGAAGGGCATGTTTACAAAGCCTGAAAATTTTAAAATGTATTGGAAAGAACTAATGCATCAGTGTGTTGAAATCGGCATTGGGTCTTTAGGGATTGTTTCCATTATTTCAGTATTTATGGGGGCAGTAAGCGCAGCACAAACTGCCTACCAGATTACCAATCCATTAATACCCAAAACAACTCTTTCGCAGGTGGTAAGAGATACTGTTATACTGGAATTTGCGCCCACGCTTGTTTGCATTGTATTGGCCGGGGTTGTAGGCAGCAAGATAGCAGGTGAACTGGGAAATATGAGGACAACAGAGCAAATTGATGCGTTGGAAATTATGGGCATTAATACAAAATCTTACCTGGTAGCTCCTAAAATTCTCGGAGCCTTGATGACTATCCCTTTATTAGTAATTCTTGCAATGTTCCTTGGTATATGGGGTGGCAGATTAGCGAGTGTGTTAACCGGTATAGTTTCAGGTGATACTTACGACAGAGGGCTTGTTTCAGGTTTTATAGCGAAAAATGTTTGGTTCGCTCTTGTTAAGGCATATACATTTGCTTTTATCATCAGCAGCATTCCGGCATTTTATGGATACAACGTTAAGGGTGGCGCTCTGGAAATAGGCAGAGCCAGTACTACAGCGGTAGTAACGAGTTGTATCTTAATTTTATTTGCAGATTATTTGTTAGCAGCAATTTTATTATAATGATCGAACTAAAAAACATAGAAAAGGGATTTGGCGATAAACAGATTCTAAAAGGGGTAAGTGCTGTAATGGAAACAGGCAAAACCAACCTGATTATAGGAACCAGTGGAAGCGGTAAAACTGTTTTACAAAAATGTATGGTAGGTTTATTCGAGGTAGATAACGGTGAAATTTTGTATGATGAAAGAAATTTTAGCGCTATGCCGGAAGATGAGCGGAAAGAACTGCGGCAACAAATAGGAATGCTGTTCCAGGGTTCGGCTTTATTTGATAGCATGACAGTTGAGCAAAACGTAAAATTTCCATTGGACATGTTTACTAATTGGGATCATAAGAAAAAAGTGAATAGAGTAAATGAAGTATTGGAAAGAGTAAATCTTACAGGTTCCAATAAAAAATATCCTGCAGAGGTAAGCGGTGGTATGAAAAAAAGGGTGGGTATTGCAAGAGCAATTGTACTAAATCCGAAATATTTATTTTGTGATGAGCCTAACTCCGGCCTTGATCCGCAAACTTCAATGGTTATTGATCTGCTTATCAAGGAAATTACCACGGAATATAACATGACCACAGTTATCAATACTCACGACATGAACAGTGTGATGGAAATTGGTGAAAATATTCTGTACTTGTTTGAAGGTGAAAAAGAATGGGTAGGTAACAACAAAGAAATTATTTTTAGCAAGAATTCTAAACTGAATACATTCATATTCGCTTCAGAGTTTTTGAGAGATGCAAAGGATATGCGCATGCTTGAAGAAAAAGGGATCATTGATAATGATCGTAACATGGAAGATATTTTAAAAGATCCCGAGGCAAATTTATTAATGGGTGACAATGATAAACGTGAGGCTATTTGAACGGTAAGGTTTTAGCTTGTCAGCAACATGGTTTGCGTAAGTAAGTAACTTCCTAAATATACATAGTTTGTTCTCCCGTATCTTATTTATTGTTTTCTTTTTTTGCCTGGCTAACGTATCTCCTAAACTTCTGCACGCCCAGGCTAAAGACTTCAGGAACACCGATCAAAAAAAGCAAGAGACTATTTTGCATGGTCATCTTTTTAATGATGACGACATTCTGCAAATTATACTTACAGGTAAACTTAATAAACTCTTCAGCAACAGGAATGGTAATATTGTTTATCATCCAATGTTGCTTCAATATAGGAACATAGACAGCAGCCTTACTTCCATTCAGCTTAACATGCAAACAAGAGGAAATTTCCGTCGCAGGAAAGAGAACTGCACAATGCCTCCTCTGATGATGAATTTTCCAAAATCTAAAATGAATAACACTATTTTCGAAAAACAAAATAAGCTTAAACTGGTAGTGCCCTGCAGAGGAGATGAATATGTAATTCAGGAATGGCTCGTGTATAAGTTGTACAATCTTGTTACCGAAAAAAGCTTTAAAGCCAGGTTGGTGCAGGTTGAATTTGAAGATTCGTTAGGGAAGCGAAAAACAGAAACGCATTATTGCATTTTACTTGAAGACGAAAAGAGCGTTGCTGAGAGAAATAAAGCTATAGTATTGAACAAAATAAAAGTTGCCATGCAAAACACTGACAAAGATCAGTTTTTGAAGATGGCCGTTTTTCAGTTCATGATCGGCAACACAGACTGGTCGGTGCCTTATATGCAAAATATTAAGCTGATAACGAAAGATTCTGCAAAGGCTCCGTTTCCAATTCCCTACGATTTTGATCATGCCGGTATTGTCAGCGCTCCCTATGCTCTACCTGCTGAGGAACTGGGAATGTCTTCAGTACGTGAGCGACGCTACCGCGGCTTGTGTGAGGCCAATAAAAACAATTTTGCAGAAACGTTTACATTATTCAATAAACTGAAAGACGATTTTTACAGCGTTTATACAAATTGCAAATTGCTTAATGCCAGGTATGTAAAGTTTGTCACAAAGTACCTGGATGATTTTTATAACATCATTAATAAGGATAAGTCAATAGAACAGGAGTTTGGAAACCCATGCCATGAGGAGATCCGGATAGAAATAAAAGGGTTGAAAGAAGAAAGCGTGAGAAAAGAAAAAACATAAAAAATAAAAACCACCAGGTACCAATCAGGCGGTAGTATTTAAAAAATGCAGTACTGCAGATGCTTAAAGGAAGAAATAGAAAAATTTTTAGTTAGGTAAAAATATTTTTTAAATTAATTTCCTTACTCTCAGCTCCACGCTTTTCTTAAAAATCGTATCCAGTTTCCATGCATAATATTTTCAACATCTTTTTTGCCATAGCCACGCTTATAAAACAATGGAATAAGTTTTTGCAGATCAGCAATTGTTTCAAGATCGTAAGGGCATTGCTCTTTGCCAAAAGCGCCATCAAGGTCAGAGCCAATACCTGCATGTAAAGTATTGCCTGCAAGCTGGCAAATGTGATCAATGTGATCAACAACTGTCTCAAGATTACAATTCATTTCTACCGGGGATGACTTACCCCTCACCCAGCCAGGCTTAAGCATCCAGGCATCTAATGCGCCTCCAATTACAGCCCCCCTTTCAATAAGTACGCTTATTTGTTCATCACTATATTGCCTGTTATGATTTACCAAGGCCCTTGCATTATTGTGGCTTGCCC
>JBDSFG010000286.1:0-6656 GCA_039919615.1 Ginsengibacter sp. | reverse complement strand
ACACCTGATTGCATAGGTTTTGTGCCGGGCAATGTCTTGTTCCCGAACCATACGAAGGATTCCCGGTCATTATTTATTACTACTTTTTGTTTTGTTTGTATAAGGTGTTTTCTAAGCTTGTCAAATGGCCGTGGCTGAGGATAAAATCTCTGGCCATTTTCAATAGCATATTTAAAAGTTTCAACTTTTATTTCTGTATCAAGGTTAGCAATAATTACTGCCTGTGCATTAAAAAGAGTTCGTATTCTTTCTCCTACCAGGTCATAAATCGCCTGCATGTCCAACTCACGGGCAAGCCCTTCCTGTACACTATTAATTACCGCCAGCTCAGCAGTGCGTTGTTCAGTTTCCTTAAGAAGGCGGTTGGTCTCATCAAAAAGCCTTGCGTTTTCCAGCGCTACACTCATACTATTGGCTAATGTTTCCAGCAAGCGAATGTCTGCATCGCTAAAAGCATTTTCCTGGTCAACATTTTGGAGACTTACATAACTCGTGATCTTTTCGCCAATAATGAGGGGAACAAAAACAACTGACTGGGAAAGTTCTGTGCCGGGCGCCACTTTCATCCCGAAATTGGTAAATGCTTCTTCGAGATTTTTATTGATAACTATTTTCTGACGTGTTTTGATAAGATGTTGCCTTAACTTGTCAAGGGGCCTGGAAGCCAGGTAAAATCTTTTCCCATTTTCTATTGCATATCTAAAATGCTCAACTCCTTTCTCCACATCAAGGTTTGCAATTACAACAGCCTGGGCATTAAAAAGATCACGAATGCGATCTCCCACAAGATCATAAATTGACTGTATATCCAACTCATGTGCAAGGCCTTCCTGAACACTATTAATAACCGCTAATTCGGCGGTGCGCTGTTCTGTTTCTTTTAAAAGACGGGCGGTTTCGTCAAACAGGCGGGCATTTTCCAGGGCCACACTCATACTGTTTACCAGAGTAGAAAGAAGGCTTATATCTGAATCAGAAAAAGCATATTCGTGATCCAGGTTTTGTAAACTAATAATTCCTTTAACCTCACCGCCAACATTCATAGGAACATAAATCTGGGATTTTGGTATTTCGCCTATGAGAATCTCATTGCCGTAGTCACGAATAGCCTGCTCAACATCATGATTGTTCACTAACAATTCTCCTGTTTTAATAACATGCTTTCTAAACCCGTTTGGTTCTCTCGGCCCCAGCATTGTTCTATCTCCTTTTTCAAAAGCATATTGATCTTCGATAAGATTTTTATTCTTATCATAAGTTACTATGTCAATTACCTGGGCCTTGAATATCTCTCTCATTTTTTCACCTACCATTTCATATATGCCCTGTATATCCATTTTTGCTACAAGACTCTCCTGCACGCTGTTTATCACCGCCAGCTCAGCATTTCTTTGTTTGGTTTCGTTTAGTAAGTGATTTGTTTCATCAAAGAGGCGGGCGCTTTTTAGGGCCACGCTCATACTGTTTGCCAGTGTAGTTATCAGGCTTACGTCTGAATCAGAAAAGGCATTTTCATTATCAAGATTTTGCAAACTGATTACGCCAATCACTTTCCCTTCAGCATTCATGGGGGCATAGATCTGGGATTTGGGCGTTTCGCCTATCAGGATCTCATTTTTAAATTTCAACATGGCCTCGTCTACATTAGAATTATGCAACAACAATTCTCCTGTTTCAATTACATGC
Organism: Ginsengibacter sp.; assembly: GCA_039919615.1. Taxonomy (GTDB): domain Bacteria; phylum Bacteroidota; class Bacteroidia; order Chitinophagales; family Chitinophagaceae; genus Ginsengibacter. The sequence continues at coordinate 4,970 of JBDSFG010000286.1, read as the reverse complement.
TTTCTGAAACCTTTGGCCTCCCTTGCTCCGAGTAATGTTCTGTCACCTTTCTCAAATGAGTACTGATCTTCTATAATGTTTTTGTCATGATCATAAGTGACAATATCAATCACCTGTGCTTTGAATATTTCACGTAATTTTTCTCCAACAAGCTCATAAATGGAGTGCATATCCAATTGCGCCGCCAGTCCTTCCTGTACGCTGTTTATCACTGCCAATTCATCTTCCCTATGCTTTAGTTGAGCAGTAAGCTCCGCAACGTTCTTTTCAAGCTCAGAAACGTTGGATTCTTTTGTAATCATGATTTAAAATGCAAATAGTTAACAACAATAGAATGCTTCAAAAGGTTTGCAAAAACATTTTCATAAATTAGTGGAGCGGCTATACGGATCGTATTACTTAAGAGTAAATATAATGAATCTTATTACTGCAAACCTGATTCTCTTTATTCTGAATTTTCATTTTTTGTATATTGAGTTATAAATATTATTAAAATGAAATACCTTTTAATTGCAACCTGCTTTGCCATTATCTTTTTGACCAAATATTCAGGTATTGAAACATCTCCCGGTGTGATTGATAATGCCGCTTACACCGAAGCAATTCAAAAAAAGAGGCTCACCATTATAGGTTGCTCGCCTGACTGGACAACCTATCATCTTACCAGGGCAGAAATACAACAAATGATCCCTTTGCCGGGCACAGGGTCTCATGCCTGGAAAGTTTCTACAAAAAACGACAGTGCACAATTTTATTTTAACCAGGGTATAAACCTGTATTATGGTTTTCATATTGTAGAAGCGTTGCCTTCTTTTAAAAAGGCACAAACTTTTGATAGCAGTTGCGCCATATTATTTTGGGCGGAAGCTTTAGCTTATGGGCCTAACATTAATGATCTTGGATATGCCGCTTCTCCCGATGCCTTGATTGCAACAAAAAAAGCAAAGCAGTTTATCAATAATTCTTCCGCAAAAGAAAGCGCTTTAATCAATGCTATGCAGGTTCGTTATTCAGATGATTCAACGCAAAAAAGAGAAATTCTTAACCAGCATTATGTTGACAGGATGGAAGAGCTTTATTCAAAATATCCATCAGACGCTGAAATAGGCGCACTGTATGCAGATGCGCTTATGATACAACATCCATGGGATCTCTGGCAACATAACGGGCAACCAAAACCATGGGCTCCGCAAATAGAAAAAGTTTTAGAAAATGTATTGAAATACTCACCTGATCACCCGGGAGCAAATCATTATTATATCCATACGATGGAAGCCTCGCCTTATGCATCCAGGGCAAATGCAAGCGCTGATCGCCTGGGAAGGTTAACTCCGGGTTTGTCGCACATGGTTCATATGCCATCACATATTTATATAAGAACAGGTCAATATGAAAAAGGTGTGATGGTAAACAGATCTGCTGTTGCAAGCTATCATACCTACCTGAAACTATATCCTGATGTTGCCAATAATGCTCCTCTATATGAAATTCATAACCGCCATATGCTGGCTGCATGTTCTATGAATAAAAGTGATTATTCTTCTGCATTAAAAGATGCTGTTGAATGTCGGAATAGTTTTGATACTTCTTTTCTTTCTATGGAAGCGCCTGTTGGCGATTTTATTCAATACGTATATATGACGCCCGAATTAACCATGATAAATTTTGAAAAATGGGACGATATACTTAAACAGCCGGATGTGGAAACACGATTGCATTATGCCGCATTGCTGCAGCAATTTGCTAAGGGAATGGCTTATGCAAATATGAATAATTTGGATGGAGCAAGATTATCCGTAGCTAAGTTAGAATCTTTATTACCAGAGGAAGACATTGCTGTTATTCTTGCTCCATTTAACGCTCCTGTAACCGGAGGTAGCATTGCAAAATATATTTTGTTGGGAACTATTGCAGAAAAAGAAAATGATCTGACATCAGCCATAAATTATTTTAAGAAGGCCGTGGTAACAGAAGGCAATTTGATATACAATGAACCGAGAGACTGGCTGGTTTCTGCAAGACATTTTTTGGGAAATGCATTGCTCGCCGCTAAAAAATATAAGGAAGCTGAAAAAGTTTTTCGGGAAGATTTGAAAGTGCAACCTGATAATTATGTTGGCTACAAAGGCCTGCAAAAGGCGTTACGCTGATGCGGAAAATAATTATATCTCCGGCCTTTGCGGCACTGGTAACAGCTCCACAACCCATCCCAGGCAATTTGCCATTTGCTCGTTGCTGTAAACAATTATTCATGATGCTATTCCTGCATTTCTTCTTTTGCTCTCATTTATTCATTCCATTTTCAGTCAACTCTATTTGCAATTCTTCTAATCGCTTTTTGTAATCCAGCGTTATTAAAAAATAGATATCTAAAAATCTCAAACCAAAATAGTCCAAATAATTTCTTTGCAAATGTCCTGCAAAATTGATTTTAAAATCATATTCTATATTCAAAATTGGCAGAGTGTCGGTCTATCTATGTAAAAAATAAGTCAATCTTTCATTCTTAATGTTCTTATTTAAAGGATATCTCGTTTTTTATCTTACTTTGTTGCTCTCAAAAAATAATATGAAAAAAATAATTTCACTGGCAGCATTTTCTTTGACGGTTTTCGTGCTTGTATTATCTTTTGAAAGTAGTGCCCAGTCATTGAGTGCAGATGATATCAAATTGCAAATGGTAAAAGACTGGCAACGGGCAAAATCTTACACCGTTGATTACCTTAATACAATGCCGGCAGACAAATACTCATTTAAAGCAGCAGACAGTATACGAAGCTTTGCACAACAAATGCTGCACCTTGCGCAAGTCAATTATTTTCTTATATCAAATGCCTCTGATGAAAAGCCGCCGGCTTTTTTTCAGTCTGAACTGGAGCATAGCACAACTGCGCAGAATAAAGACTCAGTAATGTATTATGTAACCGCGAGCTATGATTATTGTTTGAATGGCGTAAAAAATACTGATGTGAATACATGGGGCGAAAAAAAGAAACTCTTTTCTTTTGAAGAAACCCGTTTTGCATTAATTAATAAAGCATTTGAACATCAGACGCATCACAGAGGTCAAACTACCATTTATATTCGTTTACAAGGAATAAAACCACCACAGGAAAGATTGTTCTAAAGATTTTCAGTTATCGAGAGCTATGCAAACAGGTATCGTTCCTCAATAATATTATAAGTTATTTTAAATTTTTAATGATGAATCTATTCATTGTCTCCATCAATTCTTTTTTACCATAAGCGTCGCCACCATGGCCTGCACCGGGAATGATCTCTAACTGTACCTGTAATTTATTTTTTTTATAAGCCTCCATTAGTTCCAGCGATTGGTTTACCGGAACCTGTATATCCTGGTCTCCATGTACAATAAATATGGGAGGATCCGAAGGATCGGCCTGGTACACCGGGCTGGCTTTTCTGGCAATCTCAACAACCTGTTCAACGGGCTTGCCAAATAATAATGTTAATGCCGGAACTCTTACACTTAGCCCATGAGGAGTCGACTGATTAAGTATCGTCAATAAGTTGGAAGGGCCATAAAAATCCAGGATCATTTGTATGGATGAACTTTCATTGAGATGTGTACCTATATTTCCTTCCAGCTCTTTAACATCATTGGTAGTACCTGCCAATGCCGCCAAATGCCCGCCTGAAGAAGATCCCCAAATGATTATTTTATCCGCCCGGTATCCATATTTTTTTGCATTGGCCCTTAAAAAACGAATAGATGCTTTTATATCATAAAGCGAAGCAGGAAATATTGCTTCTTCACTCATCCGGAAATTAATGCTTGCAAGCGCATATCCATAGGGCAACATACCTAACGGAGGGGATTCTTTTGAGCCTGAACGCCAGGCTCCTCCATGTATCCATACTATCAAATACGGATTCTTTTTGCCCGGCGGCATGTACAAATCAAGTAACAATTTTGTGTTGCCTGTTTCAGCATAAATTATGTTTTTGATAATGTCGCTATCGGTTTGTGCATTTACAGGGGATGAGTAAATTGAAATAAGCAATAGTGATGTATAAAGGAGTAACGTTTTCAAAATTTATGCGTATTGCTAAAGTGAAGAATTTTGATTAGAGCTATAATACAACATTAAGTTATTTTTCCTTTCTCCAGCAGCAAATCACTGTAAGAGGCATTTATATAATCTGAATGATCAAGTCCGAAAAAAGAAAAATATTTATCACATTGCTCTTGTAATTTTTGTACACCAATTCCTCCGGATTCATCTATGGCTTCTACTTCCATAAATGTTCCTAATTCCCGAACGATATCAAAGTGAAATTTTACATTATCTATAAAATAGATCCTGCGCTTTTTATTTACTATTACTTTAATCCCAAACAGCTTACCTAAAATATCTTTTAACGATTGTTCAGGTTGATGTTTATAAAGAATAATATTTGATTGTTTTGCACCAGGGGTGTTTATTCTTTCGTAATAAATAAGCGCATTTTCTATTTTTCCTTCTCTTAGTTTTAGCCGGCCTGTTGGCGCATTATAATAGGTATCAACCTGGTGATCTTCACCTTTAAATAAAGGGTTTAATTCATTTAATCTTTGTTCTAATTTGTTGAAGTCTTTTGCTTTTACTTTAAATTCGAAATTGGTAATTTTCATGTGCTTAATATCTTTTATTGGCAATGACTGCCTGCAATTATAAATACTTATTGCTTGATAACTGGCTCAATTTGAAAAAAGCTCCATCCTTATGTCTGCTCTTGCATAAGGTGTGAATGTTATTGGAATTTCTTTAAATCCTAACCTGGTGTACGGATTAATTGCTGGTATTAATTTTCTGTTCGATTCAAGCCATACCCTTTTTGCGCCTAAAAGTTCCGCTGTTTCAATAGCATAATGCCCCGGTTGGTACCCGATGTGCTTGTCCCGGAATTGCGGGGCTACAGCCATCTTAGCCAATTCAAATTCATCTTCGCCGGTTTTTATTAAGGCA
>JBDSFG010000266.1:0-10000 GCA_039919615.1 Ginsengibacter sp. | reverse complement strand
GACAGAATATTGTTTACAGTATCCAACAATGTTTCACCTTTAGAAACTGATGAACCGGAAGCCGAAAAGTTAATAATGTCAGCACTCAACCTTTTTTCAGCAAGCTCAAAACTCATTCTTGTACGTGTGGAGTTTTCATAAAAAAGATTTACTATGGTAGTATCTCTTAATGACGGAACTTTTTTTATTGGCCTCTGTAAAACTTCTTTGAATTGTTTGGCAGTAGAAAGAATTAAATCAATGTCGTGCTTTTGTAAATCTTTAATGCCGAGAAGATTTTTTGTGGAGAGTTGCATTAAAAATCAAAGTTAAAGTAAAATTGTTTGAACCATCATTTTTATGATTACCGGACTAAAAAAATAAAGTTAGTACAACATAACCTCTTCACTTTCCCACTGCACTTTTACTTTTTGCGATACAATTGAGTCTATTGCTTTACCGCAATAATCAGGCTGGATGGGCAATTGGCGGCTAAACCTTCTATCTATTAGAACACATAGCTCTACTTTTTGGGGACGGCCAAAATCCTGTAATGCATCCAATGCTGCACGGATGGTCCTTCCTGTATATAACACATCATCAATTAAGATCACCTTTTTTTCTTCTATTGAAAAAGTAATATCAGTTTGATTTGCCAAACGCAGTTCGTTGCGGATATCATCCCGGTAAAAAGTAATATCCAGTTTTCCATATTGAATTTTTTTTCCGGGATTCATTTTTTTTAATTCCTCCACAATTCTGATTGCAAGGTAAATACCCCGCGGCTGAAGGCCTATTAAAACTGTATCAGTAAAGTCTGCGCTATTCTCCAGTAATTGATGGCTCAATCTCTGTATTGTAATATTCAATTGATATTTATCAAGAATTATTTTCATAGAAAGTAATGCAGGAATGAATTTAATTTTTTCTGACAACCAAAGATATGCTGTAGAAGTGATGTGATTGTGCTCTCACGATAAATTTTAAACAGGTTAGGGAATCAAATACTAAAGCGGGCAAAAACAAATTAAGAATTAAGAATGAAAAATTAGATTCGAGGATTACCTCCTAACCCTAATTCATTGTTACTACATCATATATTCGAACGTACGTCAAACACATCGCACATTCCACAACGCACATTCCACATCGTACATTATACCTCTCCCTCATTTTGCATAAAAAGATAACCATAATCTGTCGGAGGCGTGAATGTTTCTTTTATAGTTCTGGCACTAAGCCAGCGATATAAATTTAAAATACTTCCTGCTTTATCATTGGTGCCACTGGCTCTTGCACCTCCAAAAGGTTGCTGGCCAACTACGGCGCCAGTTGGCTTATCATTTATGTAAAAATTACCGGCGCTGTTTCTTAATTTATTTGTGGCCAATTCTATAGCCTGCCGGTCTTTGGAAATTATCGCCCCTGTTAATGCATATTTTGAAGTGGAGTCAACAAGTTGCAATGTTTCCTCGTATTTATTTTCATCGTATTCATAAATCGTTAACACAGGGCCAAACAATTCATCACACATGGTTACATATTGCGGATCGGTAGTTTCAATTACAGTTGGCTCAATAAAAAAGCCCTGAGTTTTATCGCATTTTCCCCCGGCAAGTATTTTTACTGACGGATCATTCTTTGCATCTGTTATATATTTTTCAAGTTTATCAAAACTCCTTTCATCAATTACGGCATTGATGAAGTTGCCAAAATCTTCTGTGCCGCCCATCTTCATGGTTTTAAGAGCAGCCACTAATTTCTCTTTAATCAGGGCTGATAAATTTGAAGGTAAATAAGCCCTGGATGCGGCAGAACATTTTTGTCCCTGGTATTCAAACGCACCACGTGCAAGGGCCGTAACCACTACATCAACATCAGCAGACTTATGAGCAATTACGAAATCTTTGCCGCCGGTTTCACCAACTATGCGTGGGTAAGAGTTATAAATATTTGTATTTTCTCCAATGATCTTCCACATTCCATTGAAAACACCCGTACTTCCTGTAAAGTGCACACCAGCAAATTGAGGATGAGAAAAACAAATTTCTCCCACTATTGGTCCGTCAACAAAAATTAAATTAATAACACCAGCAGGTAAACCGGCTTCAACCAAAACTTTCATAAACAGTTGTGCACTGTAAACCTGCGTATAAGCGCACTTCCATATAACTACATTACCACACATAGCCGCAGATGTTGGAAGGTTTCCGCCGATTGCAGTAAAATTAAATGGAGTGATTGCAACAACAAAACCTTCGAGCGGACGATATTCCAAGCGATTATTCATGCCATTACCGCTTATTGGTTGCTGGCGATAAATATCGCTTAGGTAATGAACATTAAAACGTAAAAAATCTATTAATTCACAGGCACTATCAAGTTCTGCCTGCATCACGTTTTTGCTTTGGCCAAGCATTGTAGTCCCGTTGATGTAAGGCCTGTATTTAGTAGCTAAAAGATCAGCAGCTTTTAAAAAAATATTCGCCCTGTTCTCCCAACTCATACCTGCCCACCCATCTTTTGCCGCAAGAGCGGCATCAACAGCATCTTTCACGTGTTGTGCATCACCTGTATGAAAATAACCGAGCAAATGATTTCTCTCGTGGGGAGGTCTTAACGCTAATTTATTTCCGGTACGTATCTCTTCGCCGCCAATGTACATGGGCACATCAACTTCCTTATCTCTCAGTTCTTTTAAAGTGTGCTGTAAAAGTTTTCTTTCGGGGCTGCCGGGAGCATAATTAAGAACGGGTTCATTTATGGGTAAAGGATAATAAAAATCTCCGAATTGCATGTGTGTTATTTTAATTGCTGATTAATTTTTTTTGCAATGTTTTTCTTAACCTGGCTCCATGTTATCTTTTTAAAAGAATATGGCTCTTTAGTATCTTCAGCTTCATCAAAATATAGTAACATTTGCGCAACTCCAATTGCCAGCATTGGCATATATTTTTTACGATAAAACTCTGCAATTTCATCAATAGAATAAATATCTAATAACTCATCAATGTCCCAAAAATCTTTCTTTGTTGCTCTGTTTGAAATAGCATAAACCTTTGCTGCTGCAATATCCGGCAATGACCACATTCTTAGCACTCCTTCATGCATTGGAGGATGGAGCAAAGCATAAGGATGTTTGCAAATATCTATTTTGATTTCATCAATAAAACAAAATACACCCAGTTTATTATTTGGAGAAGATTTAAATTCAACCCGGTTTTTATATTTTTTTTTAAGGGCATTAATAACCTTTAATTTATCAAAATCAGATGTTTTAAAAATATCAAGATCCTCCGAGGTGCGATGACCTAATTTTAAAGACAAAGCAGTTCCACCAGCCAAATTAAAATCTGACAATTCTTTAATCTTTAATAATTCTTCTAATAAATTGAATGTTGTGATCTCGACTGCTTCAATATGTAACACCTGAATTTTTCTTTAGGTATATCAAAAATTGCTGAACAAAAATTAACGGTATCTTCAAATAAATATTTTGCTGCAGTAAGAACTTCCAAAATTTTTTCATCACCATAATATCTCCTAACCTGTCTTATATCTTCAACATCTCCCCTGTCAAAAACTCTTTCAATTACAAACCGATTGTCTTTACTATAATTGATTGAAGCAAAATCTATATCCCAAAAAATTCTTTTATTTAATACAGGCTTTGTTTTTTTCATAATTTAAAGTTAGTTAATATATGAACCCACCTCTTTCAAAAGTAAGTTCTTCTTCGGCGGGAATTTACGGGGCGGCTTCTTTTTCCATCATCAGAAATGCTTTAATAAACCCATCCAACTCCCCATCCATTACAGGCCCTACATTACCCACCTCATAATCCGTTCTATGATCTTTTATCATTTTATACGGATGAAAAACATAACTTCTTATCTGGCTGCCCCATTCTATTTTCTTTTTACCTGCATTGGTTGCATCTATCACTTCCTGTCGCTTGCGGATCTCTTCTTCATACAATCTGCTCTTTAGCATCGTCATAGCTTTCTCACGGTTTTCTCCCTGGGTTCTTGCCTGTTGGCATTCAACAATAAAACCAGAAGGCTTATGTATTAACCGCACGGCTGTTTCCACTTTGTTTACGTTCTGTCCACCGCTGCCGCCACTTCTAAAAAACGACCATTCCACATCAGCCGGGTTAACCTTAATATCAATAGTATCATCAATCAATGGGTACACATGTACACTGGCAAAACTTGTATGTCTTCTGGCATTACTATCAAATGGGGAAATACGAACAAGCCGATGTACTCCGCTTTCTGCTTTCAAAAATCCAAAAGCAAAAGGGCCATCAAACTGCAGGGTAGCGCTTTTAATTCCTGCACCATCGCCTGCCTGGTAATCAAGTTCGGTAACGCTCCAGCCCTGCTTTTCGCCGTACATGCGATACATACGCAACAGCATTTCGGCCCAGTCCTGGCTTTCGGTGCCTCCTGCGCCGCTGTTTATTTGCAGCACTGCAGGCATTTCATCTTCCGGCTTGTTGAGCGTACTTTTAAACTCTGCATCATCAATAGCCTGCAAAGCCTTATCATAGGCTTCTTTCACCTCGGTTTCAGTGGCTTCTCCCTCTTTCCAAAAATCAAAGAGCACGACAAAATCATCTGCCAAAGATTCAACATCATGGTACATGTTTACCCAGTAATCATTAACTTTTGTTTCTTTTAAAATGGAAGTTGCCCTTTTGTTATCATCCCAAAAACCGGCAGAAAGTGAAAGTTGTTTATCATTATCTATTTTGGATTGGCGGTTCTCAACGTCAAAGAAACCTCCTCAAAACCACCATACGGTCTCTCATATCCTTTAATTGTTCTTGTGTCATAGGTGTAAAGATAAAGCTGATTTAGTAATTACTGAGGTAAAAAAAGTATAGTGTAAAAAGGAAAGCTGTATGCCAATAGAACAATAATGAAATATAGTTCTGAAAAGTGATTTTTGTGATTAAATTTTGGAAGCTTTTAAAAGTGGTAATACTTTTTGCTGCAAATACGCTGATGACTGTTACTCTTCTTATTTATTAAATTACATAATATTACGATGCCGGCAATAAATAAGATATGAATATAGCGCACAAAATTAATGACAGGATAATAATATTAATTTCTGTACCTCTCATAGCCATTATATTTCCTAATATCTCAGGCCTTATTATAAACAGCCGCTATAGCCTAATATTATTGCTGTTGCAATATTGCTATTTCATTTTTTTGGTCTACATACTTTGGAAAGGTAATATTCTGGTGATATTGCTCATAAAAAGTAAACTGGATTTTGATAAAATTGAATATGTAAGGTATATTCTTGCTATTCTTTTTTCTACCATAATTTATGCAGTATTAATTGTGGGAGGTATGCTGAAAATATGGACCATTCTATTTAAAGAGAATGCCACCGTCTGGCACACATTATTAAAAGCTACATTAATATTGTCATTTATAGCAACCTTCATTACAATGATCTATGAAAATTATCTTTTGAACAGAAAAAAATTAAGCGCATTATCTAAAGTAGAACGTATGAATCTTGCTCAAACACAGGCAGAACTTAGTGTTCTCAAAAGCCAGATTGACCCTCATTTTATTTTTAATTCGCTTAATACATTATCTTATCTTATTTCTTCAAATCCTGCAAATGCTAAGTTATATAATGATACCTTGGCAAAAGTGTACCAATACATTCTGATAAATAAAGAGAAAGATCTTGTATTATTAAAAGAAGAAATTGAATTTATCAGCAACTATTTCTATCTTCTCCGAATCCGGTTCGATAATGCTATAAGAATGAAGATCGAGATAAACAACCTTGAAACGGACGAGTTATTAATACCACCTATTTCTTTGCAGATATTAATTGAAAATGCGATCAAACATAACGAATTTGACGACGACAACCCCCTGCTAATTTCTGTTTGCATTTCATCATCACAAATAATTGTAAGTAACAGAATAAAATATAAAAGTTTTTTACAGCCCACTTCAAAAATCGGTTTAACTAACCTGGATAACCGTTACAGGCTGATAACAAACAGGAATATATCTATCGACACTAATCAATTTTTTACCGTAAAGCTGCCCTTGATAAATTTATAAGAATGAAAGTAGTTATTATAGAAGATGAAAAGCCGGCCGTTGATAACATTATACATTGTTTAAACAATACAAACACCACTGTAACAATTGTACAAACCTTAAGCAGTGTAGCTGCTTCTGTAAAATGGTTTAGTGAGAATGCCAGCCCGGATCTTGTATTCATGGATATTCAATTATCCGACGGACTGTCATTCAATATTTTTAAAAATTGCAGCGTGGAATGCCCTGTGATTTTCATCACTGCTTACGAAAAATATTTAATTGAAGCTTTTGAATATAATAGTATTGATTATTTATTAAAGCCAATAGATCAGCTCAAATTTAATAACAGCATAAAAAAATATAATCAGCTCAAAACTCATTTTGTAAATAATCATGCTTCATTATTGGAGTACCTTAATAACCAGAATAATAAAAAAACAAGAATAGTAGTTCGCAAAGGCGTTGAATTTATTACTATTCGTGTGGAAGAAATTGTTTATTTTTTTTCCGAGCATAAAATAGTTTTTTTAGTAGATAAAGAGAGAAAAAAGTATATGGTAGAGAAGAAAAGTTTGGCTGAAATGCAGGAGGAACTTGATCAGAAATTATTTTTTAGAGCAAACCGCAAATTCATTGTTAATGCCAACTATATATCAAATTTCAAAACTATAGAAAACAGCAAAATTTTAATAACATTAACGGTGCCATTAAATGAGCAACTTGTTGTGAGCCAGGAAAATGCTCCTGTTTTTAAAAAATGGATAAGCGAGCTATAGGTGTAAGTTATCAGGCAAGGTGATGAAATTGAGTTACTGTATCAAATTAAAGCCCGTAGAATCAGCCCATAAATAAAGCCTAGGGGGAAATTATATAACGCTGGCGCACATAAAAAAGGATGCCTTTTAGGTGCATCCTTTATAAAAATTTCCTGATAAGTTAAATCGCTTAGTTTAGTACCCCGGCGAAATAAGCTAAGGTGGCAATTATTCCAAAGAAACCTGCAATAATCCCTATCGCTGTTAGGGTATCTCCAACTTCATGTGTGTAAATTTTTTTTAGCATAAAATTTTAAATTTTAAAGTTAATTATAAAACTTTCAAGGGAGATTAAGAAAAATTTACTAATTACCGGACTTTAGAATTCAACAGGGATTGGAGGAGTTGGAGCAAAGTTAATAAATTAATACAACAAGTTCCAAATGTTATAAAAAATAATAAAGAGCTTTTTTCGGTTTAGTTACCCGACCTGGATTCGAACCAAGACAAGCAGAATCAGAATCTGCTGTACTACCGTTATACTATCGGGCATTGTAATATTTAAACAAAATTAGGTTATAATTTTTTCAAATCTCCCATGCCAAATTCCTTGTTCTTTGCCATTTTTTATGAACTTGCTGTATAATTTTGCGTATATCTAAAAAACACTGTTGAAAAATTATAAAATTCATATTCGGTTATTTTTTTCAATTATAGCATTTGCTTTTGGTATACTGGGTATTTGTTCATGCAGTAAAAAAACGGGGATGGAAAAGGCAGTAAATATTACTTTAATTGCAGATACTCTAACTACTCCTTTGGCAACAGACACAATACCTCCTTTGGCAACAGATACTGTAAGAACTTATTTGGCATTGGGTGATTCATATACCATCGGTCAATCGGTATCTGAAACAGAAAGGTTCCCTGATCAAACAGTACAATTATTAAAAAACGAAAATATTAAAATAAGCAACCCTGACATTATCGCTGTAACAGGGTGGACAACTGCAAATCTTATAAATGCGCTAAATTCCAATCCGCCGAAAAGTAATTACTCCGTGGTTTCTTTGCTAATTGGTGTAAATAATCAATATCAGCGCCGGAATATTGATGAATATAAAACAGAATTTACTTTGCTTGTAAATCGTTCTATAGTATATGCCGGTAATAATAAGAGCCATGTTTTTATTTTATCTATACCTGATTACAGCGTTACTCCTTTTGCCAGAAACTCTGATACGGCAAGCATCTCAAAAGAAATTGATGCATTTAACTCGATTAATAAGGCGATCTCAGAAGCGTCAGGCGTAAACTATCTTGATATTACTTCCATATCACGAGAAGCATTAAATGATCCCACCTTAGTTGCAGGTGATGGCCTTCATCCCTCTGGTAAACAATATAAAAGATGGGCGGAACTACTTGCTCCATTGATGAAAAAGTTCTGACTTATAAATAGGCTAAGTACTTACTCAATATTTATCTTTCCTTTTTCTTATTTATAAAATTCCTTCTTGCCTTACATTTGTTTTATATGTTGTTTATAAAAGATTTTACGCAATCTGTTGAAATAAGATGGAGTGACCTTGATCCTAATTTTCATTTGCGGCACTCCGTATATTACGATTTTGGCGCATTTAGCAGGATTTCTTTCTTAACCGCTAATGGCATAACTCCTGAAGCCATGCTGCAGCATAATATTGGTCCCGTTTTATTTAGGGAAGAGTGTGTTTTTAGAAAAGAAATCAGCTTTGGCGATAAGGTTACTATTAATATAAAATTAGATAAGCTCAAGGCAGATTTTTCACGATGGACTATGGTACACGAAATTTTTAAAAATAATGATTTTCTTGCGGCCCTTATTACAGTTGATGGGGCATGGCTAGATACACAAAAAAGAAAGCTGGCTTTACCACCTCGCATCTTTAATGCAGCTTTTGAATTAATTCCTAAAACAGATAATTTTAAAATGCTTTAGGATCTTCTCCAATTCCGGATTTATTTTTTTACATTTTTTTTCAAAAGAAATCCGCAGGCTTCAGCAAAAAGTATTATAACATTTACATTAGTGTATGTTTAAGAAAGCTATTTCATTATACAAAGAGGCATACGATGGACTTTCAGCAAGTACCTGGTGGCTTGCTTTAGTAATGCTTATTAACAGGAGCGGAACTATGGTGGTACCTTTTATGACAATGTACATGACGCAGCATTTAAAAGTAAGTATAAGTAAGGCCGGTTTTGTTATGAGTCTCTTTGGTGCAGGTGCAATTGTTGGTGCAGTGATAGGCGGAAAACTCACCGATAAAGTTGGATACTATTACATTCAGATTGTTACGTTAGTTGGAGGTGGAATTATGTTTATTATATTGGGGCAAATGCATTCCTATGTGGCAATCTGTATTTGTACATTTTTTTTGGCAATGGTCAATGAGGCCTTTCGTCCGGCAAATTCAGTCGCTGTAGCGCATTATAGCAGGGAAGAAAACAGGACAAGATCATATTCTTTGAACAGGCTTGCAATAAACCTGGGATGGGCGCTGGGAAGCGCCCTGGGAGGCCTTATTGCAACATATAATTATTCATTTTTATTTTGGGTTGATGGAATAACTAATATTTGCGCAGCTCTTTTATTGTATCTGTTTTTAGCGCCTTCGCGTAATAGTGATACAGAAGTAAAACAGCCGCATAAAAAAACCGAACTCAATTCGGTGTATAAGGATACTACTTACCTGATTTTTTGCGGGATGGTTTTTGTATTTGCTATGTGCTTTTTTCAATTGTTTACAACGCTGCCGGTTTTTTACAAACAGGAATTTAATTTGAGTGTTTTTTTTATCGGCATGTTGATGGCAGTTAACGGATTAATAATTGCATTTTTTGAAATGATAATTATTTATAGGCTGGAAGGCAGGCGGCCACATTTACAGTTTATTTCTCTTGGCGTACTTTTAACCGGCACTTCATTTATTATACTAAATGCGTCTTTTATCAGCTATGCACAACTTGCAATTTTTTCAATGCTGGTTATTAGTTTAGGCGAAATTTTTGCCATGCCTTTTATGAACTCTTACTGGATATTAAGAACTCAATCACATAACCGTGGTCAGTATGCTGCATTATTTACTGTAGCATGGTCTTTAGCCCAGGCTGCCGGGCCCTTAGCAGGTTCAT
>JBDSFG010000301.1:0-8982 GCA_039919615.1 Ginsengibacter sp. | reverse complement strand
ATCAAAAAAACTGAGGGTCACAAAGCATTTTAATTTATACAGTGATGTTATTCTGCAGCAGACTGACGCTTCCGCACCGGTTAGAGTGCCTTTATTTTATACCCGTCAGCGCCTGGCGTTAGAAGGTGTATTTTTTAAGAATTTAAACCTGAGTGCAGGGCTTGAGGGATGGTATCATTCTCCTTATAAGGCTTATAATTATTCTCCTGTTATGGGGCAATTTTTTCCGCAGGACACGGTTACAATAAAGAACCGTCCCGACTTGTCAGTCTTCTTTCATTTCAGAATAAAATCATTTACAGGGTTAGTAAGATTTGAAAATTTAAACACGGTTAGTTTTGCACAGGGTTTTGGCTTTACCCATAATAATTTTGCTGCTCCAAATTATCCTAAACCGGGCTTAATTTTTAGAGTAGGCGTTCAATGGGGCTTTGTGAATTAGATTTGTAACGGGTAATGCCAGTGGCAATGTATAAGAAAAGTAGGCGACTGCTGTAAGTATTCCGGAAAAGAAGTTAATAACACTATCAAATAATTTATATGAAAAAGATTTTTTTAACCTTAATAGTTATTGCAATATCTGTAACAGCGCAGGTAAAAAAAGTAAGCCTGCAGGCCAGTGGCTTAATATGCAGCAATGCCATTAACAAGGCATTAAAGAGAATTGATTTTGTTGACAAAATTGAACCCAACATTAAAACTTCCAACTTTGATCTAACCTTTAAGCCGGGCAGTAAAGTAGATTTTGACAGGCTAAAAAATAAAGTGGAAGATTCCGGATTTTTTTATTCTTTTTTGTGAAGAAGGATTGCTGCAGATAAAGCTATTTTTTCGTTTTAAATCTGACTGAGGCACCCAGGGCGATGTACCATTTTGGCGCCGCCCTACCCAGGCCAAAGCCGGAAGAGAGGTCTGTTTTAAAATTGTCGGAGATAAGGTAGGCTAATCCTCCGTCAATATTATGTTGGGGTAGGTCCTGCTTTTTAAACCCGCCAAAGCCTTCTATGTAGCTGTACCATTTTTCTGCAAGATTATAACCCAGGGTTAATGTATAAATATATGCAGGGTCATTTGTAACTCCATCCCATTCGCAGCCAAGGTTATAACCTAAAGATGTTTTTGCAGACAATGAGTGCTGCATGGTGAACCGAAAATTCGGAACAACTTTATCAGGCTTAAATTTAGGGGAAGAAAAGGATGGTATGCCGAAATGAAAAATAAATGATGTTTTAGGAACAAGTTTTTTTTGTTCAAATAAAGCAATTTTTGCGCCTGCCTCAACTACATCTAAGCCTGTTCCGTTAACATTGCTAAAAGGTATTGTTGGAGAAGAATAAGTTTTGATTGTTGTAATAAGTCTAAGTTCTACTCTTTTGCTTAGACCATATTTGCTTAACAATGTTGGCGAGAGAATTTCTTTTTCATTGGCATCGTTTTTTTGAAAATTAAACCCTGCTTCAAACTGTAGCCATTTCTCAGGAACTAAAAAAGCACTTTCTGTCTGATCGGGTCGATCAGTATCTATCGGCGTTACCTGCGCATCGACAGTTGTATAAATAAACTGGAAAATTAAAACTATTACAATTTTCACTTAGCCAAAATTAAAATTTAGAGTAGTCTAAAAGTAATTCAAATCTAAATAAAATAATTTATCAAAAGGGAATAGTGAATTTTATTTTTCAAAATAAGCCACAGTTCCGCCAACCCAATCTTTATCCATGTTATAGCGTACGCCGATCATTTTTCCTTTGCTTAACCGGCCGAGATTATTCACTGGCAAGGGTCTTTCCCATCCATCTTTCCAAAAATAAAATATTCTTATTTCGGCCTTGGCAGGTACATTTGGGGTTTTAATTACTTCAGCATATTTTACTTTGCGTTGCAATATCCAGTTCTCCGGGTCTGTTACATTATCAATATCTTCTTTGGTTACATCAATTACCACACCCTGGCCGGCGAAAGAAAATAATGGTTTTAAAACAAAATTTTCCAGATCACCGGGTAATTGTTTTACTTCATTCAGGAAAAAAGTTTCCGGTACATAACGATGTTTTATAAATGGCAAGGTGTATTTGCTGATTCGGTAAAACCAGTTGGGATGCGGTATCCATTCAACATCAAGCGGCTGTGTTATATCAATTATTTTCCCAAGGCTTTCTTTTTGCTGTTGCAGTTCATCAAATATTACACGGTTATAAATTCTTTTAATTGCTGTTTTCTTTTCATTATTCATGTAGTACAACTTCTTATCCTCCTGTGTTATATCGGTAAGTGAAACAATTGGTATTCCTAGATAATCCTGTGTACAATAAAAATCAATCCTCGTTTTTTGTTCATGGGGATTGATTTCGAGCAGGATGACATTTTCAATATTATGTTCGCCAACAATTATTTCTTTCATTAGTTGTGTGTATGATTCTTTATCGTAACCTCCCAGGTAATTATCAAAATTTGCAGGAATATCAAAATGTTTTTTTACTATTTCAGGATAATATATCTGGAAAGCAAAAAGGGTAGGGAAGCCCTGCATCTCTATTAATTGTGGCTCAAGATCGCCGTTTGAATTCTCGCAAATGCCGAAGTCAAAAGCAATAAAATGAGTGTGATCATTTTCATTGGGCACACTTTCGTGTTTAGGGATTGATCTTTGCGTAAGTGTTTTAAAATTTTCATCTGTTATCACATCTACAATGCTTTCACAGGCATCAATTATTTTATCAGTAAAATATTTTGGTATAAAAACCGGTGTTTCAGCTATCCTGAAAACTATATCACCAGGGTGTTTGCTGTCAAGATCTTTTAGAAATTCAAGGTATTTTTCCTCACTAAAAGTTTTATTGAATTGCTCACGAAATTCTTTGATCATTGTTTAAAAGATTTACGAGGTTAAGGGATTAGAACGGCTAAACCTCTTAATCAAAAATAGTGAAATGGGGAATTAAAAAATAATGGCAACCTGTAATTTGCAAGATACAAATCGGTAGGTCAGGCATCTACTATCCGCAAATTCTCTGCTGCGATATTTAAAAAATTAGGAAGAATATGAGCATTGGTCCACAAAATTTTATCAGGATCATCTAAATGCTCTATCATAGATTCCCATTTTTCCTGTCCATGGTTTTCTATCACAGTTTTCTTTTTTTCTTCAGTTTGAAGATACATGCTCATGCCAATAGCATCAGCTTCAGGATGAAATTGTGTGCCAAAGAAATAATCATTAAAGCGCATAGCCATTATAGCTCTCTCAAGGGGAATGTGGGGCCTGTCTTTTTCTATCGCTAAAATTTTTACACCCCTATGCAATACCGTCATTTGAGGCTCTATCACTTGCCAGTCACGGCTATCCACAGCATAAAAAGGATCTCTCATGCCATTGAAAACGGGCTCATCTTTACCATCTTCCAGTAAATGCACCGGGAATACTCCAAACGCGGTAGAATTACGTTTAGAAACGTTTGCAAGGTTCCAGTACCTGCATGCAAGTTGAAAAGAATGGCAAATAAAGAATACATATTTTTTGGTAAGATTGGCTTCGTTTTTATTCCATGCTTCTACTTCATTAAGCCAGGAAAAATAAGCTTTCTCCCAATCAGTGCCTTCACTTTCCAGGGGACTCCCCGGTCCGCCGGAACTTATAAAAATATCATAGCTCATATCAGGCACCTTATTTTTCAGGCGCACATCAAATTCATCCCGGCTGATATCAAGATTATTTTTCTTTCCAAATTCGTCCAGTATTTCACGAATACATCGCATGCCCTGGTTTTGATAGCCTTCATACAAATCTAAAATGGCAACTTTAATTTTTTGCCTGTCATTTAATTTCATGGACACAAAGGTAACAAAGACGTGATTGAAACCAGTAAGGTGAATTTTGACAGATTTAATATTTCGTACTACGGCGGATCATTTTAAATTATCATTTTACCAATAATATCCATCCTGTCATCCGGTTTTTTCTGAAGCCGTTGTACACTAAAGAGAAATTTGATGGTTAATTTATCATCATCAAAAATACAGGTGAGGCTGTCGCCATGTACAGTTTCTATGAAACGCCATGTAAGTATTAGCGTGTTGTTGTTCTGCCATGTAGCGCTTGCTGCCACAATGGAATCAAAATCAATTCGCCGTAAAGAAAACAAGGAATGAGGCTCCGGTTTTTTATTCCCTTCCCTTATCCAGTAATTCATTCCGCCGGTAATATTTATATCCAGCTTTCCATCTTCCTTTAAAGTAAAAATACATTTGTCACCAACAAATTTGAATGATACAGATCTGGCATTAAAATCATTTTTATCAAGGATAAATTGTTTGCCGGAAATGGATGTGGCGAGAGGGGACTTTGTAGCCATTTTTGGCGGATCATACTTTAATGCCTTAAGTCTGTTTTTAAGCTTGTTATTTTCTGCAGCATTTTTTGGCAGCGGTGCACAGGTCATCATCGGGAGCAATTTATCCCACACCAACTGCATAGTAGTTTTTGTGCTTATACTTTCACTGGTAATAACTACTACTGCATCCTGCTGCGGAAGCACCATACTAAATTGCCCAAAAGCCCCATCAGCCCTGAACCCTCCGGGTGGATTCAGCCAGAATTGGTATCCATAACCATAGGCCCAACTGCTATCGTTTTTACCATTTTCAATTTGCTTTGATGATGCCGCAGCCACCCAATTTTTATTAAGAATTTGTTTTCCGTTCCAAACTCCCTTTTGGAGGTATAGCTGGCCAAACTTTGCAAGATCTTCTGTGGGCATACGCAGATGAGAGGCGCCCATATTAACGCCTTCAAAGTTTTCTCCCCAGGTTGTATTAATAATATTAAGTGGTTTATACAATCGCGGTTGTAAATATTCCTGGGCGGTTTTGCCTGTTACTTTTTTTATGATGGCGCTAAGCATATAACTGGCACCGGAATTATACATAAACTGTGTGCCCGGTATAAATACAACCGGCAGGCTTAAAAATGTTTTTTCCCACGTGTCTGCCAAAGGAGAATGCTCCAATATCATTATAGAATCCTTAGCATGACCAACGGACATGCTAAGCAGATGTTTAACTTTTAAAGAAGCAAGGTTATCACTTACCTCATCTGGCAACATGTGAGGGAAAAATTTTATTACAGGATCATCGACAGAAAGAAGCCCTTCAGAAACTGCAAAGCCAACAGCAGTGCTTGTAAAGCTTTTACTTAAAGAATATAGTTGCTGCCGGTGCTCTGATGAGTAGGGCGACCACCAACCCTCAGTAATTACATATCCGTGGCGGAGGATCATGAGGCTGTGAAACTCCTGTTCACTTTCTTTTATGGCGTCGAGAAAACTATTGATTGCTGTGGAAGAAATTCCTTGTTGTTCCGGCGTGCTTCGGGGCAAAAAAAAGGCGCCAAACTTTGATTCAATTTTAGTAAATGCAGGCACATTTAAAGAAAGTGCAAAGCCTGCACTGCCTAATCCTATCTGTTTTAAAAACAATCTGCGATGAAACATGATTATAATTATTTAGAGATTTTTTTATAATGCCAAATTATGCAAAACAGTTTTATCAGCAAGCCAAAACATCATTCACACAATGCTGCAATTTTGCTGTGTTCTCTTAAGTAGTTAATTTGTTGCGTATGAATAATCAGCAATACTGAAATGAAACCTGCTTCATTAAAAATAAGATCGCTTCTTCAATTGTATGAAATCCTGCCTGAACACGAGCGGATTATTACAGATGTATTAAGGCAAATAATAACTGAAACTTTACCTGCAGGATGTAATGAAAAAATTTCGTACAATGTTCCTTTCTTTTATGGCAATAAAGGGATATGTATCATCTGGCCCTCTGCCATTCCACGTGGCGGCATTAAAGAGGGAGTACTATTAGGATTTTGGTATGGCAATAAACTTACCGATGCGGATAATTACCTTACACATGGCAGCAACAAACAAATTTTTTATAAGATTTTTAAATCTGACGAAGATATTGATGAAGCGGCAATTGTAAAACTATTGAAAGAGGCAATAGATGTTGATGAGAAGAGCGGCAAAAAATTATGAATTTATTCAAATGTTTTTGCGCTGCGTTTTTGTAATTGGTACTATAGCCTGCGTTTACTGAAAATTATCTTTACTTATCTTACTTCATATAACCGGAACACACTCACTTTATAATTACAAAAACTGATAACCAAAAAATCAAAAAAAATGAAATTGTTTACGGTAAAAAAACATTTTGTCTTTCTCATCGCAGGCTTAATGGGGGTTGTTTCGGGAAAGAGAAGTTATAATATTTTCATTCCTTCTTTTCCCACTTATCCGCCGTCAGGGCCGGATAAAATTGTTTTTAATGATGAATTTGTAGCTGCCGAAATTGGCCAGGTAGGAACACAATTTGATGGGCCGGGCCACCCCGGGCCGTGAGATGAAAATGGCTGATGGAACTACAACAGAGATTTTTTACAATGGTGTGCCTGCAGCGGAAATGCGGAACCCGTATGGATTACAAAAACTTGGCGTGGAGAGTGTAAAGCCAATTATTACAAAGGGTATTTTTATTGATCTTGCCGGATATAAAGAATTGAATACCCTGCCTGAAGATTACCTGATAACCATGTCTGATATACGTAACACACTTGTAAAAGAGGGACTGAAAGAGTCAGATATTGAACCCGGAGATGCCTTACTTTTTAATATTGGCTGGTGGCGGCTTTGGCCCGGTAAAAAAACTGTTGAAGGAAAACCGGCGTATGCAGATAAAGAAGTTATTGAATGGATCATTGCGAAAAGGCCTTCCATGATAGGCTCGGATGCATCGCTTGACGGACCTGAATTTCATCTTCATGAAGAATTAATTTTAAAGAATGGAATCTTCAACCTGGAATTCATGAACTTTGAATCAATACAATCTGAAAAGCAATACAAATTTTTATTTCTATTGACTCCCTTACGTTTAAAGGGCGCTACAGGTTCGCCTTGCCGGCCATTAGCTATTTTTTAGCCGGTATATCGTATAAACAAAAAATGATTGTTGGAGACAGTGGAGAGTATGAATGAATTATCGGGAGGGTTTATTGTAAGGTTGGAATGCTAAAGTAAAATGTGCATCCTTTTTTTTCTTCACTTTCCACCCACATTTTTCCCTTGTGCCGCTTTATTATTTCACTCGAAATATACAACCCTATCCCTGATCCTATAAATTTATTTGAGGTCTCCAGTACTCTGAAAAAGCGGGAAAAAACTTTTTTTAGATCCTGTTTTGGTATCCCTGTTCCAAAATCTTTGATGCTTATGGTTACGTAATCACTTTGATATTCTGCGGCAATGATTATTTCATCTGCAGCCGGAGAATATTTTATGGCGTTGGTTACTACATTAACAATTACCTGTTCCAAACGAAATACATCCGCTACTACAGGAAGAGTTTTATTCGATATTTCAAGTGTAATTTTGTGAGAGGGGCTGGTTTGAAGTATATCTTCAACCGTTTCAATAATCAGTTTCTTCAAATCAAAAGAGCTAAAACTCAATTGCAAATTTCCGGATTGTACTTTAGAAATATCCAGAAGGTCAGAAATAAGATCAGATAGTTTATTTACCTGAACCATAGTCCTGGTAACAAATTCCTGGCTAAAATCGTCATTAAGTTTTAATTGCAGTAATCCAATATTAGCTTTTATAACCGTTAAGGGAGTTTTTAATTCGTGACTTGCCATAGCCATAAATTCATCTTTATGATTATTAAGCTCTTTTAACTTCTCAGTATATATTCTAAGTTGATTTTCTGTTTTGATTTTTTCGGTTATATCCCTTGCAATTTTTGAGGCGCCTATTATTTCTCCTTTTTCATTTTTAACGGGTGAAACAGTAAGTGAAACATTAATCTCATGCCCTTCTTTGTGAAGCCTGATAGTTTCAAAATGTTCTATTCTTTCCCCTTTTCTTATTTTTTCAAGGATAATTTTTTCTTCTTCCTGGTGTGATGCAGGGATTAAAATATTTATCGCTTTGCCTGTTACTTCTTTTTCCTTATATCCGAAAATTCTTTCAGCAGCTTTATTCCAGCTTGTAATAATACTATTAAGCGTCTTGCTGATGATTGCATCATCTGATGATTCAACAATAGCCGCCAGTTTCATGGTGTTCTCCTGTGTTTTCTTATGTTCAGTAATATCCTGAAAAACCTTTATACCACCAGTTAACTTTCCGTCATTTCCAAAAAGCGGATCAACATTTACTAAAGCAATAATTCTTTTTCCATCGGGACGTTCTATCACAATTTCTTCATTAAGAAAAGCTTTTTTGTATTTCAATGCTTTACCCATCGGGCATTCTTCATGAGCCATTGGTCTGCCGTCAGTATAGAATAATTTCCAGGATCCGCAAAAACGAATTTCATCCGGATCGTTCAACCGGGGATAGCGGCCCCAAAGCTCAGCGGCCTTCTCATTGTAAAAAATAATTATCCCATCCTTATCTGTAGAGAATACTGCAACTGGCATTAGCCGGGTTAAATGGCGGTACCTTTCTTCACTTGCTTCTAATGCTTCAGCAATTTCTCCCGTATTAATTATTTGTTCCATCAGGTACAAATTTAACTAATATAAAGTAACCCAACTTTTACATTCATTAATTACTGCAAACTATAAATTAATCAATTTTCTTTACTGAGTATTAAAAAAAGATTCAAACGCTGCAAGTGTTTTATCAAGATCATCATAGGTTAATGCATCGCTAAGAAACCAACTTTCAAATGCTGATGGAGGCAGATAAATACCGGCATTTAATAAATGATGAAACATTTTGTTAAACATAGCAATATCAGCCTTTGATGCAGTTTCAAAATCAATTACAATATCATCAGAAAAGTACAGGCTGATCATGCTGCCAACCCGGTTTAGGCTATGTGCAATTCCGTTCTTCCTGAAAATATCACCTAATCCCTTTTCAAGATAGGCTCCTTTTTTTTCAAGTTCAGTATAAATGGCCGGGTTGTTTT
>JBDSFG010000205.1:0-48401 GCA_039919615.1 Ginsengibacter sp. | reverse complement strand
TTCATCATTGCCGGTAATAAAACCCGCGTCAACGCATACGCGCTATAGAGATTGGCAGCTATCATACTTTCAAGCAGCCCCTCCTCCTCATTATAAATACTTCCGGGTAAAAAATCCCCTGCATTATTTATTAAAATATCAATAGAAAAATCTTGTTGTAACAACCAGGTTCCAAAAGCCTTTACCTGCGTTTTATCTGTAAGATCAGCAGCAAAGTTGAAAACTTTAGCATTTTTGTTTTGTTGAATGATCTCTTCCGCAGATGCTAAAAGTCGCTCTTCATTTCTTGAACACAAAAACAGATCATATCCTTCTGAAGCATATTTTTCTGCAATCCCTTTGCCTATTCCCTTACTGGCGCCGGTTATAATAACATTTTTACCCACACGTGCTTTTGCGGTTTTTTCAACATTCATATAAAAAGATTTGTGGTGTAAATTGCAAACTTATAATGAATAAAATTAATTCCCTTTCAGGAGAAAAAAGTAAATACAAACATCTCTTCTTTGACCTTGACCATACATTATGGGATTTTGATGCCAATGCAAAAGAAACATTGATTGAAGTGCACCGGGTTTTTAACCTTGCAGAAAAAAATGTGCATCCCTTTGAAGATTTTTACAAAATTTATTTAAATCACAATACCGTTCTATGGGACCGTTACCATAAAGGTTTTATTACCAGCGAAGATTTAAAATGGAAAAGAATGTGGCGTACATTAGTTGATTTTAAAATAGGAGATGAGGTGCTGGCAAAAGATATCAGTGCCAAATTTTTAGATATACTTCCTACTAAAAAACTGCTTTTTGATTACACTGTTGAAATCTTAGAATACCTGGCTGGCAAAAATTATTCATTACATCTTATTACCAATGGCTTTGAAAAAACACAATGGAACAAGATCAACAATGCGAATCTTTCCAAATATTTTACGCATGTAATTACTTCAGAAAAATGTAATGCTATAAAACCGGCAAAGGAAATTTTTGAATATGCAATCAAAATAGCCGGTGCAAATTTAGAAGAAAGTATAATGATTGGCGATAATCCTGATGCCGATATACAGGGAGCTATTAATGCCGGGATGGATAATATATTTGTTAACCATACAGGCATTAAAATTGAGATAACCCCTACTTATACTATTAATGCATTACAGGAATTGGAGGATATTTTATAGTTGCCGATTTACTAAATTAAACCTTCGCAAACGTAGCCAACACAGTTACTCCGCCTTTAACTACCTGGTTAAGTTTTACATTTATTTGTACATCAACCGGCAATAATACATCTACCCGGCTGCCAAATTTGATAAAGCCCATTTGATTTCCCTGTTGTACAATTTCACCAATCTTCAAATAATTAATTATTCTTTTTGCTACGGCGCCGGCAATTTGCTTTACTAAAATATTTACTACGCCGTTTTTAATAACGATACTATGCCTTTCATTTTCAGTGGAAGATTTTGGGTTCCAGGCTACAAGATATTTTCCCTTGTGATATTTGCTGTACAATACCTCGCCGCTAATGGGTATACGATTTATATGTACATTGGCCGGGCTCATAAAAACAGATATCTGCAAACGTTTATCATTAAAATACTCCGTATCAAAAATTTCTTCAATTACAACCACTTTGCCATCTGCGGGGGAAACTATTTCCTGCTCGCTGATGGTTAAAGTAACCCTGGGTGACCTGAAAAAAGAGATAATAAATAAGAACAAAATTAGCGTAACAACAAGCACAAGCCACTCAATCGCCGGCATGTATACACTAAAAAAGTAAAAGAAAATGATGTTAAAAGCGGCAAGGATCAATGCCGCTAATGCAATGGATTTGTAACCCTCCTTATGAATTTTCATCAATAAAAATTAATAGCAAATATAAATGAGTGAAGGGAGAGACAGGTAATATTATTGTTATTGCATAAAAAAATATACATACAGCCATACCAAAGGAGTGGCAGCTAAAATCGAATCAAACCTGTCTAAAAATCCGCCATGGCCAGGCATAAAGCTGCCACTATCTTTTATAGCTGCCATTCGTTTTAATTTGCTTTCCAGTAAATCTCCAAGTGTACCAAACACCCCGCATATTAAAGCAATAGCAATCCAGTCTGCTAATTTGTAAAACCTGGAGACCCACCCAACTACTATCATTAAAGCAATACAACTAATGGCTCCGCCGATGGTTCCTTCCCATGTTTTTTTTGGTGATATTTTGGAAAAAGGAGTTTTACCGATTAGTGAACCAACAAGGTAAGCCATCGTATCATTTATCCAGATTGAAAGAACTATTCCGCAAGGGATTACCGGGAAAACATTTTTTTTAATGACATCATAATTATAATACGGATGCGACAGATCAATCATCATTAAAACCGGAAGAGAAATATAAAGAAGTCCCGTTGGCAGATAATACAAATAATTATTCGGATGAATTTTCCTGATTATTTTGATAAACTCATACCAGCAGCCAAAATGAATGATAATAAAAAGAATAATAAAACTCCATTGGTTCCATAACAAACCTGTAAGCATTATAATTGCAAACAAAACGGCAGTTAGTGCTCTCGTTTTAAAAATGGCGAAATTAAAAGGCATCTAAAAAATTAAGATTGGTTTCCGGCCCAGTTATTAAAGTCATTTTCAGGAAGTTCGTCTTCAGGATATTTAGCCTGTTCCATCTCAGAGGTTTTTTTAAAAAATCCGAATAAATATATTAGCAAAACTAAAGCTACCAACCCCGTCCACATGGGGAAGTGTTGCTCAATATCTTTTGGTTGCTTTATCCCTTTCATATTCATTGCATAAAGAAGCGTAACCTGAAGCCCGTTAAAAAGAAAATGAAATAATATAGATAACCATAAACTTCCACTATAATAAAAAAGCAATCCTAAAATTATCCCTAATGCAAAGCGAACAAAAAATCCATAAAAAGAAAGATGTATAATACTAAAAATTATACTGGTTAAAATTATAGCTGCCCATGGACCTTTAAACCATCGTATAAAAAGATTTTGCATTCCTGCTCTAAAAAATGTTTCTTCAAAAATAGCCGGCAGCAATGCAATAATAAATAACGAAATAATGTATTTAGGGAAGGAAGTAATTTGTATCAATGCAGCTTCCTGTGCTTCTCTTGACACTTCCCATTCTTTAAATTTCAGCGCCCAGCTTTGAGGTATAGGCAAAAATTTTGTAAATTCTGCCAGGGTGCCTGACAACGGAAATGTGAGAAATAATATGCATAAGAGTAAAAAGATTTGCTTGTAATTAATACGCATATTGAATCCCAAAAACCTGTTTGGATTTCTATAGCAAATCACCGCAAAAAAATACACCGGAACAAAAAAAATAAAGAATGTAGTAACGGCTTGTATGACCATCAGTACATTATAATATTTTAGCTGAAAGAGATCATCGGTTTTTGAAGGCATAGTCATTCCCTGCATCATTACCCATATAAGGCCGGTTAATATAGCTGACGCTACTACGCCAGCTCCTGTTAAGCCTAATAGAATTGCGAATTGGGAGGGATAGTTAATATTCTTTGAGTTCTTATCAATCACCATCGTTTAAGTATAAGTGCGTAAATTTACAGCCATTTTATTTTATGGTAAATGTGTCAATAGACAGAGGCAATTAACTACCGCAATAACCCGATGATTTTGAAAGAAACAATACATGATCACAATAGGTAACATACAATTAGCCGGTTTTCCTTTACTGCTTGCACCAATGGAAGATGTTAGCGATCCCCCATTTCGTGCAGTTTGTAAAGATAATGGTGCAGACCTGATGTACACAGAATTCATAAGCAGTGAAGGGCTGATTCGTGATGCAATTAAAAGCCGCAAGAAACTTGACATATTTGATTATGAAAAACCGGTTGGTATACAAATTTTCGGTGGTGATGAAGACAGCCTTGCCCTGGCTGCCAAAATAGTTGATGCGACCAATCCGGATCTGCTTGATATTAATTTTGGCTGCCCGGTAAAAAAAGTTGCCTGTAAAGGCGCCGGGGCCGGGGTGTTGAAAGATATTCCTTTAATGATCCGGTTAACTGATGCAGTTGTAAAAAGTACCTCTCTCCCCGTAACCGTAAAAACAAGATTGGGGTGGGATGACAATACCAGGAATATAGAAGAAGTTGCTGAACGCCTGCAGGATGTTGGCATTAAAGCATTGGCTGTTCACGGGCGCACAAGAACACAAATGTATAAAGGTGAGGCCGACTGGACACTGATCGCAAAAGTAAAAGAGAACCCGAGAATTACTATTCCCATATTTGGTAATGGTGATGTGGATTCTCCCCAAAAAGCACTGGAGTATAAAAACAGGTATGGAGTAGATGGTATAATGATCGGCAGAGCCGCTATAGGTTATCCCTGGATATTTAATGAAATAAAACATTACCTGGCAACTGGTAATTTACTTCCACCCCCAACAATTGAAGAGAGGGTGGCTGTATGCAAAAAGCACCTGCAGCGTTCTTATGAATGGAAAGGGCCGGTAGTGGGTATAAATGAAATGCGCCGTCATTACGCTAATTATCTTAAAGGTATGCCCAACATAAAAGAATATCGCAGCAAACTGGTTACTTTAAAAGAGATGGGAGAAATTGAAAGTGTGCTTGAGGAAATTGTTGAACAATATGCCGGGTACAATTTTGAAAGAACCACAATTGAATTGATAAACTATCATGAGCATTGCCCGGTTTAGGTTTCATGTATTAACTGCGTTAAAATTCTTTCTTTTATCTTCTGCACAATTGGCTTGATATTTATGGGAATTAATCCGGGATACCGGGTTGATAATATACAGACTTACTTATCTAAATACTGCACCGCAAAAAACCTATGAACATTTATGCCTGCTATTGTTGAAGAATCTATAAAACTATCAAAGAAAAAAATTGAAGGCATACTTAACGATGCAGAAAAAAGCGCCAAAGCTGTAAATCTGGTATATGTTAGTGATGCTGACCCGGGCATTACAAGGGTGAAGAATGGAGATAAGTTTGAATATTTTTTCAAAGATAAAAAAGTTGATGATGATGAGGAATTGTTGAGAATAAAGCATCTGGTTCTTCCTCCCGCCTGGGAAAATGTTTGGATTTGCAGGCTGGCAAATGGGCACCTGCAGGCAATCGGCACTGATGTAAAAAACAGGAAGCAATACAAATACCATCCTGATTGGCACAAGCTTAGAAACCATACCAAATTTTACAGGCTATCTCAGTTTGGCAAGGCGCTGCCTGACATTCGTATTCAACTTGAAAAAGATCTGTCTCAACCAGGCCTACCGCTTCAAAAGGTTTTAGCTGCTGTGGTAAGTTTAATGGAGAGAACCGCTATTCGTGTGGGAAATAATTTTTATGAGAAACTGTATGGTTCTTTTGGCCTCACGACTTTAAAAGATAAACATGTGAAGATAGAAGGCAGCAGCTTAAAATTTTCATTCAAAGGAAAAAAAGGCGTGCTGCATGACATTAGCATAAAAAATAAAAAGCTTTCGAACATAGTAAAGCAGTGCAGGGATATTCCGGGGAAGGAATTATTTCAATATTTTGATGAGACCAACGAAAGAAGGTCAATAGATTCAGGAATGGTTAATGAATATATTAGAAAGATAAGCGGAGCAGAATTCACCGCAAAAGATTTTAGAACGTGGGCCGGAACAGTTCAGGCCTTTCTTGCATTGAAGTCCATTGGTTGTTGCGATACCCAAACAGAAACAAAAAGAAGAATTGTAGAAGCGCTTGATCTGGTTTCTAAACATCTTGGAAATACAAGAACAGTTTGCAAAAAATATTATGTGCATCCATTAATTCTTTCATTGTATGAAAGTAAAAAAATAGAAAAGTATATAGCAGAGCTTGATGAATTATTGGTTGATGATAATAAAGCTGATCTTACCCCGGAAGAAAAAATTGTTATGAAAATTCTGGAATCAAATTAAACTGCTCTTTAATTTCTCTATACATCTTATCTTGCCACGAACTTTAATAAATGCATACGATTGCCTCAAGAGTTAGTTCAGCTTTTAAAGAAACTTTTTGTTCAACACCACATTTATACTATTCTCCGGGCAGAATAAATCTTATAGGTGAGCATGTAGATTACAATGATGGCTTTGTAATTCCTGCTGCTATTGATAAGGGAATGCATTATGCAATTGGTTTAAATCATACAGATGAATTGAATTTTTATTCAATTGATTTTGATGAGAAGCTTACTATAAAAATTGCTGACGTAAAAAAAATGACCGGCTGGAAAAATTATGTACTGAGTGTTGTGAATGAATTTATTTTATTAAGCCTGCCGCTAAAAGGGTTTGATTGTGTTTTTGCCGGAAACATTGCCAATGGCGGAGGCCTGTCTTCTTCAGCAGCAGTGGAGGGTGGAGTAGCTTTTGGTATAAATGAGCTTTTACACTTTGGCTTAAGCAGAAAAGAGCTTGCTTTATTAGGCCAGCGTGCCGAACATAATTATCCGGGAGTTATGTGCGGCATCATGGATCAATATGCCAATATGCTGGGAAAAGAAGATCATGTATTATTGCTTGATTGCAAAAGCATAGAACATCAATATTTCCCCCTGTATTTAAGAGGCTATAAGATTGTGCTCATAAATAGTAATGTCCACCATTCATTGGCTTCTTCAGAGTATAACGTTAGAAGAAAGCAATGCGAAGAAGGGTTGGAGTTTCTAAAAAAAGAAATGAATGTTAATTCATTCAGGGATATAAAAAGCCCCGAAGAGATTGTAGTATTTAAAGCTAAAATGCCTGAGCTCGTTTACATGCGTTGCTTGTATGTAGTTGAAGAAATACAACGAACGCAACAAGCCGCTAAACTTTTGCAACAAAATAATTTGATTGAATTTGGTAAGCTCATGTTTAAAACCCATGCAGGCTTAAGCAATCTTTACCAGGTCAGTTGTAATGAACTTGATTTTTTAGTACACCTTGCAAAAGAAAATAGTAATGTAATTGGTTCAAGAATGATGGGCGGGGGCTTTGGTGGCTGCACTATAAATATTATAAAAGAAGAAGGTATGAAAGAGTTTTTGTTAACAACAACAAATGCCTATCAAAAAAAATTCCAGATCAATCCCGAAATTTACCAGGTGGAGATTATGGATGGCACTCATGAGATACAACTTAATAAGTAGTGGAGAAGGCAACTATTAATAAATGAATTTATAGCCGGAATTATACCTTTACGTAGATCTTCTTCTTATCCATCCACCATACAATCAGCCAGTACATCAGAATCATACTTATTGCATATAGCAGGGACCCCTTGTTCAGGTTTGACGAAACGGGTTTGCAAATGTGCTCATAAAACCAGCCAAAAGGAGTAATAAAAATTGGCTCACCCTGTGGCGTAGATCCATTGTGAATTCTGATAAGTGCAAACAATCTTGGCAATGTACCACTCAGCATAAAAATGAATAGAGGATTCTTTCCAAACACATCAAAAAATCTGCTCCACCATCCCCGCCACCCTTTAAACTCAATTATATAAATAAACACCGATAAGGTTAGTAAGGCAAGCCCTGTTGTATAAATAGTATAAGAGCTTGTCCATATTTTTTTGTTGATAGGAAAGATCATGTGCCAGCATAAGCCGGCAACAACCAATACACAACCTGCAACGAATAAGCCATTCACCATTTCGTGCGTTTTACCTTTCTTTAAAATGTAGTCGCCGGCAAAATACCCAAAGATCACCTGCACAATAGCCGCAAACAAACTCATCAATCCTTCAGGATCAAATGGTATTGCCTTACCATTTACAACTTCTCCATGATACATGTGCGCTTCGTGTAAAATAAGTTTATCAATATTGGCTCCAAACCAGCCCTGCAGGCTATACGGATCAGCGGGGTTCGCAGCTACACATAAAAACCAATAGCTTAATAAAATAAAACAGGCAGCAACAAAGGCTCCCCTTATTTTTAAAAAATGTATAATCACAGAAGCAAAAAAGTAAGCAAGCGCTATTCTTTGTAAAACGCCCAGGATACGTATTCCTGCAGGGTTTCCGGCAGCATCAATATATTGCCATGATTTAAAGACAATTTGATCATTTTCCCATTTAATAAAAGGAAACCAGTTTAACATAAGCCCGATAAAAAAAATAAGGAACGTCCTTTTTATAATTTTTTTCCAGAAAACCTGTTCACCTGCAACTTCTAATTTGGGCATTACAAAAGCCAGCGCATTACCGACCGCAAATAGAAAAAATGGAAACACAAGATCAGTTGGTGTGCAGCCATGCCACGGGGCATGCTCAAGTGGCGGGTAAATATGTGACCATGAGCCTGGATTATTTACAAGGATCATTAATGCAACAGTTGCACCACGAAATACATCGAGAGAATAAAAGCGTTGGTTCAATTGATTTTGTTGAAAGGGTTTTTTTGAGGATCACGTCTGGTATCAATAATGCTTATTATAATTAAATATCCTTTATCACCCTGTAATAAACTTTATTATGCTTTGTAATTAATATACTTCTCACATTTTTCTTTGAAAGTACTTGCACACCAATATTCGGTGTGATTGATAATAACTCATATTTTGAAAACAGCAAGTTTAAAATTTTCTGCTACTTCTTTATTCCAATCAGTAAATAAGCAGGATACAATTTTTTTTAAATTATTTTGATATCTTTTCTTCGTTATAATTTTGAGAGCCATTCCTTCATTTCTTTTTTATGCTCTTCATAACTTATTGTATCCTTCACTGGCTCTTCAGTAGCTAACTCTTCAAGTTCTGCTCTCTGCTCAAGGCTTAAATCACTCATGTCATCAAATTCTTTCCCGCCCGTTTGGTATGCTACAAGTTCTTCCTTTACCATACTTAGTAATTCTTCATCTTCTGTATTATCAATTAGTGTATGCAACTCTTTTTTTAAGTTTTCTGTACTCATAAAAACTGTTTTCTCAAATTTACAAAATCATTTTGAAAACCTATTGAGGCGAAGATGCTTCAATTCTCTCACTCAGCTCAAGCCATCTCATTTCTTTTTGATCTAAAGTTTTGATGATAACGTCAATGCGTTCAGCTGCTTTTTGTAATTCATCAAAGCTAGTTGAGCCTGTGTTCATCTTTTCTTCAAGAGCAGCTTTTTCTTTTTGCAGCGCCGGCAGTTCCTGTTCTAATAAATCGAATTCCTTTTTTTCTTTAAAAGAAAATTTTGGCTTGTTGTCTTTAGGTTCCTGGTTATTTATTATTTGCTTACCGGCAGTTGTTGCCGGTCGTATATTATTGTTTTCTTCCGTTGCTTTCCATGTGCGGTATTCTGAATAGTTGCCTGGAAAATCTTTGATAATGCCATCTCCCTCAAAAGCAAACAGGTGGTCAACCACACGATCCATAAAATACCTGTCGTGACTAACAATCAAAATGCATCCGGGAAATTCTTTCAAAAATTCTTCGAGCGTTCTTAACGTTTGCAGATCAAGATCATTTGTAGGTTCATCAAGAATTAAAAAATTTGGGTTGAGAAACAATACACTTAACAAATGCAATCTTCTTTTTTCACCGCCACTCAATTTGCTGAGAGGAGTGAATTGCTGCTGTGGATTAAACCCGAATTTTTCCATGAATTGTGATGCACTGATCTTGCTTCCATCTGCAAGGGGAAAAAAATCAGCAAAATCTTTCACATATTCAATAGCTCTTTTATCTTCTTTGTATTGCAAGCCTTCCTGTGCAAAATTTCCGAACACTACCGTATCTCCATGATTGATCTTTCCGCTATCCGGCGGTTCTGTGCCCAGAGCAATTTTTAAAAATGTTGACTTACCTACGCCATTCTTGCCCACAATCCCAATGCGTTCGCCTCTTTTAAAAGTATAGTTAAACCCCTTTATTATCGGCTTATCTCCATAACTTTTATAAACCTTTTTCATTTCAATTACCTTACCGCCAAGCCTGGTCATTTTTACTTGCAAAGAAATCTCTGTATCATCTTTTTGCTGACTTACCCGTTCTTCGATTTGTGTAAACGCATCCTGCCTGCTTTTAGATTTGGTAGTCCGTGCTTTTGGCTGCTTCCTCATCCATTCAAGTTCTTTCCTAAAAATATTTTTATCTTTCTGCAGTTCGCTTTGCTGCACCTCCTGCCGTAAAGATTTTTGTTCAAGAAAATAATCATAGTCGCCTTTGTACACATACAGTTTTTCATCTTCAAGTTCAATAATCTCATTGCAAACAGCATCTAAAAAATAACGGTCATGTGTTACCAGGAGCAAAGTGCTTTTTTGCGAAGAAAGAAAATTTTCAAGCCATTCTATCATTTCTACATCAAGGTGATTTGTGGGTTCATCAAGTATAAGTAAACATCTCCCTTCATGTATCTGGGATTCAATTAGCGCCTGTGCCAGTGCAACTCTTTTTCTTTGGCCACCGCTTAAATTTTTTATGGGTTCATTAAGGTGATGAAGGTTGAGTTTACCTAAAATCTGTTTCAGATCACTTTCAAAATTCCATGCATTCAAATCCCCCAATTTATCAATCAGGCTATTCAGTTTAGCTTCATCGTGGCCGCCCTGTTCTAAATACATTTCATATTCTTTTACCACTTTTACCACGGGGTTATCAAGCCTTAGTACATTGTCCCAAATTGATTTGTCATTTTCAAAAGCAGTGTCCTGCTGCAGCATAATAACTTTTACATCTTTATGCACCCAAACAATTCCGCTATCGGCATTATCAAGACCGGCAATTATCTTTAATAAAGTAGATTTTCCTGTTCCATTCCTGGCCACAAAAGCAATTTTATCTCCTTCCTCCACATAAAAGCTTATGTTTTTAAAAAGAGTTCTTATGCCAAAAGATTTACTGATATTTTCAACTGAAGCGTAATGCATGGCGGCAAAGGTAATGTTGTCTGAATAATGATTTTGGGGATTGTATGGATTACGAGAAAAATATTAATTGTTGTATATTTCCGGGCTGCATTGCTATAATTTCAATCCCGGAGAAACATGAAAGAAAACTACTTTGTACACTCTTCTTCGATAATCAACGAAGGAGCTTTAATAGGTGAAGACACAAAAATCTGGCATTTTTCACATATTATGCCAGGGGCGGTAATTGGCAAAAAATGTAATCTCGGACAAAATATTTTTGTTGATAATAATGTGATCATTGGAAATGGTGTAAAAATTCAAAATAACGTTTCTGTTTATAATGGAGTTGAACTTGAAGATGATGTATTCATAGGGCCTTCTGTTGTTTTTACTAATGTAAATAACCCAAGAAGTTTTATAGAAAGAAAAAATGAATTTAAAAAAACACTTGTAAAACGGGGCAGTTCCATTGGCGCAAATGCCACAATTGTTTGTGGTATTACTGTTGGTAATTTTGCAATGATAGGCGCCGGGGCTGTAGTTACCAAAAATGTTTCCCCATTTAGTATAGTGCTTGGCAACCCGGCAATATTTGCAGGATGGATAAGCGAAGCAGGGTATAGGCTGCATTTTAATAGTGACGGAAAAGCAATTTGTGAAGGGGAAAATATTGTTTACACCATCACTAACAATGTTGTAAGCAGATTATGAAGATTGTTTAAAGGTTTAATTATATTTTTGCCGCCCTTACTGTACATTTTATAATGCAAAAAACAATTCTCATAACGGGCGGCGCAGGTTTCATCGGTTCTCACCTTACGCGGTTGTTTGTAAACAAATATCCTGGCTACCAGGTAATTAATCTTGACAAATTAACCTATGCAGGCAACCTGGAAAACCTGCGGGATATTGAGTGGAAACCCAATTATACTTTTATTAAGGGAGATATTGCTGACATTGATTTTATAGAAGAACTTTTTGGCAAATATAAATTTACACAAGTATTGCACTGTGCAGCGGAAAGCCATGTTGATCGTTCTATTACAGATCCGCTTGCGTTTGTTCGTACCAATGTTTTAGGAACTGTTGCACTTTTGCAAGCGGCTAAGAATTTTTGGAAGAATGATTTTAACAGTAAATTATTTTATCATATTTCTACTGATGAAGTTTATGGCTCCCTGGGCAAACATGGTTTATTTACCGAAGAAACAGCTTATGATCCCCGTAGCCCGTATTCAGCATCTAAAGCTTCTTCAGATCATTTTGTAAGAGCTTTTTATCATACCTATAAGTTGCCCGTTATAATTTCAAATTGTTCAAATAATTATGGACCATATCATTTTCCTGAAAAGCTTATTCCTCTTTGTATAAATAATATTATAAACAATAAACCCCTGCCGGTATATGGCAAAGGCGAAAATGTAAGGGATTGGTTGTATGTAGAAGATCATGTAAAAGCTATTGATCTTATTTTCCATAACGGCAAAATCGGGGAGACATATAATATCGGCGGCCATAATGAATGGAAAAATATTGATATTACTAAAGAGCTTTGCCGGCAAATGGATGAAAAAACGGGCAGGGAAAAAGGAACATCAGAAAAACTGATAACATTTGTGAAAGACAGGGCAGGTCACGATTTAAGGTATGCTATTGATGCCAGTAAATTAATGAATGAGCTAGGCTGGAAACCGTCTTTACAGTTTGAAGAAGGATTATCAAAAACGATTGACTGGTATTTGAATAATAAGGAATGGATGGCTGATGTAACCAGTGGTAATTATAAACGCTATTATCAAGATCAATATGAAAAAAGATAGATCATGAAGGGAATTATTTTAGCAGGGGGATCAGGAACAAGGCTTTATCCCATTACTATGGGCATAAGCAAGCAGTTGATGCCAATCTATGATAAGCCAATGATCTATTACCCATTAAGCACATTGATGCTGGCAGGTATAAAAGAAATACTTATCATAACAACACCTGAAGACCAGGATCACTTTAAAAGATTATTGGGCGATGGTACACAATGGGGATGTACGATCGAGTATGCACAACAGGGAGAGCCTAACGGACTGGCACAGGCTTTTGTAATCGGCGAAAAATTTATTGGTGCCGATAATGTGGCATTGATATTAGGAGATAATATTTTTTATGGAAGCGGAATAAGCAATTTATTACAGGGTGCTGTTGATAAAGAAGGAGCAATAATATTTGCCTACCCGGTAAGCGATCCGCAACGCTATGGAGTAGTTGAGTTTGACAGTGAGTTTAATGCGATAAGTATTGAAGAAAAACCCCCGCAACCTAAAAGCAATTATGCAGTTCCTGGATTATATTTTTATGATAATACAGTAGTGAACATAGCAAAAAATATACAACCGGGATCAAGAGGAGAATACGAGATAACAGATGTAAACAGGAAATACCTTGAGGACAATAAATTAAAAATAAGAGTTTTAAACAGGGGTTTTGCCTGGCTTGATACCGGAACATTTGAATCTCTTCACGACGCTTCAGAATTTGTAAGAGTTATTGAAAAACGGCAGGGCCTTAAGATCGGTTGCCCCGAGGAGGTAGCATTCAGGATGGGGTTCATTGGTAGGAAAGAATTGGCACATCTTGCCAAAAAATTTGAGAAAAGTGGCTATGGCGAATATTTGTACAGGATAATTAATTAAATGTAAGCTAATACTAAGCATATGAAGGTGGTAATTTTTGCAGGTGGTTTAGGAACCCGTATTTCAGAAGAAACCGATGCCAGGCCTAAACCGATGGTAGATATTGGCGGAAAGCCTGTACTGTGGCACATCATGAAAATTTACAGTCATTATGGGTTTAATGATTTTATTATTTGCCTGGGCTATAAAGGATATGTTCTAAAAGAGTATTTTATGAACTATTTTTTACATAACTCAGACATAACCGTTGACCTGGGGACTAATAATGTTGAAATACATGATACTAAGGCCGAAGCTTTTAAGGTAACACTGGTTGAAACCGGCCTGGATACTAAAACAGCAGGCCGATTGAAACAGGTACAGAAATACATAGGAAACGAAGATTTTATGCTTACCTATGGTGATGGTGTATGCAATATAAACATTCATGATCTTCTGGCTTTCCATAAATCACACCAAAAAATTGCTACCGTTAGCGCAATACAACTGGATGCCCGTTTTGGTGGAATGGACCTTGGAACAAACGGGGAAGTGGTTTCTTTTAGAGAAAAAGCAAAAGATGAAAGCAAATGGATAAACGGCGGTTTTTTTGTTCTAAAACCTGAAGTATTCAATTATCTCTCTGGTGATATGAGCGATATGATGTGGGAAGAGGAGCCGCTTGAAAACCTGACACTGGATGAACAGTTGGTTGCTTACCGGCATAAAGGCTTTTGGAAATGTATGGATGCCCTGAGAGACAAAATAGAACTTGAAGAACTTTGGAAAACCGATAACGCTAAATGGAAAGTGTGGTAATTAAAAATGTATTGTCATATTATATAATGATAAGGATAAAGCTGCAAATGAGTAATTAAGAGATTAATATGACAGAGCAGAAAAAAGCAAAGTACAGCATCATATTACCTGTTCGCAATGGGGGCGAATTTGTGAAGCTCTGTATTAATAGCATTCTTTCACAAACCATACAGGATTTTAATTTAATTGTTTTAGATAATTGCAGTGAGGATGGAACGCTGGAATATATACAATCGCTGGCTGATGACCGGATCCTAATTTATACTTCTTCAAAACCCTTAACAATTGAAGAAAACTGGGGAAGAATAAGGGGTTTAAATACAAATGAATTTATAACCATGATAGGTCATGATGATATTTTATTTCCCGGATACTTAGCTGAAATGGAAAAGATGATTAGCTCTTACCCTCAGGCAAGCTTATATCAAACCCAGTATACTTATATTAATGGTAAAGGAGCCGTGATAAGAAAGTGTAAACCTATGCCTGCAATAGAAGATGGACCATCGTTTCTTAAATCGTGTCTTCAATTTAAGATTGATGTAATGGGAACGGGGTTTATGATGAGGGCTGCAGACTATAAAAGACTTGGAGGAATACAGGAATATCCTAGTTTGATATTTAGCGATCTTGAATTATGGCTTAAACTAACTAATATTAATTTTAAAGCAACCTCAGCCGGAGATTTTTTTTCTTATAGGGTTCATCAAAGCACGACCCTTTTAACTTCAAACCTGAAATTTTTGCAGGCATTCGAGCGTTTTGTTTATTTTCTTGCTTCTTTAAAACAACAAGATATGCGCTTCTCTGATTTAATACCTACCTATGGCCGAAACTTTTTGCTCTATTATTGCAAGGCAATTTCACGCCGGTTACTCAACGCACCAAAAAATAAAAATGATGGATTATCAATAAAGTTGCTCATTCAAAAATTTAAAGGGTATGCTGACGTTTTGGAGTGTGGCGTTAACTTTGAACCAACAAGCTTCCCGACAATCTTTATTGCAAAAATTTTAGACAGTAATGCTGTCGGAAGATTAATGTTCTTAATTTTTGACAAGATATATACCAAAGTTGTAGTTAAATAAATTGTAAGTCAATCAAATTCATAATATGCCTTTAGTAAGTTTTTGTTTAAGTACCTATAAAAGAGGTACCATTCTTAAAAGTACTCTGGAAAGCATTCTGCGGCAAAATTTTCAGGATTATGAAGTGATTGTTTCAGATAATGATCCTGAGGAAAGCGGCAAAGAAATGGTAACAGGCATGAACGATCAGCGGTTTAAATATTTTGCAAACAGGCAAAACCTGGGCATGAAAGGAAGCTTCAATAAAAGCCTGGAAAGATCTTCGGGCGAGTATATTGTTATGATGGCCGATGATGATCCTGTTTATTTTGATATGTTAAATACCTTAGTTGAGTTACTACATACACATCCGGGTTATGGGATGTACATGGGCGGGTGCGATTGGTTTTGTACTAATAGAGAAATGGGAGAATTATACAACTTAAATGTAGGTTCTAACTCTTCTTTATCAAATGAACACGATTTAAATTTCGTACGGGTGTATGGTGCAGATGAATTTGTGAAACAGTTTTTCGCTGTCAAAATTTTGAAACACTATCTATGGTCAACCTGCATTGTTAAAAAAGATGTACTTGTAAATAAAGGGGGAGTGCCCGAATATGGTACCCCATTTCTGGGGGATTATGCATACCTGGTGATAGTGGCATCACATTCTGGTTGTGTGGTTATCAACAGGGCATTGGGCTGTCAAACACTGCACCGGGAAAATTTTGGAAGAAATCAAAATGATGAATTACTAACCTTGGTAAAAAATTTTCCGCCTTATGTTGCTGAAAGATTAAAACACCTGCCTTCATGGCCAATTATCGAAAAACAAATGTTGAATTTCCTTGGACTATGGATGGTTTCACATTTAGCTTTTTTATATTCTTACTTTAAGAAGTCAAAGAAAAATGAGCTTAGTGATCAGCTTAGGATTGTAGAAAATGAAGTTTTTAAAATTGATCTTATGAAAAAATATAAATTAAGATATTTAACGAAAACCCGGGCACCGCTTCTCTTTACTCAACTTTTGCTATTAAAGAAAAAATTTAAGACCTGAAAATATTGAAAAACATTTGAAGAAATAGGCTATGGTGTATATTTGCCGAAATCGTAAAAGACCTGTTTTAAAAAGGTAATTGCAGCCCCTGCCGGTAATCATTAATAATGGGTATAAATTTATTCAGAAGAGCCTGGGGAGTCAAAAAATGTAAATGTAAGATTTGGTGACGATCAATAACATAGATCAGACTTATTACAAAAAGAAAGTTTTTGTTACTGGTCATACTGGTTTTAAAGGATCATGGTTTATTACCTGGTTACAGTTATTAGGGGCTAAGGTAAAGGGATATGCATTAAAGGCTGACAACAAGAGTTTATTTAACTCATTAGCTGCTTATTTAAATGTAGAAAGTATTACAGCCGATATAAAAGATAAGGAAAGATTACAAACTGAGTTAATAAATTTTCAACCGGATTATATTTTCCATTTTGCCGCCCAATCCCTGGTAAGGCGTTCTTATGAAATGCCCGCGGAAACTTTTAATGTAAATGCCACCGGCGTTGCAAACCTGTTAGAAAGTTTAACAGGCTTAAAAAATAAGTGCTCCGTAATTATAGTTACTACAGATAAAGTTTACGAAAACAAAGAAGCCCATCATTTTTATAAGGAAACAGATGTTTTAGGCGGATATGATCCCTACAGTTCAAGCAAAGCATGTACTGAAATAATAGCAAGCTCTTTCCGCAATTCCTTTTTTAATATTGCTAAATATAACGAACATCAAAAGGCCATATCAACAGTAAGAGCAGGCAATGTAATAGGTGGAGGAGATTGGAATAAGGATAGGATAATTCCTGATATTATTCGTTCACTATCTGATGATAAGCAGGTTGGCGTACGAAACCCAAATGCTGTAAGGCCGTGGCAGCACGTATTAGAGCCATTAAGCGGCTATCTTTTATTAGGTGCACTATTACATCAAAATCCAACTCAATTCTCCGGCGCTTTCAATTTTGGTCCTGAAGAAGATGATCATTTGCCGGTAAAGCAATTAGTTGAAATTGCGATAGCGGGTTGGGGTAAAGGCAATTGGATTGATACATCAGACATTACACAGCCACATGAGGCGGGCTTATTGCAACTTGATATAAGCAAAGCAAAAAGTGAATTAAACTGGAAGCCAAAGCTTAACAGCAAAGAAGCAATACAATGGACGATAGACTGGTATAAACAGGCTGAAGAAAACAAGTACCGTTATACCATAGAGCAAATTAAAAATTACCAGCGGAGATGATATTTACTGAAACTCCATTGAAGGGAAGTTATGTTATAGACCTGGAGCCATTTACAGATGAGAGAGGCTGGTTTGTGCGTACCTTTTGTGAAGA
This sequence comes from Ginsengibacter sp., assembly GCA_039919615.1. Lineage (GTDB taxonomy): Bacteria > Bacteroidota > Bacteroidia > Chitinophagales > Chitinophagaceae > Ginsengibacter. The sequence continues at coordinate 30,588 of JBDSFG010000205.1, read as the reverse complement.
GGAATTTAGAAAAATAGGCCACAATAAAGACTGGCTTCAGTTAAATCATTCATACACTAAAAACCGGGGAATGTTAAGAGGCATGCATTACCAGTTGCCTCCATTTAGCGAAATAAAACTTGTAAGATGTATCGCAGGGAAAATATTTGACGTGATTGTGGATATAAGAAAAAACTCCTCAACCTTCCTGCAATGGTTTGGCGTGGAGCTTTCAGGAGAAAATAAAAAAATGATCTACATACCGGAAGGGTTTGCACATGGCTTTGAAACCCTTACAAATGATTGCGAGCTTATCTATCACCATACCGCTGTGTATAAACCTGGTTCAGAAAGTGGACTAAAATATAACGATGAAATATTGGGAATTCAATGGCCAATACCGGTGGAGTCGATGTCTGAAAGAGATAAAGCGCATAGTTATTTAAAAAAAGATTTTAAAGGAGTATAAATTATGAATTGCCGCTTTTGTAAACAGCCTGTATCGCACGTACTGATAGACCTGCTTAATTCTCCCGCTTCAAATTCTTTTCTGTCCGAAGAACAGTTAAATGAACCCGAAACTTTTTATCCCCTAAAAGTATTTGTGTGCAACAATTGTTTTTTAGTTCAGGTAGATGAGTATAAAAAATCCAACGCTATTTTTGATAGCAACTATGCTTACTTTTCTTCCTACAGCACTTCCTGGCTCCAACATGCCAGGGCATATACAGAAATGATGATTGAGCGTTTTGGCTATACCAATGATTCATTGGTGATCGAGGTAGCTTCTAATGACGGTTATCTTCTCCAATATTTTAAAGAAAAAAATATCCCTGTGATGGGTATTGAGCCAACTGCCAATACTGCGGAAGTGGCTATTGGTAAAGGTATTAAAACTGTTATTGAATTTTTTGGAGCGGAACTGGCTGAGCGTTTTGCCAACACCTGGAATGTAAAGGCAGATCTGCTTCTTGGAAATAATGTGCTGGCACATGTACCAGATATTGTGGACTTTGTTTTAGGTATGAAACTAATATTAAAAGAGACAGGTGCTATTACAATGGAGTTTCCTCACCTTATGCAACTGGTAGATAATAACCAGTTTGATACTATTTATCACGAACATTTTTCTTATCTCTCATTGTATACTGTTAAACAGATTTTTGAATCTCAGGGCCTGCAGGTTTTTGATGTAGATGAGCTGCCTACACACGGGGGATCTTTGCGTATTTATGCAAAGCATGCTGAAGATGGAAGTAAACCAATTGCGGAAAATGTTGCAATGGTTTTAAGTAAAGAACTGAATAAAGGATTGAACACACTTGAATATTACGAAAACTTTCAACAAAAAGCGTTGAAGGTAAAACTGGATTTGACTGAATTTTTGATTGATCAAAAACGTGATGGAAAAAAAGTTGGGGCCTATGGCGCTGCGGCAAAAGGCAATACTTTACTAAATTATTGCGGTATTAAAAATGATCTTATCAGTTTTGTTGTTGATGCTAACCCACACAAGCAAAATAAATTTTTACCAGCCAGCCATATTCCTGTCGTAAGTGAGCAACATTTAAAAGATGCAAAACCGGATTACATCATTATTCTTCCGTGGAATCTGAAAGATGAAATAATGGAACAATTAAACTATGTAAAGGATTGGGGCGGAAAATTTGTAATTCCAATTCCAGAGTTACAAATTTTATAATTGATGAAAAAGATCTTGATAACAGGCGCCACTGGCTTTATTGGCAATTATGTAATTAAGGAACTACTGGCGCACAATTGTCAAATAATTGCTACATCTTACAACGAAGAAAAAGCGAAAGCAGCTTCATGGTTTTCAGCCGTGAAATATTTTCCATTTGATTTAAAGACTTTTGATAATGAAACTGACTACTATAGTTTTTTTGATAAGCCGGATGCCCTTATCCACCTTGCCTGGGAAGGATTGCCGAATTATAAATCCCCCTTTCATTTGGAAGAAAATTTGCCGCGGCATTACTCTTTTCTAAAAAATATTATTGCGCATGGCCTCATTGATTTAACTGTTACCGGCACTTGTCTTGAGTATGGTATGCAAGAAGGTTGCTTATCAGAAGAAATGAAGCCGGAGCCATCAAACGCATATGCAATAGCAAAGAATACATTGCGTAAACAATTGCAACAATTGCAACAACAAACACCTTTCAATCTAAAATGGGTGCGTTTATTTTATATGTATGGTAGCGGGCAAAGCCCTAACTCCTTACTTTCGCAGTTGGCCAGGGCGTTGGAAAATAAAGAACAGGTATTTAATATGAGTGGCGGAGAGCAGCAAAGAGATTATTTGCCCGTTGAAAAAGTGGCTGAATATATAGCACAAATTGCCTTGCAAAATAAGGTAGCTGGAATTATTAATTGCAGCAGCGGCAAACCCGTAACAGTGAAAAATTTTGTAGAGAATTATTTGAGTAATAAACAAAAACACATACTACTTAATCCGGGCTTTTATCCCTATACAGATTATGAACCAATGCGTTTTTGGGGTGATAATAAAAAATTAAAAAGTATTTTAAATGAGTAGTCCCATTCAGGAATTTATCGAACAAAGAAAACAACGGATTGAAGCAAATAATAATAATGAAGAATTATTATCAGCCGCTGAAGCATTTAATGTTGAATCAAATAAGGCGCAATATTCTTACAACTTTTCATGGATGGGCAGGCCTATCATACAATATCCCCAGGATATGATTGCTATGCAGGAAATAATCTGGAATATTAAACCAGACCTGATAATTGAAACAGGTATTGCTCATGGAGGTTCATTGATCTATTATGCATCTTTATTAGAATTAATTGGAAAGGGAGAAGTTCTTGGAATTGATATTGACATACGGGAACATAACCGTTTGGAAATTGAAAAGCACCCAATGTATAAGCGAATTAAAATGATACAGGGTTCATCAATTGACCCGGCTATTGTTGCTGAAGTGGAATTGCATACGAAAGGTAAACAAACCATTCTTGTAACACTTGATTCCAACCATACACATGACCATGTATTGGCCGAACTAAAAATGTATTCGCCATTTGTTTCTGTAAATTCCTACATTGTTGTGTACGATACAATAGTTGAAAAACTCCCCGAAAATTATTTACCAGGCCATGCAAGAGCATGGGCAATTGGCGATAATCCGTGGACTGCACTAAATAGTTTTTTAAAGGATAATAACGGCTTTGAAATTGACAGATGTATTAACAATAAACTTTTAATTAGTGTTGCCCCTGATGGATATCTAAAAAGGGTGAAATAGTAATCTTAAAAATCAAACTATTTTCATCCAATAAGAAAAATGTCTTCTATCAAGAGAAATATTGCTGCTAACCTGATCGGAAAAATTTGGGCAGCAAGTATAGCAATCCTCTTAATTCCTCAATATATAAAATACCTTGGAATTGAATCTTATGGATTAATTGGATTTTATTCAACCCTTAGTGGCTCTTTAGCAGTTTTAGATCTGGGATTAAGCATTACACTTAACAGGGAATTGGCTAAGCTTAAATCCGAAAAGCGTTCCATAAAAGATCTTAGAGACTTAACTTTTTCCTTAGAAAGGATTTACTGGTTAATTGGAATTATTATTTGTCTCTCAATTGTTGCACTAGCCGGATTTATCGCACATCACTGGGTTAATGTTGAGCGCTTGCCTCTTGATACGGTAAATAGATCTGTAATGCTTATGGGTGCTGTGTTTGCATTTCAATGGCCAATTAGTTTATACAGCGGCGGATTAACCGGATTGGATAAACAGCTTTTCAACAATGCCATAACAGTAGTTATGGTTACCCTTAGAGCAGCGGGGGTAATTTTAATTCTAAAATTTGTTTCGCCTACGCTACAGGCTTTCTTTTTATGGCAGGCAGCCATAAGTTTTTTGTATGTAATTACATTGCGTTGGGGATTGTGGAATAAAATGCCGACTCATTCAAACAGACCAGTATTTTCAAAAGTTCAAATCAAAGTTATCTGGAGGTTTGCAGCCGGCATGACTGGTATTAGCTTTATAACTTTTTTTATAACACAGGTTGATAAAATAATACTTAGTAAAATATTATCACTATCTCAATTTGGCTATTATACATTGGCTTTTACAATAGCGAACAGTGTAAGTTTGATAGTGCAGCCTATAAGCTTAACATTTTTTCCACAGTTTACTCATTTTGTAGCCACAAATAGCGAAAACGAATTGAAGGCACTATATCACCAGGCTTGCCGGTTAATGAGTGCGTTAATTTTTCCCGTCTGCTTTGTGCTCCTGTTTTTCACAAAAGACATATTAAATATCTGGACTAAAAATAGTTTAACATCAGAGAATACTTATAGAATGGCACAGATACTTATAGTTGGCAGTATTTTCAATTCTTTGATGGTTATGCCGTTTAATTTATTACTGGCAAATGGGCGTACAAAATTTACTATATATCAGAATACAATTGCCGCAATAATTTTGGTACCCTTGTTATTCATCTGGACTAATTTGTATGGTGCAATCGGAGCCACCTTCGTTTGGATTGCTGTAAATGCAGGTTATGTATTTATAAGCCAGCCTATAATGCACCGGACGCTTTTGAAAAATGAACTTAAGAGGTGGTACATCAACGATTCTCTATTGCAGATGATGCCATCATTAATTACTATAGTTTCTATTAAGCTTGGTTTGCAATATTTTTTTCCGGCGCTTCACTTAACATTATTTTTAATATGCTGCATTAGCTTTGCTGTGTTAGCCGTATCATTATTGAACATGCCGTATTCAATTAAGCTCATTAAAAAAATGCTAAAATACTAGCGTAGTGCCAGGTATAATTCCCCCACAGAAAATTATTACCAAATCATATTTTTTTTTAACCCCCACTTGCCGCAAAAAAAAATGCCGCGGAACAACCGTTGAAAAATCGTCAAACTCTAATTGAAGCCTGAATAAATATTTTTAGACTTCCGCATTACAATCATTTTAAAAATTCAGTATATTGATAATATGCTTTGCCGGTTATTTCTAAATACGCTTTTTGTTTCCTGCAATTCATTCAAATATTAGTACCCTTACAATAATCTCATTTTTAATTTTATTACCTTCCATTTTATTAATGCTAATGGTTAAACGATATTTTCAAAAAATCAATGTTTACAAAATAAGTATGTTCATTTGTATCCGGGGGTTAATAATTCAAAGATTATAACAAAAAATGGATGATAAAATTTCTATTATCACTGTAACCTATAATGCGGCCGCTACTCTGGAAGATACAATTCTAAGTATAATTAAACAAACCTATCCTAACTATGAATACATCATAGTTGATGGGGGAAGCACAGATAATACCCTGGAAATAATAAAAAAATATCAACACAAACTTGCTCACTGGGTAAGCGAAAAAGATAGTGGTATTTATGAGGCGATGAATAAAGGAATTAAAGCAAGCAATGGAAAATGGCTGATTTTTTTGGGGGCAGATGATGTGCTTTATACCAACGAGGTTTTGAATGACATCTTTTTAAATAACGAAACAGATTCTATTGATTTTTTGTACGGTGATGTTATCATGAAAAGCAAGGGCACAGTTTTTGGAGGCAAGTGGTCTTATTATAAATTAGTAAACCGTAATATTAATCACCAGTGTATTTTTTATAATAGAACTATTTTTGAAGAACAAGGCTTTTATAATACTAAATATAAAATTCTTGCCGATTATGAATTTAATTTACGCATTTTCAGAAAGCCTTACTTTAAAAAGAAATATATACCGCAGGTAGTATCGGTGTATAACAACCGCGGAATCAGCAATCAGGTTCTGGATGAAGATTTTTATGTAGATCAACTGGAATATTTTATTAATACCGAAAAATTATCTCCAGGAGATTATCGGTTGCAAACCTATTTTTTTTTTTATGGGTTTACCCAATTATTAAAGCACAAACGGGCTACTGGTTTTAAAAATATTCTTCATGCCATAATTTTTGGGAGAAGGAAATTTTTCTACTGTTTTTTTTGTGTCAAATACTTTTTTTCTCTTTTGGGATTTGGGAAAAAAATCAGGAGTTCTTTTGTACTCAAAGGTCAATCTAATTAGTTTATTTGTATTATAGCAGATGAAAAAAGTATTGTTTATAGTTCAATCACCCAAAGGAATCTCTCCTGGCCAGAGGTTTAGAGTGGAATTGTATGAAAAAACTTTACGGGAAAACAAAATAGCTTTTGATATTCAGTCTTTTATTGACAAGTCGACCAGGAAAATAATATATCGGAAGGGATATATTTTTGAAAAAACTTTCGGAGTAATAAAAGGATTTTTTAAAACATTTGCGGGGTTGATAAAAATTGCCCGATACGATTTTATTGTAGTTTATCGGGAGGCTACGCCCATTGGTCCGCCTGTCTTTGAATGGATATTCGCAAAAATATTGAGAAAGAAACTGATCTTTGATTTTGATGATTCCATCTGGGTTCCCCTCGTTTCTGATAATAATACCTGGATAAGGTTTTTAAAATGCTCATGGAAGATAAAATACATTTGCCGGTGGTCTTATAAAGTATCCGTTGGTAATATGTTTTTGTATAATTACGTGATAAAGTATAATAAAAACGTAGTATTGAACCCCACCTGTGTGGATACTGAGTATCGCCATAATAAGATAAAATCACAGGATACAAATAATGTATGTATAGGATGGACGGGTTCTTTTTCAACATTGGTATATCTTAACCAGGTAGTAGAAGTTCTGCAGGAGTTGGAGAAAAAATATTCTTTTGATTTTATTGTAATAGCGGATCAAAATCCAAAATTACCATTAAAGGGATTTAAATTTCTGAAATGGAATGAGGAAACTGAAATTACAGATCTCCTGCAATTGAACATCGGTATTATGCCATTGTCAGATACGGAATTTGAGCGTGGTAAATGCGGGTTTAAAATAATACAATTTTTAGCTTTAGGTATACCTGCTGTGGCTTCTCCGGTAGGCGTTAATAAAAAAATTATAAATCAAAATATTAATGGGTTTTTGTGTGAGACAAAAGAAGAATGGTATGCTGCTCTTGAAAAACTATTGTGTGATAAAGCCTTGCGTGAAACTATGGGAGCTGCGGGCAGAGAAGAAATAGAAAAAAATTATAGTGTAAAATCAAACACTCAAAATTTTCTTTCCTTATTTGAATAGCAGGAACATAACCTGCGCTCAAATTTTACAGCATATAATAGTTTAGAAATTATTATGGAAGGAATTTGATCATTACCGGCCACAGTTAAAATGACCAAGAAATACAATCAAAACACTTCAACAATCATAAAATCTGTTAACAGAAATATACTGTTTTTACAACTGGCGTTTTTTGAGTAACATAGATAATAGTGTTGTAAATTTCTTTGATGAAGTTTGCCTGCCGTTAATGTTAAAGATTACAAAAAGGGGTAACATTTTTTCAAAGGATGTCATCCCTTTTAATTATTAAAACACCTGCGAACAAATACTTTTTCTGCATCTACGTTCGTGTGGAATTCTTTAACTTGGTAATGAATTAGAAGTTCATTCCTAAACATTTTGGTAGTTGCAAAACTAAAATAAAGCGGAAAAGATTATAATTCGGGCAAGCAATGATCTTTATCTGCATTCATTCCAATAAAAATGAAGTTATGAGAAATCTATATTTTGTATTTGAAAAGGGAAAAATCTTCTTTCTAAAATCTTCTTTACCTGTTTCTTTTGTTTTTTGTTTATTATCAGCACTGACCGTTTTTGGGCAACAAACAACAATCGTTGATACCACTTCTGATCCAACACATGCGGTGATAATTGCGGGCCGGCAATATACAAGAAGTGCATTTCATAATCTCTTTTGGGGAAATCATTATCGTGAGGAATGGGCTACCCCTGTGAAAGTAAAATCAATAAAGCTTGATACTGTTTTTGGAGGATTGAAACCTTTACTAAAAGGCGGTGGCCGCCAAACAAAAACGCTGAGGCTTGAAAGTAAAAATGGTAACCAATATGTGCTCAGGTCAATCAATAAAACATACACCAAAGCATTACCCGAATTATTCCAAAAAACTTTTGTGGAGTCGGTTGCTAACGACCAGGTTTCTATTGCTCATCCATATTCGTCTATCACAGTTCCCGCTTTGGCAGAGGCTGCTAAAGTATTTCATACTAATCCTCAAATTGTTTTTTTGCCAGACCAGGAAACATTGGGTGAATACAGATCAGAATTTGCAAACAACCTTTACCTTTTAGAAGAAAGGCCTGTAGGCCTTGAAGGCGATGTCGCAAATTTCGGTAATACCGAAGATGTGGATGGAACTGAAAAAATGCTGCGGGAAATATATGAAGAAAGTGACAACCGCGTAGACCAGCAAGCTTTTGTAAGGGCACGTTTATTTGATATGTTTTTAAGTGACTGGGGCAGGCACGAAGATCAATGGCGTTGGGCCGCTTTTAAAGAAAACGGGAATAAAATATACCGGCCAATACCAAGAGACAGAGACCAGACATTTACAAAATTTGACGGATTACTGGTGGCGTTAGGTAAAAGAGCCGCTCAACTCGTTTACCTGCAATCAGTTGATTATACTATTAAAAGTTTGAGCGGATATAATTTTCAGGCAAGGCACCTGGACAGGCAGTTAGCAAATGAACCTTCACTTGACACCTGGCAAAGCATTGCCAAAGACCTGCAGCTATCTCTCACAGATGATATAATAGAAAATTCAATAAAAGAACTGCCCCCTGAAGTGTATGACATTTCCGGGCCTGAGCTTATTAAAAAATTAAAATCACGAAGAAATAACCTGCTGGAGTTTGCAACGCAGTATTACCGCATACTTGCAAAAGAAGTAGACGTAACGGGCACAAAAAAGAAAGAACTCTTTGAGATCACAGGTATTAATGACGATGAAATAAAGGTATCTATATTTGACCTGGATGGCAGCGGTAACAAAAAAAATGAACCTTTTTATTCCCGCAACTTTTATGCAGGTGAAACAGATGAAGTGCGCCTGTATGGATTGGACGGGAAAGACCAGTTTAAGTTTGATGGAAATACAAGCAGGAAAATTGGCGTACGATTAATTGGCGGCCCAAAAAAAGATAGTTATACAATTCCGCCTGATTTCCATGGTAAAGTAAAAATTTATGATGACAAACAAAACGAATTTAATACTTCAAAGAATGCAAAAATGCGCTTGTCTGCCGACAGCAGTGTGCATGTTTTTCAATACAACGCTTATAAAAAAAGTTTTACCGGATTTAAGCCGGGTATCAGTTATAACAATGACGATCGTTTGTTTTTAAGGATGGCTTACCAGATTCAAAAATACAAATGGCGCAAAACTCCTATTGGTTACCAGTTAGATTTCAGAGTTAACTATTCCATCACACAAAAAGCATTTAGTTTTCAATACGCAAGTGTATATAACCAGTTGATCGGTAAATGGGGTCTTGGATTTATGGCTGAGTACGATAATATAAGAGATCAATATTTTGCCGGTATCGGAAACAATTCGGTTATGGCGTCGTCAAAAAATAAATCTTACTATTTTTACCGCAACAAGGAAGCAAATGCAGTAGTAAAATTTTTCAGGCCATTTGATGCACGCAACACTTTAAGTTTTTCAGGCTTGTATCAAATGATAGAAGTGCAAAACGATCCGGCCAAGTTCATATCTGTTAATTATGCACCCACTGATAAAACAATTTTTAATGCCGATAATTTTGCAGGCGCCAGGGCAGATTATGATTACACCTCGGTAAATCATAAATTATTTCCTTCTAAAGGTGTTCACTTTTCAACAGGGGTTGAGTTTAAACAAAACCTTAAAAAAACAGATAGATCAATTACAACGTTTTCCGGCACTTTTGGCTTTTATGTTCCCATTGCTCCCTCACTTACTCTCGCAGTAAAAACCAGTGGAGCTACTATTACGGGCAAACCTGAATTCTACCAGCTAAATCGGTTGGGCGGGGGTAATACATTGCGGGGTTTCTCACGCTACCTGTTTTATGGTAAAACAGCTTTTTATAATCAAAATGAATTGCAATGGACCTTCAATGTAAAAACATATATATTCAGTGGCAAAATGGGCATATTGGGCTTGTTGGACGACGGAAGGGTATGGCAACCGGCAGAAGTATCAGATAAATGGCATGCTGGTATTGGTGGAGGGTTTATGTTAGCGCCATTTAATACGATATCATTTACTGCCACATATGCAAAATCTAATTTGGATTCAAGATTTAATTTGAGAGTGGGTAAATTATTATAGGCAGTTGAGTAGTCAATTCGTAAAGCAGAGGATTAAATGTTGGCAACTCATTCTTTCAATCCCAGGCTTGTAGGCAAGCCATCAAGGCTTTTTAAATTATTTGTTTGCATATAATCCAGAAGTCCTTCTTTGCCTTTTTGCTCAGCCCATTCAAAATGAATATCTCTTTCACCAACATAATTGAAGTATGGAACGCCAAAACCACATGATGTTTGCACCAGATCAATATTGGCAACAATGATCTGCCTTGTGCCTGGATATATTCTAAACTGGGGAGAATATATTTCCCATTCTTCTGTGGCGGGTAATACTGTAAATCCTTTTCCGTAAAGCCTCAGAATATTAGGAGGGCCATCAAAAGAACAGAACATAATTGTAATGCGTCCATTCTCTAATGTATGCGCTGAAGTTTCATTTCCGCTGCTGATGAGATCCATGTACGCAACGCTGTTTTCAGACAATACTCTAAAACAATCAAGCCCCTTAGGCGAAAGGTTAATTCGTCCACCGGCACTTAACGGAGCAGTGCTTACAAAAAAAATATGTTGTTTTTCTATAAATTCTTTGTGAGCAGATTTTATGGAGTTATGCAGTTTACCCATTTGACTTTTTAATAAATTTACAAATTTAATGCAACGATAGCCACCTTTATAGTATCTAAAGATTTCAACTACTTTCATTGCATGAACTGTCTAAAATAAAAAAGCAGACCCTGGATTGAGCCTGCTTTTTATTGCTTTTTAATGAGATTAGTTTCCTCCGCCATTGTTACGCCTGTCACGCATTCTTTGTTGCAGCGCTTCCATTTTTTGTATTTGTTCATCACTTAAAACGGTCTTTAACCCCGGCCTCATTTGCTCGCTTATAGCAGCAAGTTTGGTTTTTTTGTCTTCAGCGCTCATTGATTGATCCATAAAGATATCTCTCATTTGTGGCTGAAACACCTGCCTTACGGCCAAAACTGTATCAATCTGCACATCAGTAAATTGAAGTGAGTCTTTTAAAATTTGCTTATACCGCTCACCATTTTGGGCAGATGCGGTTATTGAAACCAGGGAAAAAGCCAATACAAATAACACGATTACTTTTTTCATAATTAATAATTTTAGCCTTAACTAATAACAATAATGATGCTGTTTTTTATCGGTTTTAAAAGACGAATCTTATGAAACAGTGCAGGCTTATTAATTTTTATGGAACATCGGCTAACACTCACAGTTATAGTTTGTTACTGCATAAACATGAAATTGAATAAAAATTAATCATCCGGCTAAAAGATGAGAACAATAAAAAACTCAGCATCACTTTCATTAATGCAGTGTGAGTCAATAGTCCTGATAATGTCTGTAGTTCTATTAAAAATCCGGCCTAAAAAACGCCAATCACCACTCTGGCAAATGATACTGCAATTGAGATAATCATAACACTAATTGCGCCTTGCAATTTTAGTAACCTAAAGTTAATATAACCGAATACAGCAGTAAGAACAATAATGATTGTAATAAGATTATATACTTGCAACAGAAGAAGAATTATTGAAAACGCAAATTAAGCTATGCCCTAATAACTGTAATGATGTATCTTGAAATAAGCTTACTGATAGCCTTCCGTTCGTTTAAGCGATTCCCTGCATCTTCAAAAATCTTCAGCGATTCTTTGCGCTACCCAAAATCAATTGCAATAATTTCATGATCCAATATCTGCGTGGCTTTTATATAAAGCTTGCCATCCTTCACTTCATAAATAGGTTTTTTACCACTTATAAGCAGGTGCACATTTGCTAGTTTTTTATTTGCAGCAAGTTGAATACTAACTTCTGCATACACCGGTATCAATTCTCTAAAAGGCCCTTTCATCATCATTGGGTTAGTAAGGTTTACCAAATGCACAGTCATTGAATGTTGCTGTTTCCATACGGTAACATCTAATACACCAGGTCCTTTTACGTTTACAATGGGTTCTTCATTTAAAGCCCAGCGAATAATATTTCCTAACAGCCTTCCATGATCTGCGCTTAGTATCTGCCAAAAACTTCTATCAATATCCCAGGGTATATAAACAACTCTTCCCTTGCCAATCTCTCTCAAATACACTTCTCTTATGTCAGTATCTGGTACCCGTGGATAAACATCTTCCATTGGGAGATCGGGATAAGATGGAACCAGGGTTACAGGAGCCGGGAAAAATTGTTTTGGAGAAACCTTTACGCTATGTGTTCCGTTGATGATACGATATGCATCTTCAAGTCCTTTTAATATGGGGTGAAACTGTTTTGTAACCGAATCACTTTTCAAACGCAGGTAACTGTTTTGCAGCGGCCCTTCAACTGAACCATCATACGAAACACCAAACAATTCAGAAAGACCAAAGTCTTTTTTTTGTTTACCTTCTTCATCATACAAAGAACTTTCATAAGTGGCTACAAGGCTTCCTCCATCTTCTACAAATTTTTTAAGCTGTTCGCATTGAACCGTTGAGAGTGCGGCAATATTCGGCAGCACTAATAATTTAAAAGGCTTCAGTCTTTCTGCATCCATCAGCCGGTCGTTCACCATTTCAAAAGGCATGCGGTCTTCGATCAATGCATGATACATTCCCTTTTTATGATCGCCATAATTTTGCTGCCATGGTTTGCCTCCATAGTTGCGCTCTGTTTGCTCGGAATACACCATTCCTACACGGGCAAGCGGTGCAATATTTTTTAAATACTTTTCGCTTTTATAACAAGCCTCGTATATTTTAGCCACAGGCTCAAGCCACCGCTTATCATACAGCACCGCAGAAAATTTTACAAAACAAGGCCGAAGTCCATTAGCTATCCCTTCAGCAACCCATACCCTTATTTCTGCTTCAGTTTGTACAGAATCTTTCCAGCGATATTGCTCTTCCAGCCCTACACTAAAAATGCCCACCTGTGGTTTCATCCCCATTGTGGCTCTTAACTCTTTTGCATGTGAGCCGTTGCTCCAGGGCGGTATCAAACCACTTCTTGCCTGTTGATCGGCGAAGAAAAAATCCGAATTCTGGCCTGTAATTAATTTATCAGGAAAGCCATTCGGGATAAAACGGGCGCCGGGCTTTTCTTTTTTTATTACGTCATCCCATAAAAACCAAAGTTCTTTTAAACGGGCAATTCGCCATTGGATATATATACGATAGGCAGGGTCACTAATATCGCCGGCCGGCATTGATGTGCTGTTACTTTGCACAACATTCCGCGGAAGTTCGATACCGGAAAATGTTTTGAAATTTTTTATGCAATGTTCGCAATAACAAATACCGTGTCCGGACCAGCGGTTAGAAAAAATAGCATCAGGCTGATACTTCTCCATGATCTCTTTATTCACTGCTGTCATAAATTCGAAGTTGTATGGCCCAAGTGCGCAGGTAACCCAAAGATCCGGGTTAGCCCAGTGCCTCCGTTTTTTACCATCTGCAGTTACAGCGATCCAGTCGGGATGTGCGTCATAAACATCCTGCCTTGTTGCGTGAGGATCCGTACGAACGATAACAGCCATATTCATTTTGCGGCAACCATTTACCAGGTAACCAAGCGGATCGCTATTACCCATCCACTGGCTGCGGTGGTGAAAAGGGATATTGGTGGGATAAAAAGCAACCACACCACCTGCACTTAACAATGCCCCTTGTGCATGTACCCGCTTAAAATAGCCAAGCCAAAAATCAGGATCATAGTTCCCCGGATCATTCTCTACGAAAACAAGTTGTGCCCAGCGCAAAGCCTCGTTAAGTTGTATTGGAGAATCTTGCGAAGCCATGGCGGTTATTGAAGATGCCCCGCCAAGCATAATACCACCGCTAATTAAACCTGTGCGTTTAATAAAATTTTTTCTATCCATAACTAAAATTGCTTTATATGAATAAGATCACCAAAAGGTGTTTTTATAAAGTAGTTTCCTTGAAAGGGTTGGGCTGGGTTAAATTAATTCCTGCATGCAATCATTTGTAAAGCAGGAAAGATGAGTTGAAGTTTACCCGTTATGGATAACTGAAATTTGAAACATTACAAGCACATAATTTTTAAAAATTATTTCTGCATCACTATCACTCCATTTACAACAAACGTTTTTCCCGTGGCAGTTTCCATGTTATATACTTTTTGCACTCCACCGGCTACTTCTGTTTTGTTGTATACTGTGTAAGTTTTATAGGTGTTTGTATTTTCGTCAAGGCATAAAATTTTATCACCTATTTCTATATCTCCCATGGTAGTAATCTTCTTTAAAGTTTCCATTGGGTGGTTGGGCGTAGCTGATAATATTTTACCGGAAAGCTTTACTTCATTTCCTTTTGAGGTAGTTTTTTCAATAGCGGCCGCTACTAACAGTTTTGTTATTGCATAATTTTTTGCCTCATGCTGTATAAGTTTTGTAACAATGGAAACAGCTGCTTTTTTTGTAACAGGATCAATGGTAATTACATTGTCGCCCGTCTTTATTTGAGCAAGCTGTTTTACAGAGCCATCTGCCATTGAAATTTGCTGGTCACCGGGGAAGCAGATATAGGTTCCATAAGTTGCCATCTCTGCTGTCAGATCTTTTCCATGGTTCAGCGCTTTGTACAACTGAAAACTCATTTCTTTTGAAAGGATATAAGAAAGCTTCAGTACAAAATTTTTTTCTTCCTTATTTATATTATCAATGTCGTTAAAGTATTTATTCCATACGGCCTTTTCTGCTGTAAATGCTGGTTGAAGCACTGTATATCTTTTACCATTTTCATTAGTGTAATAGATCATCGTTCCCAACTCCGCCATACCATTTTTCAACAGGAGTTTGTAAATATCCACACGTTTCTTCAGGCCATCATCTCCTGTAATAAAATAAGGCTTGCGCATTTCGTAGCGGTCAAGGATATAAGTGTTCTCAAACTTTGCATAAGTATCTTTATCCAGATCTTTGATTGAAAAAGTTTTTGCTTTTTCATATTGCTCCAATGTAAGCGCAATGTGTTTAGCGGATGCTGTATCCTGTGCCTTAAGAATGAAAATATTTAGCCCGAGTGTGATTGATAATAAAATTTTTTTGATCATACTACGCATGAATGTTTACCTGTATAAATTTACCTTATGACAATTCTTTAAAAGCCGTTGCAAACGCTTCCATCTCATCTATTCTGCCAATGCTTACCCGGCACCAGTGTTTATTATTGAATTCCCAAAAACGAACACCCACCCCACGTTTCATCATCTCATCAACAAAACGTTGCCCTTCCATTTTTATGGGAAACATTACAAAGTTTGCTGATGAAGGAATATATTCATAACCCTCGCTCTTAAGTGTTTTGTATAAAAATTCTTTGCTTGCTATAGTTTTCTTTAAAGCATCCTGCAGGTATTCTTTATCCTGGTAGCTTACCAATGCAGCACGAATAGATGGCCCTGAAATGCCAAACCAACTTACACAAAAAGGTTCTACCTTTTTTACTGTTTCCGGTTGCGCTACCATGTAGCCAATGCGCAAACCTGCAAAACCATACAACTTGGAGAAGGTTCGGGCAACGATAATGTTTTGTCCTTTTTTTATATTTTCTATTAAGGTGGTTCCCTGCGGATCAGGGAGATAATCTATATAAGCTTCATCTACAAAAACCATTACTTTTTTAGAAACCCTTTCACAAAAATCTTTAAGCCGCACAGTGTCAACAATAGTAGCTGTGGGATTATTAGGATTACAGATATATACAAGTTTGGTTGTGTTGTCAATTGCTTTTTCCATTGCATCAAGATCGAGTTTGAACTCAGCAGTGAGTGGAACTTTTATCCATTTGGCATTTACCGCTTCAGCATGTTCGGGAAGGTCTGCATAGCTTGGATCGGCGCTGATAACACTGTCGCCTGCTTTGCAGTAACATAACGCTGTGGCCTGCAAAATTGGAGTTGAGCCCGACGACATCATGATCATTTCTTTTGCCACACCCTCATAAGCTGCAATTTTATCTATCATTTCCTCAACTTCTGTAAGGGGGTAACGGCAGCAGGTTTCCAGCGATTCACTGATTGCTTTCTTTGCTTTATCAGAAGGGCCAAAAGGATTTTCGTTGGCGAATAAGCGGGCTTTTAGATCAGGTGGCATCAGCCTTCCATATTCCGTATCAGACAAGCTTTTTATACGTTTAACGGGGGAAGCAGGAGCCGGGACAGCAGGAAGTGTGCCGGGCAAAAAAGCCAGGCCACCCGTAAGCATTGTGCTGGTTTTTAACCAGTGCCTACGATTCATTGAAGCAGACATAGATGATACTTTTTAAATTAATAAATTATGATCATACAGAAAACAATCGTAGAACCAGGCGAAGGCAAACCGCCTGTTTGGTAACACTAAATACCTGTTATTTAACCGATGGATAAGATAATCTTTGCTCCGTTACCCTCGCATGTATATCTGTAACTGTTTTTCTCGCTGATTCAAAAGCCCCGGCCATCCATGCATTTAAATAGGTCATGTGCTCTCCTGCAAAATAAACATTTTTATCCGGTTTTATTAAGGCTTTGTATAAGGTTTGCCGGGTTTCTTTTGTGTATAATGCCCAGCCTCCAAGACTGTACGGTGTATGTTGCCAGCTTACTGAAAAAGAGCTTTGAAATTCTTTATCATATTGCGGGTGAATGAGTCTTCCTTTTTCAAGTGCAAGTTTCTCCCGTTGCCCGTAACTCATCTCCCCAACCCTTTTAGCAACCTCCCCGAAATTATAATAGCCAATCAGTATTCCCTTGTTACTTAAGTAATCATTAGAGGGGTAAAAGATTTGCGTAAGGTCACTATTGGTATGGGTGATGCCGCCATAGATCTGCTCATCTTCTTCCCAAAAACGCCGGTTAAACTGAAGCCCGGTTTTCCCTGTATTGATATAAGGTATGTAATCAATTGCCCTGCTTGCATCCGATGAAAAATTGTGCTGAATATTACTCAGTACCGGCAAGGGAATGGTACATATGCAAAAATCACCTTCAATAATTCTTTCACCGGCCTTATCCTTATAAGTAATTTTTACATCACTTGTGCCGTTTTGTATTGAAGTGACCTCGCAACCGAATCGTATAACGCCGGTCAATTTTTTTTCAAATGCTTTGGCAATAGAGTCCATACCGCCTGTTGCCTGAAAAAGCGTTGATTGCAATTCATATACGTACTCCGAGACATTATAAAAATCCGGGCTTAGCAAACCACTTTCAATAATGTCAGATAGCTTATGCGGATCAGCAATCTTTCCAAATTTTTCTCCTGCACCAGGGTCTTCCAGGTAGCCTCTCCGGTCTGATGCTTTATATAATTTATCAATATCAAGCCCACCTTCTGCACGTAGATATTCCACCACTTTTTGTGCATCTTCTTTAGTAAGCGCTATATCTATTTTATCCTGGTCAATAGCTTTCGCCAACAGCTCCGAAGTATATCCTCTTACATCGTTGTGTACTTCACGTACCCTGATCTTTTTATTCGATAAACTTCCTTTGCCCTCACTAAAATAATATGCCGCTTCATTAACGTTATTATAAACTTCTATAGGCACACCCAGCTCCCGGCAGTAGTGAAGTGTTAGCTCGTGGTGATGCGGAATGCGTGATGGTCCGGCATTAAAGTAAAGTCCTTCATTAAAGGTTGCTGTTTGCAAAGGCTGTTCCGTTTCAGTGTGCAGCGCACCTTTCCTGATAGACCAGCATCTGCCACCAGCCCTGGTTCTTGCTTCGAAAATTATGCATGTATAACCCAGTTTGCCTAGTTCATAAGCGGCAGACATACCTGCCAGACCTGCACCAAGTATAATAACTTTTTTGCCACTTCCATTTCCGCGGAGATCAAAGGGATAAGCAGGTGCAGCCTTAAGCATACCAAGCGCCAGCATTGCCGGGTATGCGGCGCCAGCGGCCTTTGCAGTTTTGGTTAAAAATTCTCTTCTTGATACCGGCATTAATATTATTTAAAAACAATTAACCAGGTGCATTCGAAAAAATAAGTGCAGGTATTTTCTGTACTTAAAGTTGCCGGAAATTGCTTTGAGAAGATATTCTTTTTTATCGCTGCTGTATTCCTAAACATAACTGCTGCAAGGTTATGTTTCTTTACATAGTTACATTTTGATTGACTGATCTCTCATCGTCATAAGTTAAGATGTTTTTTTCACCTCACTAGAAAGGTAAGGAGTGCCGGCCTGATCGATGCTTCGATGAAGTATGTGTTGTACAAGTCACAAATCATTGTTACGTCCGCCTACAAATAACCTTCGCAATAGCGCCATAACAAAAGTAAATATCGCAGACCCAATTACGGCCCACAATACAGGGAAAGGTTTGCCATCAATACTTACCTCAAAAAGCCGCGGCAAATCCATTTTAGCAGCAACCCATAAACCAATATAGGCTCCAATAAAACCAACGATTATTGAAACAAGGCATCCACCCAAATCATAACCCGCCAGCGCTTGTCCTATTGCGCCGCATATTGCAGCTATTAACAAAAGAACTAAAAAACCTATTATTGTCATAATTTGATAATTTATTTAAATGTAGAAAATTATTTCAATTCTTTTTAGAAATTCCTGCAACGGCTCCTTCTGGAAATCCTACTGGAAATAGAATTTCAGGAGTATAACGATAGGCCTTCGCAAAGTTTTTATAATTTATAGCGGCTTTTTAAACGAATCTGTTTTATCATCTTTTTGCAAAATAGTGTTTTGCCCCGTCTGCGTGGTATTGCAGGAATCACTCAGGTTAAAAATAATACTGACATTTTTTAAGCATCTAAATCATGATAAAAATCGTTCCCAATCCTTAGTTGCGTAGTTTGCTCCAGGCAGCATCACAGTTCTAAAATCTCACCAGGAGTTTCGATGGAACGCCAAAGAATATCTTATTTTTCTAATTTGCCAGTTGATCCGGCGGGGTATTTTGTGCAACAGTGGCTGCTGCATGCCGGATAATATTTTTACTTCCGGCAGAAACAAATTAAAAATTACTTAACCAATAATCATTTAATTGAATAAATTGGTCTTTCATAATTTACTATGTCAGAATCTGCTGCTTATTCTTTGCCTAAAGGCGATAACGATGCTACAGGGAAAAAGCCACTCCTAAAAAAAGCGGCCTTTACGGAAAAACGATACCTCGTTACGCTGGCGTTTGTAATTTCTCTTTTTATGTTGTGGGGTATTGCTATTACTATGGGTGATGTGCTCAACAGGCATTTCCAGAAAGTGTTGCATATATCCAAAGCAAAGTCGGCGCTTGTACAGTTGTCCATGTTTGGGGCTTACGCGGTTATGGGCATTCCTGCAGGGTTGTTCATGAAAAAATTTGGATATAAGAACGGCGTATTACTTGGGCTTTTGCTCTATGCCTTTGGGGCTTTTTTATTTGTGCCAGCATCCAACTCCGGGTCATTTACATTTTTTCGTGTTGCGCTTTTTGTACTTGCCTGTGGCCTTGCAACTATGGAAACAGTAGCACATCCTTTTGTTGCTGCACTTGGGCCGGAAAGTACCAGCGCCTCCCGTTTAAATTTTGCGCAAGGCTTTAACGGACTCGGCGGGGTATTAGGGCCAGCTTTAGGCGGCTATTTTATTTTAAGTGCCGCTCATTCCAACGACCTGCAATCAGTGAAGATAATGTATACTGCTATCGGCATACTTCTCCTACTCATTGCCGCGGCTTTTTTTATTTTAAAAATTCCCGCTATAACAGAAACCCGTGATGTGAAAGCCGATGAAGAATCGTTTGCAGTAGCAACAGACCCACAGGAATTAAGACATACTAAAAAGCTATTTCAACATAAACATTTTAAATGGGCTATAGCGGCACAGTTTTTTAATGTAGCGGCGCAGGGCGGCACCTGGGCATTTTTTATTAATTATGGAGTAGAAAAAATGGGCTTTACCAGCGAAAAAGCCGCTTACTTTTTTTCTTTCAGCATGATATTAAAAATGACCGGCCGGTTTGCCGGCGCTTATGTGATGCGATTTATTGAACCGAATAAATTGCTCGGTACATTTGCGCTATGTAACATCCTGATGTGTTTAATAATTGCACAAAGCTTTGGCTGGGTTTCATTCATAGCCCTTATAATGCTTAATTTTTTCTTCAGCATTATGTTTCCAACCATTTATAGCCTTGGTTTAAAAGACCTCGGTCCGCATAAACCACAGGCTTCTTCTTTTATTGTGTTGGGTGTTGCCGGAGGCGCAGTGTTTCCGCCATTAATGGGATTGGTCGCTAATCATAATATTGCCGCAGCTTATTATTTACCTATCATCTGCTATGCATTTATTTCCCTTTTTGCATTTAAGTTGAGTAAAATAAGATAAAGTAAAATATAAATGACCAATATACCAGGCATTCTATTAGTATCTGGTAACAGGGTTTGGCGTACCTATCCAGGCGGTAAAATACTTGATACACTTGAAGGGAAATCCCCGCCTGAAGACAGTCATTTTTCAGAAGAATGGATCGTTAGCACCACACGGGCTATAAATAAAGGAAGAGAAACTTTTGTAGAAGGCTATTCAAAAGTGGAGGTGAACGGAAACTCTTTTTTGCTAAAAGATTTGATTGAAGATAATCCCCTGGAACTGATTGGTGACACCCATTATAAAAAATATGGAGCCAATACACAATTCCTGCTAAAATTCCTTGACTCAGCAATCCGGCTACATATACAGGCTCATCCCACTATTGCCTTCTCTCAAAAGTACCTGAACAGTAATTCAGGTAAAACGGAAGCTTATGTTATTCTCGGAACTCGTGAGGAAGAGAGTGAGCCATTTATTTACCTCGGCTTTCAGCATCCAATGGCCAAAGAAGATTTTAAGCAGGCCGTATTGCAACAGGATAGCGAAAAGATATTATCGTGTTTCGACAAAATACATATACAACCCGGAGATGTATTTATTGTTCCCGGAGGATTACCGCACGCTATTGGAGAGGGTGTATTTATGATCGAGATAATGGAGCCAACTGATTTTGTTGTTCGCTTAGAGTTTGAAAAAGCAGGTTACGTATTGCCCGAAGAAGCCCGCTTTATGGGCCGCAGTATTGATTTTGCAATGGATATGATTGAGTTTAAGCCCTTGACTGCTGAAGATATTAAACAGCGATATTTTTGTAAGCCAGTATCACTTA
Organism: Ginsengibacter sp.; assembly: GCA_039919615.1. GTDB lineage: Bacteria > Bacteroidota > Bacteroidia > Chitinophagales > Chitinophagaceae > Ginsengibacter. The sequence goes on along the minus strand of JBDSFG010000205.1, from coordinate 9,182 downwards.
ATAAAGAAAGTAATTATGAAGAATTTATTTTAATAGGTAATAAACAAACAAATTGTTTCTCTGTACGCAAGATGAATATAAAGGGAACCTACACCCGTAGCTCTGACTGTTTTCACGCAGGTATTGTTACAAAGGGAGAAGGAATTATTAAAGCAGGCAAAGAAATTATAAGTATAAAAAGAGGAGATAAGTTTTTAGTCCCTTTTAAAACAAAGGAGGTTATTTATACTGCATCAACCGAACTGGAAATTGTGTTGACCTTTCCACCCGGCGCTTATTAAAAAGAATTTTGGAATAAGTTGGCGCATAGTTTTTGCAGAGATAAAAACCGGAAAGTTTTTCCATTGTCTTAATCATTAAAAGAATTTTTTTAAACAACCATTCAATCAAAATTTTATAAACACTTATGAATAATCTTAAAGATAAAGTTGCCTATATAACAGGTGGTAGCAAAGGCATAGGCTCTGGCATAGCAAAAATTTTACTTGATAATGGTATGAAAGTGGCCATCACCAGCAGAACAATAAATGCAGCAAAACAAGCGGCTGAATTGTTAAGCAAAGATACTTCAAGAGTGTTGGCTTTGGAATCAGATGTAGGCTCCATGCCATCCGAAATAAAAGCGGTGAAAGCGGTAATTGATCGCTTCGGGCAAATTGATGTATTGGTTGCCAATGCAGGCGTGGGACATTTTGCATCCATAGAAACTTTAACGGAGGACGATTGGAAAAACACGATTGACACCAACCTCACCGGCGTGTTCAACAGTGTAAAATCAAGTCTCGAAGCATTGAAGAAATCCAAAGGGTACATCATAACAATAGCAAGCCTTGCCGGCACTAACTTTTTTGAAAATGGCGCTGCTTATAATGCCAGTAAATTTGGCCTGGTAGGATTTACACAGGCTATCATGCTCGATCTGCGTAAACAGGGAATAAAGGTGACCACGATTATGCCGGGTTCTGTTGCAACACATTTTAACAACCATATTCCTAACGAGGCAGATGCGTGGAAGATACAGCCGGAAGATATCGGTCAACTGGTTGCTGACATTTTAAATATGAATCCAAGAACGTTACCAAGCAAGATAGAAGTAAGACCATCTATGCCTAAATAATATAATTGCTTTGTCGGCTTTTAATCTCTCATTTAATTTTATTTAACTTCCCCTAAAATATCTTCACCGCATGAAACACTTACCATTGCTTTTAATTTTTTGTCCATTTCTTTTACAATCTTATTTTTCCAAAGTTCCCTTAAGACAAGCTGATACAAAAAAATGGGTCAGCCTTTTTAATGGAAAGAACCTTGATGGCTGGACTCCGAAAATTTCCGGATATCCGGCTGGCGAAAATTTCGGTAATACTTTTCGCGTTGAAGATGGTATTCTTAGTACGCGGTACAACCAATATGATAGTTTTAGTAATAAGTTTGGAGCGTTATATTACAATAAGAAATTTACAAATTACAGGCTAAAAGTTGAATATAGATTTACGGGCAACCTTACGCCTGGTGCGCCTTCATGGGGATATCGTGATGGCGGCATACAGTATCATTGCCAGCCACCTGCTACTTTAGATTTGAGCCAGTCTTTCCCTGTTTGCCTTGAATATAACCTGCTTGGCGGAAATGGTAAAGATGAGCGACCTTCCGGTGAAATATGCGCATCAGGAATGTATATAGAAATTAATGGAAAAAGAAATTCATCTTATTGTACATCACCTGATGTAAAAAAAACTTTTCACGGAGACCAATGGGTAACTGCTGAAATTGATATCCACGATGGAAAGTTTACTCACTTTGTTAATGGTGAACAAATCATTCAATTTGAAAATCCTCATTATGATTCCGCAAATGCCAATGCAAAAAAGTTTATAGTCAATGGAAATGATTTAGTGACGGATGGATACATTTCATTGCAATCGAACAGCCATCCAATGGATTTTCGTAAAGTTGAGGTTATGGAATATTAATGATCTTTCCCCCCTCATCGCAGACTCCCAATGCCAAACTGATCGCAGGCTTTTACTGGTTTGTTGCCTGTAAAATCTATCTCCAGCATTTTTTCACTTGCTGCGTTATTATGAAATTCATCCTGCAGAGTAGTAATTATTTTGCGGGTCTTTGTATCAATAACTTCGCCGCTTGAAGGATATGCATACTTTCCATCTATACTAAAGGTTATCCATCCGGGCATATCCTGTACTGGTATAGTTGTTAGCTGCTGGTAAGGTGCAATGGCACTGAAAACGTGTACACGCATGTTGTGTCCGTCAGCTAACCATAATTCTTTTTCATCAGGCGTTAATCCAATGCCATGGCTTGGGTTACCATGCCTTCTTACCGGCCCCATACTCCATCCTTCTACTTCAATATGGGCCAGCTTCTTACCGGTCTTAATATCCCCTACTTCAAAACCCAACAAACTATCTACGGTAGCATACACAAGAGTTTCTTTGCCATTAATAGTAAAAGGACGAATGAAGTTGGCAAATGGTCCAACCTTATTTACAAGTTTATGTGTTTTTGCATCTGCCATGTAAAGCCAGGGCGAAGCGATATCGTCTAAATAAACATGCTCTCCTGACGGACCATAAATAGTATTGTGTGCTCTTTTGAAAACAGGGATATTTTTAATGATATCCCCGGTACCACAATCAACAACATTCCAAAAGCCTTTTTCAAAAGAAGGGAGGTACATGGTTTTCCCATCAGGTGAAATGGCCATGCGGTCGCAACCGCCTTCAAATGCTTTTTCCCAAATCAATTTGTCTGTAGCTAAATCTATTCGTTGCAGTGATTCAATTGTGCTGATATAAATACTATTGAGAGGAATACTTACAGCAATCCCTTTTACATTGGAAGGTGTTTTATCCGGGTGGAGGCCATGGGTAGTAATTCTTTTAATAAAGCGATGATTGTTATCGATATCAAAAACAAGAATACCGTGGCCGCCATAGCCGAGGTAGTCCCTTATGCCAGGCACCGCCACATATAAAAAGCGTTTTACAGCAGTTTGTGAAGAACCAGCACTGACATGTTTGTGCAACAAGGGCACACTTGCAGACGTGAAGATTAATACCCCGAAGAGTAATGAAACAGCAATGGACATTCCAGCTTTCATAAGCGTACAATTTTTTTTTAAAGATATAATAAGATAAAAGCTTCACGAAAAATATTGACTTGGAATGATGCGTGCTTTATTGCCGGGGATGTGTCAGCTATTTGTATTGCATCCTGGTTTCTATTTTATCTAACCAATGAGCCGCTTATTCCATTTATTTTTATTATCTTTTTAAATCAGTTTTGTAATTAACCGGTTATATAATTTGAACCCTTCAGCAAAAAAGATTTATGTAAGATCATCTCTGTAAAAAGTTGAAATGAAAAATTTTGAAGTTAAATTATCTGTTCTTATCGGTCTACTATTTTCAACAGCTTTAAAGGCTCAGTTTAGAAACTATACGCTTGTTTATTCCGGTGATTCAAAAAGCAGCGTTGTTATGTTTGGCAATACGCTCATGAATCTTGTTGACACAAATACCAATCTCATTGATGTTGCCCGCATGAATGATAACGGCGCTGACGGAAACAGTATTTATGGTAACGATGCTAACAACATGCAGTACACAGATGTTGATGGCAGCACCGGCAGTGGAAGTGAAACAAGAAATTCTTCTTCTGCCGACCTTACTTTACCCGCCGGAATAAACACCATTAAATTAGCACGCCTGTATTGGGGAGGCCGGGTAAAGACTGCTGATTTTGATATGACCCAAACGGCCAATCAAAAAATTAAAATAAGAAAAGGGACATTAGCTTCTTATGATGAATTTGTTGCTGCACAAATTGATAAAAGTATTTTTATTCAGGGTGGTGCCGAATATGTGCGTTACCAGGCAATTGCAGATGTTACATCATTTATACAAAGCAATGGAGCCGGTAGTTATTCAGCAGGCAACGCTCCGCTCTCAAGCGGCGCAATTGATAACGGCGGTAATTATGGAGGCTGGTGTATTATTGTTGTATTTGAGAACGCCGCATTGGACTATAACAGTGTGCGGTTGTATGATGGATTTGAACAGGTGTTTGATAATGGCAATCCGCTTACAACCTCAATAACATTAACAGGGTTGAATGTACCTTCAGGCACATTGGCTGCAACTGATGCAAAAATGGGAGTGGCAGCATGGGAAGGTGACGCCAATCTTACAGGAGATTTTTTGAAAATAAACGGTAACATATTTTCAAATGAAATAAACGCAGCTGACAATCCATGGAATGGCACCATCAGCGATAACGGGGTTCATGTAACAGCCAAAAACCCGAACTATACCAACCAGATGGGAATTGATATTGATCAGTTTTATGCTGGCACCGGCTACGGCATAACGCCCAATGCTACCAGCGCTATTTTAGAATTTGGTACAGAAGCAGACCAGTATTTCCCCGGCGTATTCAGCTTTGTGATTAAGGCAGTAAATCCTTTACCACTATCCTTTATTTATTTCAATGGCATAACGCTGCAAAATAAAAATGCAAAGATCACGTGGGGAACTTCTTTGGAAAAAAATTGCAGTTATTTTGTGGTTGAAAGAAGTTTTGATGGTAACTCGTTTACTGCCTTTGCAACGGTACAGGGCAATACCACTACTTCATTGCAACATGATTATTCAATAATAGATGATCTTTCGGGGGTTACATCCCCACTCATTTACTACCGTTTAAAACAGGTTGATCAGGATGGAAAAAAATCTTACTCAAGAGTAATTACGTTGAGAGCCAATGCAAATACCAAACCTTTACTTATATCCTCAAACCCATTCATAAACTATTTTAATATTAATGTTAATTGGGATAAAGATGAAGCATCAGTATTAAATATTCTGGATGCTTCAGGTAAAAAATTGGCGGGTAAGAAGATATTCTTAAACAAGGGATTCAATAATATCAAAGTTGATGATGTTGCATTATTTTCACCTGGTACTTATATTCTCAGGATCGTTTCGAAAAATAAAAAAATAGTTGAAAAAATAGTTAAACAATAATATTGGGTTCAACCAGATGCCGAACAATTATTCATGGATTAAGCAATATTTTACAAACTATAATTCGCAAATATATTTGTACTCGTAGCCCGGAGAAATGAATATTACTTTGAAGATTTTCTTCTTCTTGATTTTTTTTCCGGGATTACCGGAATTGTATCCCGGACTACTTTTGCTGCCGCTTTCTCTTTCTCTAACTGGTAAGAAATTATTTCAAGTCTTTTTTGTGCATATTCATTCTCAGGATGAATAGACAGTGCCTCGGTATACCCTGATTTAGCTTCCTCATAGCTTTTGTTAGCTACAGCTTTATCAGCTCTGGCAAGTGCATTATTATATTGGCGTTCCTCATCTTCCCGTTTCTTTTTTTCGATAAGCACTAATTCAGATTGAATATATTTTACCTGCTTCCTGGGGTACGATTCCAATGGCTTTATAATTGATGCCTGCTTATAAGTGGCAATTGAAGATTGATACGCCTTTGCAATTACCTGGCTGTCTGCCAAAGCAATACTTCGTTCATAGTTATTGTTAACTTCGTTTTCCTTCTCTATTTCTGCAAGTTTATTATTAATGATCGCCAGCTGCTTTTTTGGCTCTTCTTTCTCCGGTAATAAATTCATTGCTTGTTCATAAAAAGATTTTGCGTTTAAAAAATCATTTTTAAGATAACTTGATTTTCCCTGTGTCAATGCCAGGGCATATTTCTTTTTTATTTCAGCTTCTGAGGCAACACTGTCATTTTTTGCTTTTGCTTCTGATCTAAGATTTTGTTGTTGTTCAAGTTTAAGCTTTTCGGCATTAGCCTGTACAACCTGGTCACTCAAAATTTTATTTATTTTATTAACCTGATCCTGGGGATAATTTTTCTTAATAAATTCCAATGCTTTGGAATATCCTGCTTTTGCATTATTATAATCGCCGGCTTTAAAAAAATTATCTGCTGATTTAACGGCAGAGTCGTAACTATTTTGATCTGTTAATTGCTTTTTGTTTGATATTTTTTCGTCTCGGGTAATGCTATTGGTTTTGATGTCCTTACTTTTTTGTTTTTCACTTTGAACATTTACTTTCAAAAGATAATTATTTACTGCCTGCAACAAACTTTTAGCATCGTCATCTCCCGGCCTTAGCTCCAGTGCACGCTTGTATGCTTGTTGTGCTTCATTATATTTTTGCTCGTTAAGATAAATTTTGGCTTCTTCCATTATAGCCAGAAATTTTTTATCATTAGCTTGCTGGCTTGATTTTTCCTTTTCGCCTAACTTAATTTTTATCTCCTCAAGCCTTTCAAGGGGAATTCTATCGTTAGGGCGAAGGGCATGTGCGTTATTAAAACTTAATGCAGCACTCTCATAATTTTGCTGTGCAAAATATTTATCTCCCTCTGTTAACAAAACATAATAATTTAAGGAGCTATCAACCGGTTGCTCCCTGGCAATCTCCTTTTTTTCTTTTTTCTTGTCATCTTTAACAGGCTCAGTACGTACGGTTGGCTGGTCTGTTTTATTCGATTTGGACAATGTTTTTACCCTGACGTGCTGCGCCAGTTTATTTATCGTTGCATAATCATAATAGAGCTTTGCTTCCCTTTTGCTGATTTCCTGTTTAAAGATGAGGATGAATTTATGGTTTCTATCAGCTTCAGAAACTGATAAAGTTACCGGGGTATTATCAGCAGATCCCGGAATTAAATTTATGCCTGTTCCCACATTCCATATCCTGTACTCCGTATTTTCAGGTATCGTATTAAAATTTTTGGGGGGTGTTGGAAAGATAATTTGGACTTCGGCCTCCATATTTACAAATATGGTATCTCCATTTATATTTAAGGACTGGGCTGTAATGCCTTGAATAGTTATGCCGATAATAAATAGAAAAAAGAAAGAGATAATTTTCGGATAGCTCATTATAACAAGAAATCAGGTAAGGTTAGAGTAGAATTATTTATTAGCAATTTAAACACTTATAAATTTTCACCCAAATAAACCTTATAAAGATATCCCTTATAATAAGGATCATGTTACTAAAATAGCTGCAAGTTTGTGAATGCTCCAGTCAACGCCCAACCGATCGTGGCCCCATCTCCACAAGCCATCACACCAATACAAGCAACGAACATGAAGGTAACCTTTGGGGCTGCTATAGATTGTTCCCCAGAAGAAAATGTCTTTATCTTTCCAGGCGTCGGGAATAGCTTTGGTATTTACCAGCAGGTAATCCAATACATTTGCATTAAGTGCTTCTTTGTCCTTAAGATCTTCACGCACATAGTAACCATCTGTACTTCCCCCCTTTTTATTTTTTGAACAATGCAACTCAATCTTTGAAGCTTCAAACCTCATATTGCCGCGTTGTTTATGTTGTTCTACCTGCCATCCCTCAGGGATAAACGGAGGAGCATCGCAATCAATAACATAGGCTATTTCTTTTATTTCATGTGTGCCAAGTATTACTCCCCGAATCAATTTCATAAGGTTTTCATCTTTTGAAAGACTGGAAATATCTTCGGGCTCCCATCCAACTTTGGATGCGGTGATTGCAGTTTCGTGCATAAGCCCAACACCGAAGTCGTTTGATTTCGCCATTGGAATTACAATTTGTGACTTATCTGGCTTTATTACAGACTTATCAGTTTAAAAATATATTTGAAAGGAAAACTATCGCAATCGTAGGGTGATATGTAAGATATATAAAAATATTTAAAAATCGTCAAAGATAACGCCACATTAACCGCTGATATATTTCACAAATGTTCTTTTTGCAATGGGCAGTAAAGTTTCCTCCATTGGGTAAGCTAACATCGTTTCTATGCTATACACCGCAGGGTTGGGTAATTCTTTCCGGTTTTTTATTAACTCGCCTTTTATATTTTCGGCTGAATTACTTACAGACCTTATCCACTTTTGAACAAACGCTGTTCGGAGGCCCCGGTATTTCTCATCATGCTTTTCAAATATAGTGAGCTGGTATTGGTAAGCAACCGTTGTATTAAAGTGCCCATCACTTATCAACAGGTAACCTTCGTTAGTGTCAATCGGAATGAGGCCTACAGGCTCGATGGTTAATTTGTCTTCCACAAATTCGTATATCTCTGTGCCGTTTTGTATAGCGGTTTTCATTTTTTGAGCTGAGTAACTAACTATATCTTCAAGCTCTCTCATCATCTCATCATCTTCTATCATTCTTTCATATTCCAACTGCAGCTTTTTTAAATTTATTTCCGTAAGCTGCTTTGGAAAATGTTCCTGCAAAAATTTTCTGTTCTCCCTGAATGCCACAATATTGTTGTAGTGAAAAATTATATCAGCCAATTGGGGATAAAGTTTGTTCTGATTAAAGTATGAATGTACATGTTGGAGATAAGCAAGCAATGTGTATTTTTTCAGTTCAAAATCTATGTATCCTTCCGCAAACCAGTTTTCAGATAATGATTTCATGCTTATACTTTTTAGGTTTGATAAATTGAATTTACGTCTTTGATCTTATATTTTTTTAAACGCTTAATTTGAATAAATGTTTTAACATGAATTTGATTAGCGCAACTAGTAAGGCTTTTGCCTTTACAGGGGTTGACGCAAATGCGAACTTTGAATAACCCTCACTGTTACCAGCAATTGACCAATGTGTCTCATTGTATGTTCTGCGGCATGAACATATAAACCGATTAAAGTAGTGGGGATTTTTTGCCTTCCAATTACCCTTCTATCCGTAAGCATATCAATTTTTGCTTTCTTCAATTCAGTAAGGGAGAGATCAACCTGCCCATAAAATTTCTCAAGCAGCATTGCAAGATCATAAGGGCACCCTTCTTTGTTGCCTTCCAGGGAAAGTGAATGTAATTGTTCATCGTTTAACGCCTCTTCTTTTGCATAGGTAAATAGCCTGTTAAGCACCCCTGTTAAATGCTGTAAATGAAATGCAGGAGAAGCTACGCCTCCGGGCCTTTCCCATAAAAGATCTTCAGGAAAATTTTTCATCATGTCATACAATTCTTCCCGGGCCTGCAACATTGCATGAGCTATAGGTTGCAACAATGCAGGAATGTTTTCCACAGGCCCCCTTTGCCAAACTTCTCTTTTATACTCCATTTTTTACATACAAATTTATCTATTAAATGAATGCCCTGAAAAA